>PLDF01000311.1 GCA_003135055.1 Bryobacterales bacterium | reverse complement strand
CGGTGGCGCTGACCGACCTGCTGCCGCAGCAGATCACGGATGAGACGATCATGGCGCGCGCGCGGCACTACGGGCACCAGGTCGTCGCCGGGCAGCCCAACGTGGACGTGAAGGTGAAGCAGTGGCACTTGAACGCCATGCGAACAGCGGACGCGGAGTACCAGGATTTGCTGCGACGCGACCAGCTCACCGATAATTCTATAAATGACTCGCTCGTAGACAACGAGGATACCGGGCCGGTGCTGTCAGGTCCTTATGACTCTAACTTCTTGCAATCACACGAGTTATTCCTCATCCCATGATCCTACAGGCTGATTTAAGTCCCGAAACATTGATTCACGGAGCGGAGTTCATACTCATGGTTGCCGGCGGGTTTATGGCGCTGAAGATCCATTCCGCCGTTTCCGAGGTGCTGCTGAAGCAGGCTGAAGTCAAAGAGGAACTGACCGCGCGGATTGCAAAAACAGCTACGGATGTTGCGGTGCATCAGGCAGAGGATGACGTGAAGTTCGAAGTCATAGGCCGGACACTGGAGCGCATCGACGCAAAGCTCGAAAAGATCGCCTAGCGCCGAAATGACCGATGTAATCCAAGTCGCGGTCATCATGTCGATTCCCGGCACGCCGGGAGTCGCGCTGAGCTATTACAATGGCGTGCTCGCTCGACGGACAGAGCGTCACGCGCAAGCCACGCGGGACGCCATGATCTTGCTGGAGAAGAATACAAACTCCATCAAGGATGCGCTGGTGGCTACCACGAAGCGGGAATCTTTCGCGGCCGGGAAGAAAGACGAGAAGGATCGAACGGACGAGATTGCGGCGGCCGTGAAAGAGGCCACACTTCCCAGGGTCGTGAGCAGGCAAGAAAGAGATTCCAAACTTTGATACGCTTGGACTGAGGTGATTTTATGACGGATACTTCAAAGCTACTTGGCGCGGTTGCTGCGCTCGAAGCCAAAGTGAATGCGCTGCTGGCGACTACCGATCCGGTGGAGCAGAAGCAGGTCGATGACGCTACCGCGCGCGTGATCGCGCTGCAGGACCGTGTGGACAAGGCGACTCCGAAAGGCAAGCCGTGATCGTCCAGATCATTCAGTACGCGATCTACGTGGCGGTCTTCTGCTTCGTGGCCTGGGGCTGTTCTTGGATTTGCGCGAAGTTTGCGCTCCCGCAATGGGTGCTCTGGATCTGCGGGGCGATTCTGCTAATCGTCCTGCTTCTGTTCGTCGCGGGCCAGTTCAGCGTGGGCTCCGGCGGAAATTTTCGCGTCTTCCCTCACGGTCAGTGAACTGATAGAATTCTAGCAGGAGAACTCACATGTGGAGACCCGAAAGAAACGGCGGAACTTCCGCTTTCTCAAGTCCGATGACCTCCCGGCCGATGGCCGATCCCGGGCAGGGCGGACAAATGCCGGGAGATAAGGACGGAGTCGAATTGTTGAAAAATTCTGCGGCTGGTGAGCTTCAAAGTCCAATGAGTTCTGCGCCGGTGAAGCAGCCGGGCGTGACGACCTCCGGCGCTCCCACTGGCCCGTTCCAGGTGACCGAGGATATTCAGGCCATCGAGGGAAAGCGCGGTAGCTTCCCGCGCGGCACCGGCACCTCGATGTAATTCCAGTGAACCTTGCACCAGCGGGAAAGATTCTCACCCCGGTGGCTCGCCGGAAGCCCTTCAAGGCGCGTAGAATGAGGTATGCCCGGACCGCCTTCCGTCTCAGTGAGCATCGCGACCTTGACCGCGCTGCTCCAAACCAGGCTCGGCGACCAGACGTTCTGGGTCCAACCCGAGCTTGACCTTTACATCCGGCAGGCGATCCGGGAATTTCAAGTCCTCACGAACTACTGGCGCACGCCCGTTCAGTTGGTCACCGCGCCCAATGCCGCTTTCTACGATCTCGCCGCCACCGGCGTAATTCCGTACAACGCGGTGGATCTCGACATCCTGAACCAAGTCGGCTATCATCTGCTCGAATTCGATGGCACGCAGAGCAGCCCGATCAACACCCAGCAGTTTGTGATCGACGCTCTCACCACGGCGTTTTCGCTGCGCAGGCAGGAGATCCTCGGAGAAACGCGGCTGGTCGTTCAGGAGTACGCGGGGAACGCTCCAGGCCCGCCTCCGGGGACCGGAAGGCTCACGCTCTCCTCTGGGGTGCTCCAGGTTCATCGCGTCGAATGGTTCGACGTGCCCTCCGGCCTGTGGAATCTCGTCAGCCGGTCGGATGAACTGGGAGCCTATGGCTGGGCTCCAGGATGGCCTCAGGCCCAGATTCCGAACACGCCGGGCGCGTACAGTTCGTCGCTGACGCCGCCGTTTCAGTTGCAGTTCATCCCGCCTCCGCAGAACACCGGGTATGCTTCGATCCTGATAACCGCCTGTAATCTCTACTCCTACACCGGATTGCCGCAGCTTGTCGGGCTCCCGGACGATTCGGTGTACGCCCTGCCCTGGGGAATACTGGCATCGATGCTGAATCAGGACGCGCAATCCAGGGACTACAAACGGGCAATGTACGCTCAGATGCGCTTCCGGCGGGCGCTGGAGATCCTGAAAACCTGGCCGTGCGTGCTCAATACCTACCCCGCGGGGCTCCAATACTTGCCGAGCACGCTTTACGCGCTGGATCATTGGGCCGGAGGATGGCGGAACCAAACCCCAGCATCGCCGAACGTGGTTGCGATCGGCGGCCGGAACCTGGTTGCGTGCTCCCCAGTTCCGGATCAGATCTACGATATCGAGCTCGATTGCGTGGTCAACTCACCGGCCAGCACGGTTTCGCGTAATACGAACTTCGACATGGCCGGGGATATCGTGGACGCGATTCTCGGGAACGGCTATCACCTTGCGGCTTTTAAGCTGCAAGGGCAGGAGTGGGAAGCCACCACGGACCTTTACAAGGAATTTCTCGGCGTCGCGCAAGCCTACGCGGATCGGGAACGCGCGCAGAGTATCAATTGGAAGGATTTGCTCGGCGTTACGGTCGAAGAGAACGCCGAGAAGCCTTATGAGGCGGAAAAGGTGGAAGTGTGAACTACCGTCGCGAGAAGGGTCAATTCGCCTACAAGGGCGTCCACCTGAATTCGGCGGTGGATTCAATCCCGAAGGACAAGCTCGGCATCGCGACGAACGTGCGGGTAACCCAGCAAGGGACGCTGGGCACTCGCCCCGCCATCGCCCCGTTCCTGAACCCCGGCTCGGCGAAGCCGGTTACCTCCATCAAGACGTTCACAGCCGAGGGCTCCCCGACTCGAAGATTCTCCGGAGCCGGAACGAGTCTTTACATGGACGGCACCGAGGTAGACACGGGATTCTCCGGGAACCCGATCAGCTACGCCACCTACCAGCCCGCCCAGGCGGTAGAGCCGTTCCTGTACGCGGCCGACAGCCAAAGGTACTCCAAGGTCCGGGCCTCGGACGGGAAGCGGTTTAACGTCGGCATAGCGCCACCAGCGGGGCCTCCTGACGCCAATCTCATCCAGCCGCTGTACTCGAACGTGGATAATACCGAGTCGAGCGGGTTTTTGCTTTCTCCAGGCTGGATGGCGGGAGGTACGGCCGGGACTCCTACGGCCATTGCGCGAGTACCCGCGAGCACGATCATTTCGCAGATCCTTTACGATTCCGGCTCGACCGGATGGGCCTGCGTCTCGTTTTCGTCCACCTCTTCGGCTTCTACGTCTTGGCTTCAGAAAGGCCTGCGCCTCGGATTGAGCGGAACTGAATGGCCGGTCATCACTGAAATGATCGCGGCAGCGGCGATCGCCGACACCACCATCGCGGCCATCGAATACGATAGCGGAACGAGCGGGCTGTGCTGTGTGGTTCTGGCAAGCAACAGCACCGGGCTCGCCAGGAACTCCCTGCTGATGTTGAACTCAGAACTGGTGCGGGTTCTTTCGGTAGCTGTCGGCGAAGACAATTCGGTGAGCTTCCGGTGTTCCACGGTCAATAATCATTCAGCCGGGGAAACGGTACAGTTCTTCGACTGCGCCCGAGTCTACCTGAGCCTCCCTCACCCCCAGGGAGATGCGGTCACCGGTTATGCCCTGGGAACCGCAGTTACCACCGGGGTCGGGACGGTCACGAACACTTTCACGGGCGGCGCGGGGCCGACGCTCATGGCTGTTTCGATCTATCCCGATCAGAAGGTGGGAGCTTTCTTTACTGCCCTGAACATCTACGTCAACCCAGCCTCCATTCCTCTGCTGGCGGGAATCCCGGTAGGAACGCCGATTACGATCACCGGATCGGCGGGATACGACGGAACGTACCCGGTGACCCTGAATCCCGGTCCCGGCGGCGCGCTGACGGTTGCAGCGTCGGTTCCCGGATCATCGGCGCCCTATGTTGGACCGGCGACGCTGAATACGGTTCTTGCCCTCGATCTCTCGCAGATCAACGGCCGCCCGGTCACCCAGGACGACTGGATGCACATCAGCCTGTTGTTTGACGTGCTGACAAACGTATCTCTGATCCGCATTCTGCTCGACGTGGATTCGACCACAAACGACTTCGCGCACAACTATTACTACGCCGAAGTCACCTCCAACGTATTCCAGCAAGCCGCGCTGGGACTCCAGAGCAACATCCTTGCCGCGCTGAACGCCGTTCAGACCTCGGGAACGCAGGCTCAATTACAATTCCTGCTCGGTCAGGCGGCGACGCTCGCCAGTGCGGGAAATATCGCGTCCGCCTCGCAGCTCGCGGCGCTTCAGGGCCAATTGGCACAGCTTGAAATCGGACTTCCCGCTTCTTCTCAGCTTTACACCGGGGCATCGCAGTGGAGCGAGATCTTCATCCCGCTTTCAAACCTGACGCGCGTGGGTGCGGATTCGACCGTGGGCCTCCATACGATCAAGGCAATTCGGATCGAAATAACCTGCACGGGAATCGTGAACGCAGAGGTAGATTCCTGGTGGTTTGGTGGAACTTACGGGCCAAACGCTCCCCAGTCCATCAACCCTGAGAATCCGATCAAGTACTGCTTCCGGTATCGCTCCACCATCACCGGCGCCCAGAGCACCTGGAGCCCGCTTGACCGGGGCGGGGAATTCCCGGAGCGCCAGGGAATCGCGGTTTCCGGGGCCTACTCGGCCGATCCTCAGGTGGATACTGTGGATCTCGCGAGAGTCGGCGCGAGCGTGGACGGGACGCCGCAATACTTGGCCTTCGTGCCGAACAATCCCGCCGGCGGCGCGTGGTCGTTCATCGACAATTACGCGGACGCCCAACTCGGGGATCAGATCGAGCCCGGCGATAATCAACCCTGGCCGATCCAGCAGCAGCCGATTACGGGAACATGCAGTGTGGTCGGAACGACGGTCTTTTCAACATCGGTCGCGATTCCGTCGAACCTGTGCGAGGGTACGATCGTACTGGTCAACGGCGTCGCGACGGTGATTCGCGGCCTGCCCACCGCCCATGCCTTCCAGGTAGAGGACAATCTCGACACCGGGACGATGGTTCCTTTCCAGATCAATTCCCCGACCACGTTTGGGAATCCGCTTCCGTATCTGGCCGGTCCATTCGATGAATGCTTTTTTGCGATGGGAGATCCACTCAATCCGACGCGGATCTATTTCTCGAACCGAACCAACCCGGACACGGCGCGAACCAGTAATTTTGTGGACCTACCCACGACCAACGCGGGGGTGGGGGTGGGAATCTTCAACGGATACGTCATCGCGATGACTTCGGAGGAATTCATCATCGGGACGAACAGCAATAACCCGGCAAGTCCGTATTCCTTCACCACAACCAGCGTGGGGGCCGGGCTGCTTCAGCCGTGGGCGTTCACGATCGGCCCGGCGATTTTCTTCTGGACCCGCAACGGAATCGCGGTGACGGACTTGGGACCCGCCAAGAGCATCAGCAATGAGGATCTATACCCGTACCTTCCCCATGAAGGTCTTCCGGGAACCGCCGTCAATGGATACCTGCCGCCGCCGGTGAACGTCGCTCCGCGCTTCGGGTACTGCAAGAACGGCTGGCTGTACATGGATTTCCAGGACACCGGAGCGAACTGGAGAACGCTCGAGTTCGACACTACAAAGCCGGGATGGTGGTTTGACGAATACAACCCCGGAGTGGCGCTGCATTATCAGGACGAAGCCGAGGATAGCGATCTGATCCTGTGCGGATGCGCGGATGGGACGATTCAGCAGTTTGAATCGCTCGCAGCCGACACCGGCGGGATCATCAATTGCCAGGTGCGCCTGGGCGCAAATAACTTCGACGACATCCGGTCGCTCAAGCAGGCGATCGATCTCACCTTGAATCTGAACGGCACGGTGACGGCGGGAGTTTTGGCGAACTCCTGGACCGTGCCGGTGTTCTCCGCGCCAACCGCGGGCGTGATCGGGACGGTGAACATTCTCCCCGTGGCTCCGGCCTACGACCCGACGAAGCTCTATCTCGACTTCGCGCTGGACTTCACCTGGACGGGGATTCAGTCGATTGTCGAATACGATCTCGGGTATTTGCAAAACCCGCTGCTCGCCGCCGACTTCGTTGCGAACCCGACAGAACTGGGATTTTCGGGATACGGTCATTGCCGCGAAATTATTCTCAACTGCGTCACCAAGCAGGCAATGGCGGCCAATCTCGTGATTCAGTCGGAGTTTCCGGGAACGATCACGATTCCCCTCAACATTGCGGCGGGCGCGACGCGGCAGTATATTTCGCTGCCACCGAACAAGGGAATGCTGTACGAGTGGTCACTTCAGGGGATCGGCGGGGATTTCGGGATGTTTTCCTGCGATGCTCACGTAAAAGGTTGGACCGAAGAAGCGTATCGGACGGCCAGTCCTTTTGTGGAGTAGACTTGAGTAGCGATGCCATCGGACAATCTCTACGAGTTGATTCATGAGATCTATGAGGATGTCCGGCGGCTCAAGCATGAATTGCGATGGCAGCACAGAGCGCTTCAAGCGCTTCTCGGTGAGGTTGAGCCACCTCCGGCGAGTTTGTTAAAATTCACCTGGGGACAGCCTTCGAGCCCGGTCAGTAAAGTTCCGAATCGTTTTTTCAAGGAGAATTCCATGTCCGTACAACTCAATTCCGGCCAGACGGTAAATTTCACCGTTTCGCCTCTCAACGCTCAAGGGGGGCCATCAACCGCCACTCTCTCAGGTTTATCGTTTGTTTCCTCTGACCCGACCGTGTTCACGGTGGCTCCCGATCCGAATAACGCGAATGGCGGAATCGTGACGGCGCTCACCCCCGTTGTGACGCCCGACGCTGCGACGATTACGGCGACCGCCACGGCCACCGAGCCGGACGGCGTGACCATCGAGACGATTTCGGGCGTAGACACCGTGACGGTCATTGCTGTCGCTCCTCCGCCGCCTCCGCCGCCCGTGGCTGCTTCGCTGGCGTTCATCTGGGGTACCCCCTCCAAAAAGCGCTAATGCCGGGGAAAACACTTCCACGTCCTGATCTGAGGTTTGGGCGCAATCGGCCAACGGTCGCGCCCAAGCTGAGGTTCCGGGATTTCCTCGCTCCATTTCCAGGAACCCCGGATATCGATTACAGCCAGAGGGCTCAAGCGTCCCTGGGTCGGATGTATCTCAATGACGCGCTCGGCGACTGCGTAGAAGCCGGCCAGGGGCACGTGGTCGGTGTCCTGACGGGAAACGCCGCAGGAACCCCGTTCATCTTCACCGACGCGCAGATGCAGGCGATTTACAGCGCTGAGGCGGGATACGTTCCTGGAGATCCATCGACGGATAACGGAACCGACGAGCAGACCGCGTTCGCGGACTGGCAGGCGAATGGTTTACTCCCGGATGGATCGCACAAGATTGCGGGAAGCCTAGCCGTCGATCCGACGAACGAGGTTGAGCTGCGCGCGGCGCTGTGGTGGTTCGAGAATCTGTGCTTCGGCTGCGAACTGCCCGATGCCTGGATTAACCCGGTTCCTTCCGGGAGCGGTTTCGTCTGGGACGTTGCCGGTGATCCGGACCCGGAGAACGGACACTTCTTTGTTGGCGTAGCTTCGAGCTCGGAGGGAATTAAGATCGCTACTTGGGCCATGACCGGCACGATCACCTACGCCGCGATCGCCAAGTACATGAGCGCCGCGAACAACGGAGCAGTGAACGTGGTGGTCAGCCAGGATGCCCTGATTCGCGCGATGAACAAGGCTCCCAACGGCATGAATTGGTCGCAATTGATGCAGGCGTTTGCTAAAGTATGACCAAAAAGGTTTTGATTTTCCTGTTGGCCTATTCCGTGGGCTGGTCGCAGACGGCCGTGGTGAACGGCAAGCTGGTGATCGATTCATCGATGATGGCGAAGAAATTGTACGGCTCGCGGCTGCCGGTGCTGCATGGGAGCGCTCAGGTGAGCAATCAGGGACCGGCAACGGTCAACATCAACACCAGCACGATCAATCTGGCACTATCGACGGTGCCCACAGTGTCAAGCTCCGAAGGACAAGCGCTGGTAAATCAATCCTTTGCGAAGGAGCCCGCGAGCAGGGTAATGAATATCCTGACGATGGTGGCCGCAGGCGTGGGGCTGGCTTCGGGGGTTGGCTCCGCAGTGCATATCGGCGCAAAGGCGCTGGCCTACCTGCTGTTCGGAGTCGCTTTTGGAAACCAGGGCGTGCTGCCGTTCCTTCAGGCCACGCAGATCGCGCTGCCGACGTTCCATCCGTGCGATCAGCTCAACGTTAGTCTGGCGGCCGGGCAGTCGCTGAACTGCGATGTGTGGGTGGAAAAGCCACCCAGGGGTTACACCCTGCAGTCAGCGGTCCCGTTTACGCTCGAATCGGTTCCGCCGAATGCGCCGCCGCCTCCGGTGCCGCCGGTTCAGTTGCGTCTACGCGCGGATGAGTCCCCCAGCTTCGTGCCCGACGACGTGCCCCACGGAACGCTTGCGGGCACTGCCGTCAACCTGGCTATCGCCAAATCACTGGACCTGCCAGTGCATTCAATGCGGCCGGTACCGGTTCAGATCGCAGTCGCCGCTGGGTACTGCGACTTCCAAGCCCATTCCGGATGTTTGCCTTAAAAGGAGATTTTGGTGATTACGCTCAAGACCTCGGACGCTTGCATACTTTCAGCCAACCCGTATCCCGCCGTTACGGTTACGACGGCGCAGTATTGGGCGGCACAACCGCCGGCGCTTCAGGGCGCGCAGTTCGCTCCTTTCACCGAGGCCCAAGCGCTTTCGCTTTTGGCCCAGGGATTCGTGGTCGATTATCCGATCATGGTGCTCGGCTGGGGACCCGCGCCCGCTGTGATGATGTCCCGGCTGGTTGACGGCTATACGTGGGTCCCGAACGCGGGCCAGCCCAACGTCAGCGTGGCTCCGGGAATCCAATTCCCGGGATACGCCGAGTACGATCCAAACAACCCGCCAGTCGGCGCGATCAGCGTCAGCCTGAACCCCGCCGATTATCCTCCGTTCACCCCGCCCGCGCCGCCGCCTCCGGCTCCCGTGAGCCTTGTGGGAACAGCCATCGTCGGCATCAATGGGCCGCTCACGTATCGTGGATTCGCCATGTACAACTCCGCGGACACAAACAACTCCACGGTCGCTCCGGTTCCAGCGAACGCGGTTGGCGTCTCGAATCCGGAGTACAATTATGCCGACCCAGCCGGGCGCGGGACGTTTCAGAAGATCGAGAACCAGAGCCTGATGGGAGTGCAAATCTTTTGGATACTTCTCCCTCAGTAGCCGTCCGGCGGATCGAGATCGGGCGGCTGAAAGGTGTCAGAATCGTTCTCAAGGAGATTCCGGAGTTGGAGAAAATAACATTGTCCGTTCCTATGAACTGGAAGCCGATACTGATCGGAGTTGCTTCTGTGGTGCTGGGCGTCATTCAGGCATCCAGCTTCCATGGCGACTGGTTGGCGGCCATCAAGGATCGCGGGGTGCAGACAGCTATCATCCTGGGATTGCTTGGCTTGGTCACGAAGCAATCCAACGTGACTGGCGGCACGGTTGGACAAACGCCGGAGGCTGTCGCCCGCGTCGCTACCGATCCAAAACCGTCAACTACCCCGTGAGCCGCGCCGATCAGAACAACAATCCCGCTGCTTTCACAACTGACGTAGCTGAAGAGGCCGCGCTTGTTCTGGGCACGGATTACGTGCAGGGTGATCCGTTCACGGCTGGCCCGCGGACTTACTACACGGCGAAGCTCCTGGGCGACCCCATCGCGACCACGATCCGCGTCATTGACAAGATCGGGTACAAGACGCGAACCGGCGTCGAGCGCTGGAGCTACATCAGCCTACCGGACTTTGTTTGGAATGCGCTCACCCCGGATCGGAAGCGGGACGTAATCGGCTATATGTACATGTACGAGGGAGGCGTCGCCATGCGCTCGTTGTTCCCCAACTACGGACAGCAGTAATCTGATAGTCTAAACCCACGACGACGATTACAGACACGCTGCGCTTGGCGAATGGGACGGGATTCTGACATGGAGCAACATATTATCACAGCATGCCTCGTAATCCTGGCTTCGCCGGTGCTCGCACGGGGTCTGCTGCGAGTTAGGAATTTCGCTGAACGGCAGGTACGCCACTGGAGAGTGGGCAGGTGAGCCAGGTACAAATCCAGGACAAGTTTGGCGCATTAGTTACAGTCAACCCTTCCGATGGGGGCCTGGACGTCCATGTGATAAATGGTGGCAGCGGCGGGACTGCGGCAACGGATGAATCGGCATTTCAGGCTGGCGTATCTACTGGTACGCCAATCATGGGCGAAGATCCTACTAGCGGTGAATTGCTCATCGTCCAGTTATCGCCAGGTACAAGAAAGCTTGCAGTGGCAGCGTCCGTGACGGTAACGCCAACCCAGAGCAGCACGGCGAGCGCTGCGGGGCCGACTACTGTTGGAACCGCTTCCGCTACGGCTCTCGCGGCGAATGCGGCTCGCGTGCGGTTGACAATCCAGAACACGGGCACTACGCGACTGTACATTCTGTTCGGAACGGGTACGGCAAACGCGGCCAATTATCACTTGATCTTGCCCGCGGGCGGCAGTTCGAATGACGGATCGAGTTCGCCATACATCGATCAGATGTGGACCGGAGCGGTTCAATGGGCCAGTTCAGCCGCAGGCGGGCAGGGAGTAGCGTATGAGAACACGTAAGGAGACAGCATGAAGAATCATTTCAGAATTGCACTGGCGATGCTCTTGACGGGCGTCGTCATTTGGGCGCAGCAGCCGGTATCGCAGGGGCCGCAAGCCTCGAACGCGGCGGCGTGGCTCACTAGCGTAAGCACGTGGGCGGGCGGCACGCTCGGCTCAATGGCGAACTATGGCACGTCGCCGGGCGCGGTCCTGGTGCCGGGTGTCAATGCCTACGTGACGAATACGGTGGCCACAACCACCAGTTTCGGCCCCAGTACGTCTTCGACGTATGCCTTTACGAAATACCACAATTCCTCGGCTGCGGCGGGGTCTATCAAGGCGAGCGCTGGGAATCTTTACGGGCTGGTGCTTGGGAATAGCGGGACTATCCCCTGTTGGCTCCAGGTATTCAACACGGCGGGTACACCTACGGCCGGGACCTCGGTTATCGATTCGTACCTGGTCCAAGCGGGCGTCACGGTAGTTATTCCTCCAGGCGTTATTGCTCTCGAAAACTTTGCAACCGGAATCGGCTATGCCGGAGCTACCGCTGATTCGGGCGCGACCACGACCGGCTGTACGACCACCTTTTCGGTATCGGCATACTTCCAGTAATAAGGAGTCTAGGATGCGGCGTGCGGCTTTCGTTATTTTCGGATTGTTCCTGATTTTGGCGCTCGTGCCAGCGCAGCAGCCAATCAATACCTCGCAGATCGCCGGCAGCGCGCTGGTAGCCAATCCGTGCCAGACGGCGACGATCAATTACCTGCCCATCTCAGAGGCGACGTCGAGCCTGACGACGATCATCACAGGCACCACCTCGCTCCACACTTATGTCTGCTCGATTTTTCTCATTTCGGCGACGGCCCAGAATATCAATTTGATCTCAGCTACAGGAACCAATTGCGGGACAACCATTCACGGCTCCCTGTTTGGGACAAACACGTCATCGGCGGCGGCCGCCAATGGAGCGAATCTTGCCGCGAATGGTGGTTTCACGCTTGGAAATGGCGCGGCTGCGGTAATGCGCGACAATACGGCCGCGGACAATATCTGTTATAGCTCCAGCGGGTCCGGGCAGGTTAGCGGCTCGATTACTTACGTTCAGCAATGAAACGCCTGCTTCTCATCCTCGCGCTCGCCCCGCCTTGTTGGAGTGCGATCACCGTCGCCCATGTCAACGGCAACGCGGGAAATACGATTTACTCCTGCACAAGCCCGAACGGCTGCATTACGTTTACGCTGACCGTTAGCGCCGGAGATGCAATCCTGGTCAGCACGGATTTTTACGAGAATTTCACCAATACGATCTCGGTCAGCGATTCAGCGGGAAATTCCTGGACGGCGACCGCTCCGGGCAACATTGTCAATGGTGCTGATAATCACCAGGATTTTTATGTCTGCAATGCAAAAGCCGGGAGTCCGGATACGATCACGGTCACGCTCTCGGGGAGTTACAGCCAAAACGACACCATCGCTGGCGTAGGGTTTGACGTAACCGGAACGGCATCCTCTTCCTGTGTAAGCGCCACGAATAGCGCCACATATTCATCCAGTCCCGTCACTTCGGGAACCTTCACAATCAATGCGACCGATGTGGTAATCGCATCGGTATCGAGCATCTATGGGGGCACGTCCACGGCGGGGAATATCGGAGGCTCGGCGTCCTCAATCCCGGCGAATGCAACGCAGCATAACGGGAGTCTCAGCGCGAACCTACAAGTTGAATACATAGTTGCCCCTACCAACACTTCTGGAATTACGGCCGCGATGTCTTTGGTTGGCACGAACTCGGGATCGATGATCGTAACGGCATTAAAGGCATCTGGTGCAGTGGCGAAGACTTGTACTAGGACGCTGCTCGGGGCGGGACCATGCTGATACTCAGCGCAAAGGCGCGGAATCGGGAGCGTGAAGAGATGAGCGCTATGAGAGAGCAGTTGGCCGTGTTACGGAAAGCATATCGAAGCCTTGAAGATGAACATACCCGGCTGGTTTTAGCGTGCGGGCTCAAAGGTTTTCGAATTGAGATTGTGCCCGCTCAGCCGCAGAGAACGATCCTGAAATCCGCAAAATGAAAAAACTCCTTCTCCGACGGTTACCTGATCGCAGCGGGAACGCTTCCGCTGATGGCGCAGGAGCCGAAGGCAGGAGTAGAATAAGCTCATGGCGAACGAAGTGCAGAACCAGCAGATCAGCCAAGACTACTTGGCTGTCAGCGTAACGGTCACAGCCACCGCGCAGAACATCGCGACGCTGATCGAGACTAAACTTGGCTTGGTCGCCGGGTCCCTCTCGCGTCAGTGGCGCGAAATGACCGTGCAGGTCGATCCCGAAACGAGCCTCGGAGCCACGGTTCGCATGGGCAATTCAAACGTCGGGAGCACGGTCGGCGGCGTGGTTCAGAAAGGTATCAGCCTCGTGGGACAGAGCGACACGTCGCGCTCTGATTTCAACAATGTGAGCATCGCTCTGCGATATTTGCAAACGCCCACCGGGGGAACGGTTATCGTCAATCTGGAATTGAGCAAACAGTAAATGGCAGCCACGCCGAACTCGTACGGCATCACCGATCCGCCCGCCACGGGCGGGAACTCCGCCACGAATTTTCTCCAATCGCTCGAAGGCGTTCTGAGCAATCAGGGACAGGGAACGTTCGGCCAGGGGCAGGCTAACTACTCGGCTGGTGTCCAGGACTTTGCGCCGGCGCAGGATTACTGGCAGAGCATCCTGAGCGGGAACAAGGCTGAGATGGAATCGGCCATCGCGCCGGAGAAGTCCGACATTCTCTCGCAGTACCGGGCGCGGCGCAAGCAGCTTGCGGCGACAGGAGCGCGTAGCGGTGGAACGAACGAGGCTACGGCGCAGTCGGAGTATTCGCAGGCCGGTGACGTCGCCAAACTGCTTCAGCGGCTTCGGCCGCAGGCGGCCGAGGAAAGCGCTGGAATCGCCGGAGAGCTTGCGAAATTGGGGCTCGGGGAAACAGCGGCGGGCGCAGGGGAAACGCAGACGGCGCTCAATGCGGCGTTAGCACAGCGCGGGCAAAACATTCAGCAGCAGGGCATGGAATTCGGACTAGCCAACACGCTCATTTCGGCACTTATCTAGGAGGTCGATGCCCGACACCAACCCGTCNNTCCAGGAGTAAGTAAGTGGGTCTTTTAGGCGAGCTCATCGGCGCGGAACTCGACAAGAAGAAAGAGGAACGCCAGTTCCAGATGAAGGCGTACTACGACGCCCTTGCGTCCGGACAGGTGAAGCCCGGCCAGCAGGAGGCCGCCTGGGACTTGTTCAAGAAGCAGGTCCCTAAGGACGCGCACGGGATCGTAGACAACATCATCAAGCCGCTGACGATGCTGAAGAACCGGCAGCGGCAGGTCGGCGACGAAGCGGGTCCCAAGAAGTTTGGCGGCGGAAGCGCATCGCCCGGCGACGCCGAAGCGCAAAGCCCTCTCTACTCCCAGGACGAAATGGAGCAGCAGAAGCTTGCCCGTGAGAAGCAGGAAGCCCAGCAGAAAGCCGCTATCGAGATCGAGACCGCAACGAAGAAAGCGCAAGCGGTGGCCGCAGCGAACCGGCAGACGCAGCTCCAGAGCCGCAAGGAAGACGGGGAAGAGGTCAGCCGCACGCTGAAGAACCCGAACCTCAGCGAGGAAGAGAAGGTATCCCGGATCACCGCGATCACCGGGCGCCCGCCGGAGCGGCGCGCGTGGAAGACGGGAGTAATCAGATCGCTCGACGGAAAAGCCAACATCGTGGTGTCCTACAACGAAAAGGAACCGAGCAAGGTCATGATGGCGGACGGCCAACTCATCAACGTTCCGCCGACGATGACGCCGCCGATCCCTTACGCGGATTACGAGCGGGAGCAGAAAGAAGCGGATGCCGCCAAGAAGGGTCCTCCCGATCCAGCGGAGCTTCGTGAAGAAACCGAGTACTGGAAGAGTCAGGGATTGGGCGACAAGGAAGCGCGCGACAAAGCCCTGGCCGGGATTCACGGGAAGCACGAGACCTCAGCGGATCTGGCAAAGACTCGACTCGGGAAAGCCCGGGAAGATAAGAACGCGGCATCGGCTCCGGCCGCTAATAACCCGGCGTCCGTGCGTTCAGCGGCGCTGTTCGAGCTCGTTACGGGAGACAAACCGACTTATGGGCTGGGAAAGTCTGCGGAGCGTACAGCCTACAACAACGAGCGAAACAAACTGCTCCAGGATCTTGGACCCACACAGGTTGGGGCGATGCGGGCTGCGTTCCGTTCCGGATCTGCCGAATTGACGCAATTGATGAAGGCCACCGGGATGCTCGATTCGGTCGAGTCCGCTTTTCAGTACGACATCAAGAACGCCAAACAAGCGTCGGAGGCGGTGCCGCGCACCGACATCCGGCGGTACAACACGTATCGGCAATTCGTGTCGGCTAATCTCGAAAATAACCCCAAGCTTGCGCAACTCCGGATCGCGGCACAGACCGCAGCAAATCAGTACGCGCGTATCATGGTCAGCGCCGGACGCGGCAGCGTCACGACCGATTCGGCGCGATCGCACGCCGAAGAATTACTGAATGGGGCGATGGCCCAGGGAACATTTGATGCGGCGCTGGACCAGATGGACAAAGAAGCGCAGAACATGACCAGGGGGCTGAATGAGGCAACCCAAAAAACGCAGGGTAACCTCCAGCGCCTCGGTCAACCGACAGGTGCTTCGCCATCTCAGAATACCCCAGTGGCGGTTCCATCGGTGAGCAGCGCCGATGATTACAACAAGCTGAAGTCTGGAGACACGTACACCGATCCGCAAGGGAACGTGCGGAAGAAACCGTAGTGGCGAATCCCTGGGACAACGACCCTATCGTCAAGCCTGGCGCGCAGCCGTGGGATAAAGACCCTATCGTCAAGGCGGCCGCTCCCGCGAAAGCTCCAGGAATCGGAGCAAGCGTCCAAAAGTTCTCGGATATGCCAGCCAAGCCCACGCCGAACTTCGGGCAGCGGATGGGTATTCTCGGTGACGTGATGGCCCGCGAAGTCCTCCCGATGGTGGGCAAGGGAGCTGTGAAGCAGCTTGGCCGGGATGCCTACGGAATCGCCACCAGCATCGCCGCGGGACCAATTGGGTCAGTCTTGGGGTATCTGGGAAAACGAACCGGGATCACCAAGAAGGTCGAGCGCGCCACAGCCCCGAGCAATACGATGGAGCGGCTGGGCGGAGCCTTTACGACAGCCGCGGAATTCCTGATCCCCGGCCCTGGTGAGGCGGGAGAATCGGAGACCATCGGCCGGCTCGGTAAATCACTAGAGGAATCCGCCGAAAAACAGTACGGCCAAGTGCTGAACGCGACGACGCGCGGCAACAAGATCCGATCGGCCAAGGTTGTTCCAGGAATGCTGAAGCGCGGCGTGCGCGCGCTATCCCTCAAAGGGTTGGGAGAAAAGACCACTGCGGAGCTTGCTGGCGCTACGGAGAAGCTGGAAGACGCTTACGCCGGATTGCCCGCGGACGCCGCGATTCAGGCAGATGGAGTCTTGAGCGGGTTGATGAGCCGCGCTAAAGACGCTTTTGAGGCTGGTGGTAAGTCCATGAGCCCTCAATCGGACAAGGCCCTAGAGCTGGCAAAGGAACTTGGGAACCGGATCATGGATCAGGCCGTCATCGATCCGGCCACGGGAAACAAAGTGATTCCCGTCGATATTGCCCGAAAGACCAGGCAAATCTGGGATGAAGTATCGCGCGCCGCAGGGCGATTCGAGGGTAAGGACCTCGCGGATCACAGCGCGGGTGTCGTTCACGGCATGGCCGCAGATTCCATCCGGGAAATGCTGAACCAAGTCGCCGCTGGCAAGGAAACGCTCGGCAAGCTGAATCAGGAGTACACTTTCTGGAGAAATGCCGATCGCGTCGTCCAGGACACTCTGCTTCGAAAGCAAGGCCAAGCGCGTCCCCTGGGGCAGAAGATCGCGCAGTGGGTGGGATTTGCCAAAGCGGGACCCCTGGGGTACGAGGCTGCGCGCGCGATCGAGGCTGCGACGACCAGCCCCGCCTGGCGCACGACCTCTGCGGTCGCCAAATACCGGCTCGCGAGAGCGATCGCATCCGGGAACGAAGCCGCCACCACTGCGATCGCCAACGGCATCGCCAAGGGAGCGGTGCTCGAAGAAGCCCGCCAGTGATCCTCACCGCGGGCCAGCTCGCACGTTTCTACCGCTGCGGCGAACTGTATCGCATGGCAGACGTGGACCGGATACCCTACCCGCCCGGAACGTCGCAAATCGTTTCGCGAGTGGTCCGGCAAGCCATCCAGGACGATATGCGCACCAAACAGGTCACCGGCGCGATTATGGCGACGCCAGAGGCGCGCGCGAACCTGGAGGGGATCACCAGGACCCACCTGACCGGCGAGACGTTCCTGACCGAGCAGCAGGCCAGCACGGGCAATCGCAGGATCTACGAGACGGTGCTGCTCTCGGCGCAGCGATGCTATCTCATGTGGCGCGCGGTTGTGTCAAATCGACTTACCCCCGTGTCGCTGAACCGGGAATTTTCGCTATCTGTTGGAGCGCATGAGATTACGGGGATTGTGGAGATGGAGGACCCGAACGGGATACGAGCGACCAAAGTGCGCACCCGGCGGCCGGAGGAAGGCGAAGCATCGCGGGATCTTTCGCTCGCGATTCAGGCGATGGCGCTTTCGGCGTCTCACGTGATCGTGGACTATTTGATTGAAGCGAAAGAACTTCTCTATGTGAGGCAGGAGTTCGAGGTTACTCCTGAAGCGTCCCAGGCGGCTCTGGATCGGGTTCGGGCGGCGCTGGAAGCGATCGTTCTGGGTTGCTTTGTTCCGGCTCCAGCGGAGGCGTGGTGGTGCCGGAGCTGCCAGCTTCGTCCGTGCTGCAGGTACGTGCCTTAGTCGTCCAGCGTTCCCTCCCGATCGCGGTTACCCGCGAACATACTGACAATCTGCGATTCGATGGCCGTATCGCTCAGCCCGGCGGCGTGCAGCTTCGCGCGAATCTCATCCGCGTCCTCCCCTTCGAGTTCCATCAGGGCCTGGGCGTAATTTGAGACAGCCTCCGGTCCCAGAGGCGGCGGGGCAGGAGGAGCGGACGGGATCTCGGTCAAACTGAGCAGCGATCGCGCGATCGATTCGAGCGCGATGCGGCTCGCGCGCACTTCCTGGGTCAGTTCCCGAACCGACTCAAGACCGGATAGATCGATCAGCGCCATCAGCGCTTGACCTTCCCGTGCTCCGATCCTCCGCCTTGCGCTGCGCTCTTAATGATGCTCACGCGGCCTGCTGCGATACCCGGATGCTTGATTTCCCCGGACTCTTCGAAATTTCTCAGCGCCATCGACGTAGCGCGTTCCACCTCGGGATCTTTCTTGCTCTTCCAGCGCTGCTCCTCGGCGGCGTAGGTCTGTGCCGGGTCCTCATCGGCGGGCGGCGGAGGTTCAGCGGCGGGCGTGACGCTCTCCGGCATCACGGGCGGCTCTTTTGTGCCCGGCTTGGTCCTGACGTCAACCAACTCGCCTGTGCTGGTCCGCGCCGTCTCTACGGTGCCCTGCTCGGCAAGTCTGCGCAATTCCTGAGGGTCCGCTTCCACTCCGTAGAGCGGGCTGCTCTCGACCAGCTCCACGGTGGGCTCCGCGTTGGATGGCACGTACACCGACCCATCAACTTCGTAAACCACGTCGACGTCAGGCTTCGCGTCTTTTCCTGCCAACTGGTACGGCGTGAGCCGGACTGTTATCTCGTATCGAATCAACGGGAAGGCGCGCGCGATGTTGAGGGCGTTATCCATCTGCATCGCCGCGAGAACCCGCTGAGACATGATCGTTTTGATTTCTTCACCGTTCAGCGCCCGGTACACCTTCCTGCTTTCAAATGGCATGTTTTCTCCTTGATTCTATTACTCTTGCTCGTTCCTCTACGATCCCCGGCAGCGTGTCCATCGCGTAGGCCCGCCAAAACTGCTCATCGACGTCTTTCCAGAGCAATCTGGAATTGGCGCGTGCCAGCTCGCGCACGGCCATGGTAACGGCCTTGACCACCTGCACGAGGCCCGCCCAGCGCGTCAGCCGCAGCGATGGAAGCCCCTCCACCGGCAGCAGCACCTCATGGTACCGGGACTTTCCCCACTTGATCCGAACAGCCACGGTAACCAATGGAAAATCGGCGGTCGGGGGTTTCTCGAAGAACCAGGCCCGGAAAATGGTCAGGCGCCGCTGAAGCGATGTTTTGTCCGCGACGTACTCGCCGTGAAGTTCACCGCGATCGGCCATCTGCTCAAGCTGATCCATTCGCCGGCACAAAGCCGGGCTGGGCGTGAATTTCCCGTTTCCAAGAGAGGTCAACGCCGATACCCCTATACTCAGCAAGGCGGCGATGCGGCTTTTTGGCAGACGGCAGCGAGTTTCAAGCGCCGCGATTCGCTCCGCCGGCCACTCCGCGACAATGGTTTGAAACGACCCGGACTCGCTTTTTCGCTGTTCTGAGGCTGTCATGGGCACCTCAACAATGCCGTCACGCCGTAAAAGCCTTCGTAAACGGGCCGGATTTGCCAGTGCTGAATCCCTGCGCCGTTCAGAAACATGAAATTCCACCCGGAAACGATTGTAACATCACAGAGAATCAATCGCTTCTATGATCTTTGAAACCTCCCACCGAGTCGGGTGCGTATTCCGAAATTGCTTCACATTCGACCCGTAGAACGAGGTCGTTGTAAGTGGCGGCAACTGATGTTTCCAGTCTGACCGCAGCGGGTTGAGAATCAGCGTCGGGACTCCTAGGCTTGCAGAAAGATGATAGACCGCCGTGTCCACGGTGACGACCATCCTGCACTTCAGGATCGTGCGCGCGGTCGCCTCCCAGTCGGCCAGAAGTTGATCGTCCTGCGTGACGCCCTTAGGGACCGAGAGATCCGCCTTCCGGTAAAGGTGCTTCCCCTGTGGGCACAAGCTCACCACGCGCTCCGCTTTCCCGGACAGATATTTTCCGATCTGGTCCGCTGCGGGCTTGTCGAGGGAACGGAACCGGCGCGCGTATCCGCCCTCCTCCGCGTGCCAGCAGAAACCGATCCAGTCGTTCGGCGGTGCTACGATACGCCCGCGAGGGAGCCATTGCAGCGGCGGCGGGATCTCAGACCACTGCTCGAACCCCGTCATCAGCGAAAGGTAGGGCGCGCAGTGGGTGTACTCAGCCAGCTCATCGTACTGGAACTTGTGAGACAGCGGGAGGACCCTGATCCCCAACGGGTCGAGGGTCGCCTTGATAATCTCGAACATCCCGTCCCAGGCAAGCACTGTCGCCGTGGCGAGCGGCAGCCGCGGAAGCCATCGCAGGAAATTGAAGGCATCGCCGAACCCGCCCTCTGCGACGACTAGGAGTTTTGCGCCCTTTTCGCCTTTCCAGGGGTGTAAAACCGGGAATGGAGCCCAGCTCCGGTTGATCCGGCAGGCTTCCCACACCGGCCAGACGTATTTGAAGTTTCCCAAGCGCATCATCGAGTAGGCGAACGCCAAAAGCGGTTCTCCAGCGGAGTGTAGCGGCGTGCCGTTTTTCTCGATACACTGCAAGGCTCGCAGGAAATACCCTGGAGCGTCGGTAAACTGTCCCAGGTCTTCGGCGCACTGACCGAGATTCGACCACGCTTCCGGGCGCGTTTGATCGATCGCCAGAGCCTCCAGCAGCGTTTCCTGAGCCTCGTGGATCAAACTGCACCCGCGCTGCGCAGCGCCGTAGTTGATGAGCGCCCCGTAGGTCTTTTCCTTCAAGGCCGCTCGCTTCAGCAGCGGAAGCGCCTTGCGCGGCTCAAACTCGCGGAGGTACTGAATTCCTTTTTCGCTCAAAGCTTCCTCGCAATGAACACCAGTCCGTAGTCGTTCGGATCTGGGCAGGCGTCCATGATGACGCGATATCCTCCGATGGTCTTTACCATCCCTGAAAGTTCTCCTTCTCTCGGTTCGTGTTTGTGTGCTTCGTTTGGCGGCTGCCCGGCGGCCACAGCAGCTTTCCAGCGCGTGATTTCAGGAGCGAGGATAATCAAATGCCCCCCGCGTTTCAAATGAACATTCCAGCGCCTCAAAACGAGTTCCTGCACCAGCCGATGAAAATCCTCGATTAGGTGAGCGCTGTAGATGAAATCGAGTGACTCAGGGACAAACCATTCGCTCATCGCCATTCCGTCGCCCTTCAGGTGAATCGGCCCGGGTCCTAACGGTGGGCAGTACGGCTGTTCCAGATCGATTTGAATCGCGTGTGGTACGACCGGATCACCCGCAGAGCCGATATCCACTCCAGCGCCTTGGCAATACGGCGCGGTGATGTGTCGATACTTCGATGTTTCACTTCTCATCGTTCTCCTCGATACCGCCGCACGGCGCACGTCTCATTTCCACGGCAGCGGCGCAGCATCTCGGCGAGATAGCCGACGCCCGCCGCGATGTTCTGTTCGGCCGTCATCGCGGCCGGGTCGATCCACCAGCGCGAGTTGAGTTGCATTACCCCGTAAGACCAGTAGCCACCGCGTTCCGCGTGAGCGGCGGCCTGATCGATGCCGCTCTCGCTGTACGCCAGATCGATTGCCAGCGCCGGGGGCACGCGCGCGGCAATCGCATTACGCGCGATCAGTTCGTCCAGCGCCCGCACCCTCGGCGCAATCCCTGGCGTCGGTTGCGGCGCGAAGGCAATCGCCAGGGCGCCCGCGCTCAGGATCAGCAGCGCGGCGCGAGAAAATAGAGTATCGATGGCGCGGACCTTCACTTCACCTCGAATGGAGCCATCAGATCGGCAAGCGGAACATCGAGGCGCTGTTTATGCAGCTTATCCACTTGCGCCTGCAGATCGAGACGTTTTTGTTTTTCAGCTTCCATCATCGGGGCCAGCAATTTGCGCACTTGCTCCTGCAGCTCCCGCAGGCTGGCGTTCTCCGCTTCCATCTTTCTGAGCATCATGCCGCGCTCGTCATAGCGTTTCTGGAGACGTTCGCGAGACTCATTTAGCGCTATGAATTGAGCCCGGAAGAGCACACCGGCGCTGGCATCCTGACCGCCGGACAAAATCCTTCCCTCTGCGTCTCTTATTTCGTCACTCATTGGTTTTTGCTTCCTCCGCGCGAAGTATCTATACATGAACTGCTCCCCACTGATCGGCCATCGCCGCGGCAGCTTCCCATTCCAACACGTAATCGTGCCTCTCCAGCACGTAGTCAAGTTGACCGAGCAAAAACGAGATATCGGCGGCAGCTTGTTCGAGTTGATCTTTAGGCATCACGTTTCCTTCCTATCTTGAGCGGGCCACGGAACTGTCCAACGCATCCACATTCCAGCGCGTTCGCGATGCGGCGAAGCTGCTCGTAAATGCCGACGAGCATTAGCAAGATGCCGCAGATGAACAAGTACACAATCAAGGGGATCAAAGGCACCGAATTCATTTCTCCTCCATAATCGCCAACCCTATAACTTCAGCCATGTACGGAGGGTTGCTATCCCCAAGCGCCTCTATCCAATCCTGGCGGGCCAGCCCACGCTCTCCGGCAGAGCTAGCATCCACCGGTATAAGCCTGAGCTGATTCGGGTCCCAATCACCTCTGGCATTTGCTGCCCTCTTGACGCGCTCAATCGCGGATGGGACCGCGCGCCAGGCGACCTCCAGTCGCGGCAAGCTGGGGCAGGCAACCAGGAACACTCTCCTGCGAAGATACGGCGCACCAACGTCGCAAGCGCCAAACTCAACCCTTGCGACTTCGTAGCCAGCGTCGGAAAGATCGTTACCGACTTCGGCTTCCCACGGCGCATTTCCAGGCGGCTGCTCCACGACAAACCATTCCGCTCCCACGGCAATTCCGGTGCTGAGCATGTAGGGCCAGAGGCTTTCGCCAGTCCGCTTGCCGTGGATCGCAGCGGCCTTGCTGGTTTTCTGACACGGCGGTCCGCCGATGATAACGGTAGATTTCGGGGCATCGTAGATACTGGGGTTGCGAATGTCTTCATAAACTCTCTTTCCAGGAAACCGCCGACTAATCTCAGATTGGCGGAATGGGTTGATCTCACAGAATGCAGCCGTCTCAATTCCGGCCCGCTCAAATCCGATTGCGTGACAACCGATGCAACTGAACACGTCCAGGCTTTTCATTCGCTAGCCCTTCGCGGCGGCCCCGCACACAGGACACTGATTGTTAATCGCCTTGCCGCCGTACCAACCTAACGGCGATGCCATCACCCCGCACACCCGAAAAATAAAGTTGCGTTTGGTCATAACCATCTTATCCTTTCGATCTCGTTGGCCAGTAGGCGTGCGCGGAGAAAATCAAGTTCTCCTGAACCACCATGCGTATATCTCGCCAACTCCCCGGCGATCTCAAGCGCATTGGTGAGCGATTCCTTGCGCTGCGCACATTCGGCCCGAAGATCCTCAATGATCGACAGTAAATATGGGACGGTTGAATCGCCGGTCCACGGAATGCGTCGGATTGCTTGTTCTCTTTCGGTCATGACTTGATCCTTTCTCTAATCACTGAACAAAACGTGCTCTTGAGATCGTCAGGAGCCAACGTCGATGTCTAACTGCTGCCGAAACGAGTATGCATCACGCACCACCAGCAGAGAGATGACCGGGAAGGGCGGTAGGGATCATCAAAATTTCTTCCCGTTTTCCTTAAGACGATTTTCGATCTTGTGATCAGACCTGTGGGCGTTGTAGAAATTTTTTTCAACATATGCGCCGCCTAAATCCAATCCCAATCCAGCGCAAATATCGAATATCCTAATAACCGCATCAGCCAGTTCTACTTCGATCATCTTACGGTGAGTCAACTTGTCGTCCATAAGGTTCTTCCTGGCTCCTTCCAGCGCCTCACTTATCTCACTATGAACGAGACATAACAACTCGCCAACATTGCGCTCGATACGTTCGCCAGTGTGGATATTGGTCCACCACTTCTCGTTAGCCTTATGCACTTCGGCGCAAAGCACATTGATAAATTCTGCGTTATTCATAAAGGAAACCTGCGTTCATCGTTTTTCAACCTCCGGTTCCGTCGGTACCTTGCTCATTCGGAATTGTTTCTCCGATGCCAGGGCATCCTTGACCGCTTCAAGCAGAACGTCTTTTACTTCCTCGTTGCGCTTGTAATGCACGCGCACCGTGTCGTAGGCGACGCTTGCGAGCTTAGAACCGTGGCATTCCTGGCACGGTTGCAATACCTCCGCTCCACGGCAGCACGGGCACTGGGCTTCAAGTTTCAGTTTGGCGATTTGTGTTTCGTCCGCCAATTCAAACGCCTTGTCGCGCCAGCTATTCGATTGGCGCTTATAGCGGTCGCGCATAGCCGATTCTTCCTTGAACTGAACGGCCAAATCCTCAAACATGCGCCAGCAGTCATAGGCGACCGCGTTGCGATTCTTGCCCGTCGTATCGGCCTTATCTTCGCGGACGCGCTCCAGCAGGGCATCGAGTTCCGTGCGGAGTACGGTCATAATTTGGCCGCCGAAGATTTGAAGGTTTTCGATAGCCACATGATGAAAGACTTCGTATCGGGATGGTTCCAACTCTTGATTTCGTCAATCACTTCGCGGAAGCATTGGTCGTATCCTTCCTCGAAGTATTTCTGCTTTTGGTCTTCGGTTGGCATGGGATTTGGGTATTTCTCCTCAATCTCGCGATACACTCCAGCAGGGCATCGAGTTCCGTGCGCTCCAGAACTCTCGCATGTGGTAGCGGAGGGCCATCGTCGATCCCAGTCCGTTTTCGCTCCATTAGAAAACCTCTTTCGTCTGCATCGGCCAAACTCGATCAGGCATCGCCATATCCCTCCATGCCCACCAGTCTCCCTGCATGCTCCCAGGAGATCCACTGGGCCTCCCCATAGTGCGAATGCCAATCGTCCCTGGGATGCGGAGCCAGCACGCGCACCCGGCCGGCGTTAATCCACACCGCAACCTTGCGCTGGATGTGCAGGAATAGCAGCCTGCGCGCGATTTCGATTTTGTGATGCTTAGGAACGTCAGATCTTGTTCTCACTGTGCTCCTGAAACAATTTCCACGGCGTCTTCAACGCTGCACGCCACCGCTACCTGACCAGCCCAGCGAGCGTGCCAGGCTATTTCGTCGTCCGTAAGCTTGTGTTTTGGCGATGCTTTGATCTCGATCAGCACATTCTTTCCGCGATGCCCCACCAGCAGATCCGGTGTTCCTCCCCCCACGCTGGCGAGGGACTGCACCGAGTATCCAATCGCACGCAGCGCTTTAACGATTTCCACGTGATTGGCGTCAACCCTGCCGGCGTGTCCTCTGCGGTTCATGCTGCGCTCCAATCCACCCCATAACGGCGCTGCCACTCATCGAGACGCAGGAACTGCCCCGTGTATGGATCTCGCCGGGCCGGGCTCGGGTTGAACTCCGGCGGCGCCAGCAGCAATCTCTCAGGACATCCGCACGTTTTTAGGAATGGCCAAAGGTGTTGGACCTGCAAGCCCGAAGGGATCGCTCCACCCAGAAAATGTTCGACGATCGCCCGGTGCAGGAAGTGGCCCCGCTTTAGCTTGCATTGCACTTTACGGCTGGTATAGATACGGTATCCCCTGGAGTGAGCGGACCACCCGCGCTGAGGCAAAAATGCCGGAATGCAAAATGCAATTCGCCCTGCGTGTCCCCGGCGATTCATAAATACAGTTTTGGGAACTATCACTTTAACCCCCCTGATGGAAGCAAAGCAAGATTCTGAAGGCTTGCGCCCGCATCGCTCATCCCGAGCGAAAGGATGTTTCGCGCCGCGTTGTGATCGCGGCCCAGTTCCAGCCCGCAGTTCGGGCAAGAGTGGACTCGTTGCGAGAGCGTCTTCTTAACGACTTCTCCGCAATTCGAGCAACGCTGCGAGGTGCCGCGTGGATTGACCGGTACTACCCAAACACCAGCTTCTTCCGCTTTATATTTGAGTTGGTACAGCAATATTCCCCACGCGGCATCCATGATGGATTTGGCAAGCCGCCCTTGCGACATGCCATGAATGTTCAGCTTCTCGTGAACGATAAGATCGAAAGTCGATATCAGCCACTTCGAAACGTGGTGGATATAATTCAGTCGCGCATTTGCAGCGCACTGATGTGCGCGACGAAGCGCTTGACGTGCGCGAGTTCGGTTGTTGGATCGCTTCTGCTTGCGCGCCAGTACCCGGCCAGCATCAGCGATCCTACGCTCATGCTTGCGCGTCCAGCGCGGGTTCTCGATCTCCACGCCATTGCTCAGCGTGGCAAGAGTCGTCAATCCAACGTCAATGCCGACAGCGGTCGAGACGGTGACTTTCTCCGGCGCAGGGCCGATATCACACACGACGCTAGCAGTCCAGCGATTCCCGTCGCGTTTGATAGTGCAGAGCTTCTCGCGGCCCGTGATTGACCGACCGCCGCGTGCTCTGATATCCCCTACGTTCGGGATCTTGATCGAGCGCTCGCGACACACCGGCAGAGAGAACGCGAACGAATCGTATCTAGCGCGCGCTCGGAATCGCGGGAAGCCAGCCTTCCCCGATTTAGCCTTTACCCGCCGAAAGAAAGCTTTGAATGCCCTGTCGACGCGGCGCAGCGGATCACGCTGAATATCACAGGCGAGCCATTGAAACCGCTCGTCCTTACGAAGTTCTGTCAGTTCGTCTTGTTGGTCACGATAGGTGATCGACTTCCGCTGAAGCTTCCACGCTTCGATTCTTTCCTGGAGGCAGGCATTGTAGGTTTCCGCGTTATCCACGAGAATACGCTCCAGCATGGCACGTTGCGTCGCGTTCGGGCGAAGTCGAAACTGGAAGGTTCTCATCATCTCAGCAAAGCCCGCCCCCGGACCGTCTCCGGCAAAGCTCCCTACGCGTCCGCTGGAACACGGCAGGCACGATCAGTCTGTCACGCGGATTCGCACGTTGCAATACCCCCATTTGTGGGTAGTCGGGGAGTTAAGGTGATAGTTCCAGTTTTCCTCGTGTCTCATTTGCGCTGCGCACTGCGTCGGGTTCGCCGACGCGCTTTGCCGCTCCCGCCGGGCACAGGCAGAATCGAAATTCCATCCGCGCGTCGCCGCCGATGATTCCCGAATCGCGGCAAATCATACAGTTGGGCCATCCCTCGATCGGCTCATCGGGGAGTTTCTTGCTCATTTTTGACATTTCTTGCCTAATTCCTTCACGATCTGATCGTTCTCTTCTGGTGTGCGCTTGCGCGTGCCTGGTATTCGGATTGGGTTTTCCCGCTCGCCGAGCATCGACCCTAAACGCTTCCGGGCATCTTCGTGCTTCAGGTCCCGATTGAGCTTTTCTTCAGCCCGCGACGGCGGGTCAACTTCGCAGATTTCGATGCTCTGCCATTGTTCGCCGATCAATTCAGCGACTTCGCCGGCTTTCAGCAAAGCTTTGGTTCCTGGAGCCGCCGGAAGCGCATATGATGCCGCTGCCGCACAATCTTCAGCGGTGTATCCCGGAAGGCAGCAAGTCTTCGCCTCGATTCCGTCCGCTGGGGTGTATTTCGTGCAGTACAGGCCCCTGATTTCTTTTAAGCCGGGCCACTCCGAAACTTGGTTCAGTAGCTCCCGCACCAGCCAATCGAGCCTTTCAGTTGTGCTCACAAGCCGCGTCAGGACGTCCGCGATACCAACCCACGCCGGACCC
Organism: Bryobacterales bacterium; assembly: GCA_003135055.1. GTDB lineage: Bacteria > Acidobacteriota > Terriglobia > Bryobacterales > Bryobacteraceae > PALSA-243. Next base: position 31,259 of record PLDF01000311.1, on the reverse strand, counting down.
TGGGCAGGGAAATATTTTAGGCTCGACAGGAGACCAACCGCGCCCATCGCTTCCTCTGGGGTGATCACCGTGCGGAATTCGTCGCTCATTGGATGGTTCCTTTCAGCGGAGCGCACATGCGCGGATCTGAGCCCGCAATTCGATAGTTAGGACAAGTGCACTCCTGGCACGCTCCAAGCTCCACGGTTTCCGAAACGCTTCCGCCTTCGAATTCTGCCGGCGGGGCGATCTCCCTAGCGTGCGCAGCCGCGCGGCAATGGCAATTCGTGCACGGTGGAAGATATGCGGCCATGTCCATCGCTCCGCCAGGCGATTGTGCGACAACTGATTTACTTTTCTTCATTGCTCCCTTTCCACTGCCTCAGTAGCGCCTCTCGCATGTCCTGCGGCACGTCTCGCTGCCTGCAACCGCTTCAGGTCCTCGATCAGATCCAGAGCTTTATCTGCGCGCGCGGTTTCTTTTGCTGTGATCGCCGGCAACGTCCTGGGCAGCGCTACGCGCGTCCAGCCCTTCGCTCGAAGATGATTCGACGGGAATGGAACGAACGCCGGGCCGGAGGCGGACATGCAGGTTTTTCGGGCGTCCTCGATCGCGCCGAGGCGGTCTTGCTCGCCGAGAGACACCCATTCCCGACAGGCCCTCTCCATATCGCCCCGATTCAGAGCCTTCCCTGAGGCCACAAATATTCCGAAATATTCCGAGAATTGGTCGGGTTCTGGTGTGCGCTGCGCTTCCATGGGCATAACCCCCTCTGAGTATGGCCCCTTCCGGGGAGTTCCTCTGCCTTGAACAGTAGAAGATACTTCTGTTCTATCAAACGTAGTGGTTCTATCTGAAAGCTCATTCAATAAGGAAGAGACTGCTCCTGAGGTGCAAGTCTGAGGTGCAACTTTCGGTTCAAAAGTGCGGTAGGAACAGCACCTCCGGCCCCGGCGGACCGAAGCAAGCATACCCGCCGCCTTTAATTCAGCCAACCATAACAAAACAGTACGCTTTGCTCGCTTATACCGCTGCATTACCCGCCGGACGCCGATCACGAGCCATCCATGCAGTTTTTCAATAGCTTGGAGATATTTCCAGAGTGCCCAAGCCGGCCTGGAAACGCGAATTGAATTTATCACGCTTGTCGCCCCTGGCGTGTCCACATCTTGAAAAGTTCGTAGATTCGCGCGGCGCGCGCAGAAAGTATCATTTATCACCCCCTCCAAGAAGGCGGGCGACCCAGCTTGGAGTTTGGGCCGCCCTAAGAAACAGTTTCCGGACAGGTTTATTCTACCACGAGCCTTTCGCCGCGGGGAAGCAATTTCGCGCCTGGCACCGGAACCTGCTGCTTCAGCGCTTCCCGGATGCGCTTGTTGTCGTATCCCTCCGATTTTACTACTGCAAGTTCCTGCCCGCGCCACAAACCTCGCCACAAAAGCCAATTCCAAGCCTCCCGCGGCATCTCAAGCGTGATGGTCTGATATGATGTCGGCAAATTTGTGGGAATCGGAACCTCCAGCTTCTCAATCCCACCGTTCCTCTGAATCCGCAGGGTGTTTTCCGGCGTTTCCAGTTTCGTAACCCCGTGCGCCTTCATTGCGGCGAGCGTGGCGTCCTTCAGCCGGGCTTCCTGGGCCTCGAACGCCTTTGCCCGGCTAAAAAGGCGCTCTGCTTCGACCCGGGTCTCGGCCGCGGCATTCTCAAAGGCGCGCAGGATCGCGCAAATGGAGTTTACCTTGCGGACCTCTCTCGAAAAGTACTCCTGAATCCTCGCATCGATGCCGGCTAGTACTTCGGGCATCTCACCTTCCGCTTCTGCATCGGCGCGCAGTGTGAGAAGCTCCTGAAGTTCCCCTTCGATCTGGAACAAGCTTAGATTACCCATTGCTGCACCGCCGCACGGGAGAATTCGAGAGTTGGAGGCAAAAGGAACAACTTACATCCTCCAGGTCCTCCGAGGCGTTGTAGCCCTCTAAATCGCCTTTTAGTGCTACGTCCAGAGGAGTTCGTATGCCGCACAGCGTCCACAGCTTGTCTGTCTCCTGATATTTCGACCACGCCCGAACACTGGGAGCGCCACGAAACAAATGAGTTTTGGAAATTAGCTCATTCTCCACTTGGAGCCTCCTTAGGCAGCGCAGCCTGCCATTCTATGGCAATATCCAGCCACTTGCGGTATTCCTTCACTTGCCCCTCCGAGTAGTGTTTTCTACGTCCTACGTCGGCATAGTGCTCATTCCACCATTCGGCGGTTTGGCAGATACAACCGATTCCTATGAGAGAGCGATCGCACACATACACCAGATGCTTGGACCCTTGGATTTGAAGCGGAGATTCCATCCAAGTCATGTCGTCGCCGACCCTCACCATGTCGTGGAGCCTCACCCCGGCGCCGAGCTTAACGTTCTTGCCGAGCGTCACGTTGTTGCCGAGCGTCACGCTGGGGCCGAGCCAGCCCCCGGCGCCGACCTTCGTCCCAGCGCCGACTATCACCCAGTCGCAGAATATCGCCCCGTCGCCTACCTCCGTGGCTTCGCCGAGCATAACCCCGCGGCCGAACTCCACGTAGTCGCCGACCTCCACGTAGTCGCCAAACCTCATCCAGTGGCCGAACGTCACCTCCCGGCCGATCTTCACCCCCTGGCCGATACTCACCCAGGCGCCGGAAGGACATTGGCGCCAGCCTAAAATATCGGCTGGGATTTGGTAGATTTCTTCAATTGTCACTTGCAGCCTCCTTCGGCTTGCGCCCGCGCTTCACCGGCTCCGGAGCGCTCTTCATCCACACATTCAGCGTTCTGACGATTCGTTCGCGTGCGTCTTTGTCGAACGGTCGCAGCACCAGCGCGATCTGCCCCACCGCTTCCAGTTCAGGATCGAGTTCCAATTGTTTGTTTTTCATGGATTTGCCCTAAAACGGAACATCATCGTCGCTGGATGCCAAGTCGTCAAAATTCGGCGGCGGAGGACTGATTATGGCTTCCGCCACTTCCCGGTTTTTGTGCCGAACATAATCCCTTGGCGCAAGTTTGATCATCCCCTTTGCCAACGGCATAATCGCGGCAATGGTCGTGTACTTCTTGCCCTTCTGGCTCATCTTTTCGACCATATTGATCATGCAATGCACCCCAACCACGTTCTCGAGATCGAAGCCCACCAATTCATCGAAATTGAATGGCCGCCCACGCCAACTCTCGAGATCCTTGCGCAAAGCCGCCTTTTCATGCAGGGACGCCCTATAGTCCCGGTGTACTTCGTATGGCTCGCCGTTGGGTTGGTCCTCTGCGATCTGCCAGACCAGGCGCACGGTGGGCGCCGGGTCCTGGGTAGGATCGAATTTGTTGGGCACAAGTCCAAGATCGATCTCATCGACGCAGACCGCGGCGTGGACGCCAACTGGCGCCGGCGGTCCATATTTCTGTTCTGGCTCCCGAACAATCATGATGTCCTCCTTTTCGGCTGCTCGCCGATCGATTCCTGGATGTATGCGTTTACCGCGGTGAGCACCTGCGACTTGCAGAATGTGTAGAGCTTGGCCGACGTTTCCGCCATATCATGCTCATAGCATTCCGCTTTCGCAGAAGCAAAAAAGTCTCTGCTCTCAAACTTCGCGCCACCGATCAGATCCATGTTCAGCTTGTAGCTGAAAGATCTGGCGATTTCAACGAGGTTGCTTCGTTTTTCCGACATATTTCCTCCCATAAAGCGCTCCGCTTCCCTAAATGCCGCTTCCTGCATCTCCGTGGCTCTGCGCAAGCCGCGAAAGAAGCGCCACCAGCCCCACAGCGCGAATACCATCAATGCGCAGTAGGCCATCGCGCTCGCGTTCAGAAGTTTTTGCATCTATCCCTCCCCGCATCTATCCAATTGCTGTTTTGGGATTACTCGCATTTCAGCCCCATATGCTTCGCGAGGTGATAGGCTCCGTGCAGCAGCGCGCGAGTCATGATGCGATCCTCGCGCCCGGCCCAGTGTTTTCGCGCATCGGCGAAGTTGAACCATCGGCATCCCGCGAGTATCCACGCCTCGCCGTTGACATCAACAAGCGTCTTAGGCCAGCCGTCGCAGTGCGCGAAGGTGATAATGACCTTTGCCCCTTCGATTTCATTGACCTTGCCACCCAGCCAGTCGCCACCCCACCAGTCGCCACCGTGCCAGGTGCCACCCCGCCAGGTCACATATCCCGATTCCGAGATTTCCACATCGGCATTTTCGGTTCTCGCGTCACGCAGCCATTGCGGAGCGTTTGGCCATTCTGAAATTTTCATGGTTCATCCTCCGTCGCGGTCTTGTAAATCTCCAATACGTCAGCAGGTTCCAGTTCGTGATATTCAGGTTCCGGCTGCGCCACGTCGTCGGGTGGGCAGTGGCCCGGCACTTCGCAGTTGCACGGGTCCACTTCGCCGTGCTCCATAAAGCATTTACAGCCGGGGTCCACGCGACCGGAGCTCTCGCACAGCAGGCACGAGACAAACTTGGTTTTCAGCTCGGGATAAACATCCCCCGATTCCATCGTGTACCCCGATCCTTTGCAGTTCGGGCATGCGTCCAGAGCACAGTCCATCCGTCTGCTGTAGGGCAGGCCGTGGGCCTTACACCATTCAGGCGATCCGTTGTCGGGAGCCGGTGTCATTGCCAGTCGCCACCCCGCCAGTCNNCCGTAACCGTCTTCATCACCGGGCTGCGCCGCGATCGGCGGCGGTGGTGGTATGGTCTATCCCGGAGCCGGGGTCCCAGTCGCCGTCCCACCAGGTGCCACCCTTCGAATCCTTTCCGGCGATGCGCTCGCGCTGGGCGCGTTCATCGATTTCAGTCAACCGGCCATTGCAATGGCCCAGCGCGAAACCCAGGCTGAAAAACACAATCGCGATCACTATACCCAGCGCAGTAGCAGCATCAACCGTCATGATTTCCTCCTATCGAAAGCTCCACGCACCAGCGCCCAGATAACGTAAACAGCGCAGCACCAAGCCACAGGGTTCCACAGCACCGCGGCCTTGAGCGCCAGCGCGGCGTTAAGCAGAAGGGTCATCTGGATTTTCCTTTTTCATTGATCCGAACCGCGCGCTCAATCGCCAGTTGCAGCCACTTCGAAACGCTGAGTTCGGCCCGATGCGCGCAGGAGCGAACCCGTTTGTACAGGGATGGGAGCATGAAGACGCTCGCTCTGGTCGATTTCTCTTTAAGCATGTACGCAATGTTAGCACATGCTAAAACATCGCGTCAAGCTCTTTTTGCGAGTTCGCGTCGAATCAATCGCGACACAGTGGCGCCGTACCACGTTTTCGAATCGCGGGTGGAGACGCAGTTGAGGTTGAGTTTTTGCTGGATCTCATTGTAGGTAGCGCCATCGGCGTGCCACTTGAGCATGAGTTCCAAGACCGCGGCCTCGCCGGGCCGTTCCGGGTCATAGCCAAAGCAGTAGCGGCCCTCGCATTTTTCACCGCGCCGGCGGATGCGCTCGCGCGCGGCGCGCAGCTTACAGACGAGCATGGACTTTTCGAACTGGTACACGCTGCCCATAATCTGCCGGAAAAGCGTCCGCGTTGGATCTTTGCTATCCAGGTCCGGCTCGTTTGTCGAAACGATGCCGATGCGCCTGCGCTCCAGCTCGCGGATGATCCACTCCTGCACGCCGAGATCGCGGGCCAGGCGATCAAGGCGCTCAATGACGATGGTTTTAGTTTGCGGCGTCAGCTTTGTCACCATTTCGACCCAGGCCGGCCGATCTTCCCATTCTGTCTTGCCAGGGACGGCGCGCTCTTCATGCCACGAAACGATCTTAAGGTTGTTGTGCACCGCGTAGTTTTCGATGGCCTCTCTTTGTCTCGGGAAACCGTCGCCAGACAATTGAGACGGCCCGCTGACGCGCAGGTAGGCCAAAGCCCTCACTGGGGGATCGCTCTTCATGCGTGATCCTTTGCCCATGCGTCCTGGTCTGCTGTGCCCCACAGCCGGGTGAACTCGTTACACGCTGCCTGGTAATCATCTTCAGACCAGATAGGGCGCTTGCCCTTGTGCATTGATCGGCTGCCAGCGTCTTGGGCTGCTGCATAAGCCAGCGCACGTGTTAGGACAGGTCGAATCGGCTTGTTTTTGTTTGCTAACTCTTTGGGAACCCTCATCATGAAGACTTTAGAACCTCCGAGATGGATTGTTCCGCTAAACCTAAGGCCCAACGAAGGGCGTCATGGGCACCCGCCGCAAGGCATGTATCATTCGATTGGCGGTCAGTATCGTAGTCCTTTGCGAATGGATCTAGCGCTACTATCTCGGCTTCGATCTGGGAGCGTCTTAGGGCTATTTCCGCAACCCGATGTTCAGCAGAAGTCTTGCCACGGACAGCAGCCTCGCAGAGCGCCTGAGATTGCCTTAAGGCCAGTCGGAGATGCGCGATGCAGTCATCATTGTGGCGATGGCAGTTATTCAAAACATTCTGTTTTATTGTCATCCCACCACAGCGCATGCACCGCCCATCTTTGCGCGCCTGTTCAGCCTCAAGGCGTTCATCGGCGTCGAATTGAGCAGTGGGGTCTATCATGCTGGCACCTTCGCATCTGGGTTCGCCTTATTCGGCCTTCGCTACCTTATCGATTGCCTTCCAGATATGAATCTTGGCATCATGCAGCGCGTCCACTTTGGGGTTATCTTCGATCAGTCCCAGAAGGAGGCTTTCCGCCTCCCTCAGCTTCCCGACAACGACCTCTGATTGATACTCAGTCATGCTGCATCCTCCATTCTGACTCTACAACGGTAAGGTTTACGCGAACAAACCCGAAGTGCAAACCAAACTTCGGGGAACGACCCATGAGCGGTCCGCGCGCCACTCAGGGCCGTGTCGCCAAAACAAAGGCAACAAGTGAGGAGAACAGTGGAGAACAGTGGAGAAAACGAGGAGATTCTGCTGCTTAAGCGTGATCTGCTTGCTGTGGAAACGTTCCCATGCCCTCCCAGGGGATGGCCACAAACCAGAGTCCGGTCAGCGACACGCGACCATTAAAGAGCTTGGCCTTCCCGCGGGCCACTTCCAGGGAGACGTAGCCGAAGGATGCGTCACGGTTTGGCGATACCCATCCCTCGCCAGCCTTGCCGGTATAGAAGGCCGTCTTGCCGTTGGCGTCCAGCCCCCGCAGCACGTAGGTGGTCTTTGGCAGGGCCGCGTTGTAGCGGTCAATCTGCTCCTGGACCGTCCCGAGTCCTTTGGCTTTCGCTTCTGTTTCTGTCAGGTACATTTTGTTGTTTTCCATGTGCCCTTGCTCTCCTCTCAAAATACCCGCAAACCAACGCTCCGGCCCACTTACGGGGTTGCGAAGGCCTTTACCGTTTTTGGTGTGGAAGTTTGCCTGCTTGTGCCAGTTCGATAACAGCATCTTGCTTGATTCGCGTTACTTCCGCTTTTAATTCCGCGTTTGTAGGTTGGCGTCCGAGTTTGGTACACAGTGCCTGATAGATTGTTGGTTTCGCGTGTTTCATAGCTTTTCTATATAAGCGTGATCTGCTTGCTGTTGCCGCCAGCGTTGTGTGTTGCTCATCCATCGCAATTACGACTTTACGCCAGCTGCGCAGCGATTGTCAAGCACAATCTACAGAAATAGTTCACACGGATCGCGTAGTACCGCAACGCGGGGGGATTGTCCGCATGTCGCAATTGTCGTTAACTCCTGCGTTACCAATGCCGATTGCTGCGCGTTGCGCGTGCCAGGGCGCGTCAAAGCGTGCCAGGCGATGGTAGAGGGCCTGCGGGGCTGGGCGAACGCTCCCGGCGCGCCGCCCGCGGGTCCAGGGGCGTAGGCATAGTCTATGTCACGCGCGCGTGGAATTGTCCAAGGGTGGGCCCGCGGGGGAGGGATGTCCTTAAGGCCCGAGCCCACGTTTTCTTTTTTTCTGGATTTTTTTGGTTCTGTCCGGCGTATCCCTGGTGCTAGAGTCATGAAGCCCAGGGCTAAAGCCCCGAAGTTCCGTTTTACATGAGGCTTGGCGACAGGTATGTTCAGGTAGTCGGATATTTGTGGCTGCTGCCCGCTGGAATACAAGCAAGAGCGCCACCACTTCATCTAATATTACCAATGAGTTACAGGTAGTTTTGCGCCCTCAGAGCGCCACTGTTCATGCGATTTTTTTTCTGGCGCCGCGGGCTCGTTCGCGCAGGATCGAGCTGGCCGATTTTTCGTGGTCCGCAATCGACTCGCGGTGAATAATGATCGCGCGCGATACGTCGAGCCGGAATAGATCCGGTTCAGCCCTCATTCTCGAATGCTGCTGGCACAGCCCCGCCCGCGCCGGCGGGAACGGACATGCTTTCATTTCACACATACGCCCTCCGTTCGGTATAGAATGCCTTCATGAGCCGACGTTCTCCGTTGCCTATCGTTGCATTACTTTTGCTTTTTTGCAGGGGTTTTTGCAACGCGCAGTCTCCTCCCATCACTCTGGGCGCGGTCAGCGCTTTTGATCCGGCTCTCGCCAACCTCATCGCTTACGTCGCGACTGCCCCTTCCGGCTCCTGTACGGTCGGCGCGCCCGGATCTTTTGAGATCGTCGTTTCGACATTGGCGCAGTGGTCGTGCCAGGGAGCAAGTATTGGAGCGAGCGGCACTTGGACGCCGATTGGCTCCGTTCCCGGAGCCAATACCCAGATCGTCTACAACGCCAACGGAATCTTTGGGGCCAATGCCGGTCTCACCTGGAGCCCTACCGCGCCTCTTACTTCGGTCACCGGTTTCACCTCTACCGCGAATTCCTACAACGGCTTCACGTCTTTGACCGATGGCGCTTTCCTGCGGGGATACACGCTCAATCAAACCGCAGCCGGAACCAACGGCGGATACATCGATATCCAGCCCATCACCTACAACCCCTACGATTCGGGAACCGTCTGCAAGGATATCTACGGAAACGATGTTCAGCAGCCCATCCCGGTAAACGGGCAGACCTTCGGACCAAACGATATCGTCGTCTGGAGCGGCACCAGTCCCCTCATGCCCTCTAACGGCTCCTGCGGAGTTCCCCTCCCCGTCGTCGGGATCACCTCCGGTCCGGGACTGAATCTCAATACCTACGTCTTCGCGCGCGGCGGGTTCTCCTCGGATCTATCGAGCTACGCCACCATCGAGCTGTTCACCGGCGGCGTCCAGGCCGGTTCCATCACCGCCCTTTCCTTCTACCCTGCCGGAACCCCTACCACCACCGGGCCTCTGCCGATCGGCGCCTATCGCGGCGGGTACATGATCACAGGCCACTCCGCCGGACCCCCGGCTCCCGGAACCATCGCCACCGTCACCAACCCGCTTTCCGGCGGCGAAGGGCTCATCCAGGGCATGTTCTACTACGACGACGCCCTCGGTTGTTTCAACGGGCTCTATGGATCGGGTCCCCTCCCTCCCAACGGAATCGCCCCGACCCTCACCTGGCAGTGCCTCGGCTCCGGTGGCGGCGGAGGTTCCGTAAACTCCGTCTCCGGAACCGCCAATCAGATCGTCGCCAGCCCGACCAGCGGGAATGTGATCCTCAGCCTCCCCGCTATCGTTCAAACCAACGAGTTCAGCGCCGGGAACACTGGGACGAACCTGGTGTTTAATTCCGACGGTTTCCAGGTGAACGGAAACGGAATCGTGAACCAGACCACCTCCGGAGGAGCCATCATCGCCGCCGGCTACGTCGATACCGCCGTCTGGTACGGAATGCTCCCCACCAATACCGCCCCTTCCATCACCCCCGGCGGGGGTTATTCGGCGTTCACCTATCGCGGAGGCTCGGACGGAAACCATATCTGGCTCTACAACACGATGACTTCCACCTGGAACGATATCGACCTCGGAGCCACCGGCACCGGGATCTCCAGCCTCAACAGCCAGACCGGACCTTCCATCACCATCGCCGCCACGACCCCCCTGGTCGCTACCACCACCAGTAACACCGTCACCCTGACCTGCCCCACCTGCTCCGGCGGCATCGGCTCCGTCTCCGGCACCACCAATCAGATCGCCGCCAGCACCACCTCGGGAGCGGTTACCCTGAGTCTTCCCGCCGTTACCGGAACTTCCGAGTTCGTGTCCTCAGCCACCGGGTCTTCCATCGGGTTCGCGCTCAATAACTCAAACTATCTGGTTGACGGGAATGGCGATGTGACTTTCTCTGGAACTCTCCACGGCGCGGGCGGCTACCTGCTGGTCGATACCAGCCATAACGGGACTTTCGCGAGCGTCACCGTCGGACCCATCATCGCCTCCAGCCTCGCGGCCTCCGGAAACGTCAGTGGATCGAGCGGCGTCTTCGGAGCGCTCAATCTATCCGGAATCACCGGATCGACCCAGTGTCTCCACGTCAATTTCTTCGGAAACGTCAGCGGCACCGGAGCGGACTGCGGGTCCGGCGGCGGTGGAGGTGTAACCACCTTAACCGGAACCGCCAATCAGATCAACGTATCCGCCCCAACTGGGGCCGTGACCCTGAGCCTGCCATCTACCGTGGATATCGCCGGAGCCTTCGATTCGGCGGCTACTGGGTTGAATTACGGATTGATCGTGAACAGCGGTCAGGTTTTGATTAACGGACAGGGAGATATTTCCGGCGCGGGCGCGATTAACATGGCCGGTATAACCGGAGGTGGAGCTTACCGGGTCGGCGGCACCACCATCGTCGATAATTCACGAAATCTTTTGAATATCGTGAATTTGACCATGACCGGAACCGTCGTAACTACCGGATTGGTGATCGGTGCGGACATAATCTCCAACGGAAATATCGCCGCCGTAGGGTACTATCAGTCTGGGACGAGCATCGGAGTCAATTGTTCTGGCGCCCCCACTCCGCTCTTTCAGTCGGTAGGCGGGATCGTCATTCACTGCTAACACTATATGAAAATTCTATCCCGGTTCCTCCTGTTCGCGTGCCTCGCTCCCGGCGTTATGTTCGCGCGCGAACGAGTCTGGGGATTCTGTACGCAAGGCGGCCGGACCATCACCGTCGCCGGGGTTCCCTCCAATCCCGCGATGCCGCTGATGGCGTCCTACACCAACTGCACCGTAACCGTCTTCATCACCGGATCGGGAGGAACCAAAGCCAATCTCTACCAGGACAATAGCGGAACCCCCCTCTCAAACCCGTTCACCGTGGGCCAGGCTCCCGAAAACTCGACCAACGGGTACTGGTTCTTCTACGTGGACAATGGAACCTACGATGTCCAGGAAGCAGGACCCGGAATCACCAGCTCCCTCCCCTCGGTTCAGCCGCAGATCCTGTACGTCACCACCGCGCCCAACGGCTCCTGCACGGTCGGTCAAACGCTCGGACTCCAGATCGTCGTATCGACTCTCGCGCAGTGGTCCTGCGAAGGATCGACTATCGGGGGCGCCGGTACCTGGGTCCAGATCTCCAGCGGCGGCGGCGGAGGATCGGTCGTCCAGTGCGCCGGTAACCCCGGAAACACCACAGGAGCATATCTGAGCCTGTGCCAGACATCCGGGGCCACCCCCAAGCAGTATCAGTGCGCCAATTCCAGCGGCTGCGGCCTGGCTGCGGATTGGTATGCGACCTTCCCTTACACCGTGGGAACTTCCGCGAACAACCTGCTTCAGTTGAATGGATCGGGTCAGATCCCGGCCGCCGGAGGCTATCTGGGAAACGCCGCTACCGCTTCGGCCCTGGCCTCTTCCCCAAGCCTCTGCTCAACCGGATACGCGCCTACTGGAATTCTGGCGAATGGAAACGCGACCGGCTGCGCCGCGATCGGCGGCGGTGGTGGTATGGTCTATCCCGGAGCCGGGGTCCCCAACTCCTCCGGTTCCGCGTGGCTGACTTCCTACACCGTGGGAACCGCCGCCGGCAACCTCGTGCAGCTAACCGGTTCTGCCCAGCTTCCGGCCGTCAGCGCCGCGCTGCTGACCAACTTCCCGACACTCAACCAGAACACCACCGGAAACGCGGCGACCGCGACGGCGCTATCCGCCACTCCTACCCAGTGCTCCGGCGGGACGCCCTTATCCACCGGAATTCAGGCCAACGGAAACGCCAACTGCACCTCCGGAGCCGGCGGCGCCGGAGCCGTGCCTTATCTGCTGTGCGCTTCAGGATGCCCGGCGACGATTCCCGCGAGCGGCGGCGCCATCCTGGCGAGCAATCACGGCCAGGGCATTTATGCTTGGGCGCAGGCTCTCAACTCCACCTCGAATCCGGCTGAGTATGAGCCGATGAAACAGACAGTCAACCCGACGACCGGAGATATAACGATCTATTATTCCATTGCGCCGGCTCTCATACGAATCGTGGGCGGCACCGGCGGCATGGTCAATCCGATGAACGCCGCTAATCAGACAATCGCGAGCCTGACGTCCTCCGGCGTGCCCACCGCAGTAAATATCCCGTCCTGCTCCGCGCCCAATGACGCTCTGATCTGGACGCTCGGCTCGGGTTATGGCTGCAATACCATCGCCACCGGAACGAGCCAGACGATCTATGCGGCGACGTACAATTTCTCGGCGCAGGCTCCGGGAGGGACGTTGACAGCGACTATCGCCGCGACAGTGACCCTCACGCCCTGCCCCGGCGGAGTGAACGGCGCGGATACCGGACACTACCTCTACGTCTCCGGCGGCACGGGGACCGCCGAATCGGTTTTAATCGCCGGAGGCACCTGCGTGGCTGGTAACAGCACAGGAACCGTAATCTTCACCACGGTGAATAACCACTCCGGCGCATGGACGATACAGAGCGCGACCTCTGGGCTCCAGGAAGCCGCGAACGCCAACCCCACGCAACAGGTCAAAGTTCAATGTGGGGGAGTCAATTGGTACGGCCCGTATAACCCACCGGCGGACCACCCGGGGTTTATCGGTTGCGGCGCAGCGTATGGGACCGCGATCAAGTTGTACTTCAACTCCGGTAACGTCGTTACGGTAACGGCGGATGGCGGCGATATCAGCCCAACGTTCTCAAATTTCAGCATCTATCCGAATTCCGGGGATATGACGTCGGGCGCGATGTTCTACGCCAGTTCGTCTCAAGACGGATTCAATGTGCAAAATGTGTCGATCGGAGTCAACGGAACCAGATCGGCTTACGTCGGCATCGACTGCGAATCGTACAACTGCAAAGGGGATTGGATCGATATCTGGTTTGCCTACCGGGGAGTCTACCTTGCCGCAGACGCGCATTTTTCGCATGTCCACACGAGCACAGACAAAACCACGGGCACATACGCCGCGGGAAGTGCGTCGCTGTACATGGCGTATGCGACCGGCACCCAGATCGATAACTGGATGCACGACGCGGGCGTGGTGGAATCGTGCATCGTGGGAGATGCGACCTCGAATGCAGTCAACGAGGTCATGCTGACCCAGGTCTATTGCGACCACATGGCGCTGTACGGGATACATCAGGTTTCGACGGCGCATCAAGCGATCTGGTGGACCCTTGTAAATGCAGAGTTTTCAGACAACTCGGGACTGGGTACGGCCACGCCGCCAATCGTAGTTACCAGTGTCGCGCAGAACTGGAGAATCGACGCCATCAGGATAAATACTTCGCCCTGGCCTTCGATTACGGAATCGGGCGGGACGTTGACGACGTGGCTCGGGGCGCCGGTAGTGGCGTTAGGATCGACGGGAACCGTCACCACGATCAGCCCATGCCTGAGTATCTGGCAGACGGTCACGCTAGTGAACACGCTGGGAGCGGGAGCAATCATGGTGGGCGGAGGCGGGAATATACCCGCGACTTACAATCTCTCGAACAACGCCAAGCTGACACTCAACTGCTCCGGCCCAGCGGGGAGCTGGTACTAATGCGAAAAATCATTCTGTTTCTGATTGCTGTCGCCTGCTGGGGCCAGGGTACGCTGTTCACGTCCGGCCCCCAGATCCCTACGGTGACGGTTTCAGCCCTGCCATCCGCGGCCTCAACGTCAGGTCAATATTATGGGGTCACCGACGCAAATCCGAATTGCGGCACGGGCGGCGGATCGACCACGGCTCTCTGTTATTCCAATGGTTCTACGTGGTTAACAATTGCCGGAGGTGTCGGTTCGGCTTACCAACTCAACGACTGTATTCTGGTTCATACATCTGGGACCGTGGTGACGATGACGTGTCCCACGCAAGGGACCGTTCTCGGAGCGAACAACTATCGAGACACGGTTGGTGGAACGGTGGTCTTCACATGCTCCACAGGCTGCGCGCCATCAGCGACGAAATTCTATGTCTACTGGGATTCCACTGTGCCATCGATGAAGATCGGAACGAGCGGAACGACCGGCAGCTTGTCGGATATTGCCGTTTCCGGTTCGCTTGGCGGAGCGCTCGGGGCAAGCTCCCTCATTGGCTTCCCGTCTGGAGTCACACCCATTGCCATTTTCACGGGCGGCAACGGATCGGCGAACACCTTCGATTCGTTCTCGAACTGCTATTCATCGACCTCGTTCACGATCGGTTGCGAGGATCAACGATCGGTTTATGCCACGGCACCGACCAACGGCACCTCGGGGCTGATCTGCACCGGCGGTACTGGCGGCGTGGTGAATTGCACCATCGACGGTACCATCGTGACGACTTATTTCATCGGCTCCGGCGCGCCGACCACGGTGCCCGGAAGCGTACAGGGCAGCATATACTACAACACGACGCCTTCTACTTGGGTGGCCTCTGTGTGTCAGACATCGGGGGGATGCGCGACGGGGACACCGACGTGGGGGACACTTGGCGGTGGGTCATCTTATCAGGCGGTCCCACGAGATTACCCAGCGGCGGCCTGCACATCGACTGGAACGGTATACGTCGGTTCTGGATGGAGCGGAGCGGTTACTAATGGAGCGAGCTTTGGGTGTGTGGAGTTCGGTGGAACTACGCTTTACTTAGGGGTTATTCAGCCCTCCTATGGCGGGACCAACAGTGGCGCATATTTAACTACCACGGTGCCTATCGGATGGACCAGCGGTGCCAGATTCGATCTTTACGTCTCCATCAGTGCTGCCTCGGCCGATACCTTCACTGTCCAGACTGGATGCAGCGCTGGAACTGGGGGTACTCCGCAGACACCATCACTGAACACGGCGCAAACGCTCGCCGCCGCCGCTACGAACGAATTCCAGCAGCTCACCCTTAGCACCCTCACGATGTCCGGATGCTCGGCGGGGAATATCCTTCAGATCTTCATCAACCGGACGGATTCGAACGCCCATTACGACTACATATTGAAGGCCGTTTTAACTCTTTGAAATCGGATCATGCGAAAACTTTCTTCGGTTGGGATTAGCGGTTTTCCAGGAATAACTCCGTGGGTTCGAATGCGGCCGGTAATTTGAATATAATGAACGCGGCGCTGATTTATTAGTTCAAAAATGAAATCACTTATATTACTTGCGGCGTGCTGTGTGGTTGTGCAAGCCGCCACGATCACGATCACCGAGGTCAGAAACTCGAAGACGCCGACGCAGGTGGCGTTCCAGTACTGCGAGGCGTCGGCCGTGACGATTACGCTCACGGCGTCCCCGACCGGGCAGCTTACGACATACACGCCGAACGACATCAACACGAGTATCTTTTCGAACAGCAATATCGACACGGATCGAGCGAGTACCATCATTGGGCCGAATGGCTGCAAGACTCTTGTGCTGGGAGCGAACTGGGCGCTTCAAGTGGCAACGCTTCATACGTTGACACTGACGGCCGGATCGGATTCCGGATCGATCAATTTCACGACCGGAATACCGGCGCTCGGGAATAGTTCCGCGTGGCTTACTCCAGCGAACTCCACGAATTGGGGTAATTATCCGTGGCCCGCCTTCGACTGGACAAATCAGGGAGATCAGTATATCGATCCGATTACTGGAATGATGATTAAGCGAGTCACGGGTCCGGGACAGAGCAGCCCTGGCGTTGGCTATTATAGTACGGTGTCGTCAGCTAGACTTGTAACGGATATTGCTTCGGCATGGACGAATCCAGCGAATATTCTTGGATCATCCGGATATGCGAGTACATCTTCAACTGGATCGGCCAATGCCCTTTTTATTCCACTTGATCAGATCATTCGTCCTGGATTCGCCACGAACGGCTCCACGGACGATTTGCAAATCAAGTTCGGGTCGGCATATGCGTCGGGTGCTGGCGGCCAAATCTCGACATGTCTCGCGGTAAATCGGGTTTGCGTCGGCAATAATCTTTCTGTAGCATTGCCCAATGGCTCTGGGTCAGCCGCCGCAGTCGTAATTCCACCGACACCTACCGGATCGCCAGGTGGAACCACTCCGACCTCGGGTCAGTTCACCTATCAGCCACCGTTCGGTCCATGGGGGAACCCGAAGATAACAGCCGAGGAGTTAACCAATTTTAGCGGCACGGTTTCGATCAGCGGCACGACGGTCACTCTCGTTTCGAATCTCGGAGGAGCCTCGACTTTCTTCCCCCTATCGACAGTATCGGGGGACCATATTTTCATCGCTGGGTCATCCCCGACATGCACAAATAATGAGTGTACGATCTCTGCATTAATAAATAATACTACATTAACGCTTAACCAAAATCTCGGCTCATATACAGGCTTCTCAACCACTCTGAATGGATCTATATCGAGTGGCGTGACGACTTTTGTTGTATCTTCCGCTACGGGATTCATTCGGGTTATGGACGTTGATCCTCCGGTTGGCGGCGCATACTCTGTTTCGTTTCAGGATTCATCCCCGGAGACAGTGTATTGCAGTACGCTTAGCGGCTCAACCTTCAGCGGATGTACCGCAACGGGCTATGCCCATACCACAGGCGCGACAATGGGCTCGACCGCATTCGCCATGACCAACTTTGGAGTATTAGTCTGGAACTCCGGTTCAGGGACGGCGGATCTCCAGAACATGACTTACTTATTCGCTGGGTCTGCTGGCTTCGACGTTGGTGACGACGGCACGGCGAATTTCTGCTCGGTTACCACGGTGACAGTAAATTATCAGGCGGATGGTGTGACTGCGCTGATCCCAGCCGAACAAGGCCGAATGTGCTCCCTTACCGATTCATACGGAAACCCTGGAGTCTGGCTATTTATTCCACAGACAGGAGAGTCAAGGCTCATAGCATATGGGAATAACTATCAAGTAACGGCGACGGGGATGTTTAACCCGAGCAACCCAAATAATTGGTGGGCTTATGGGGCGGATGGTAATTTATATTCCTGTACGTACAATGCGAGCAGTTACAATTACGCGGCTATCGTGCCGAACTACTATACCACGCTTTCCTATACAACCTCCGGTCCAGGAACTACCTGCACCAATACAACATCCGGCACGACTATCTTACAGCAGGTGGCAAATATCGTTTCCGGATTCAATCCGAAGTACTTCAATAGCGTTTCGATAAATAATCTTAGCGGAAACTACATAGCCTTTACGGTTAAGGCACAGACTCAAAATGGTCTTGCATATGGATGTTGGGCTGATATCACACGGTCGGCCGGGTCCCAGATTGTCGCCTGCATGAACACATGGTCCACCTACCCGATGCGATGGACGGGAGCGCATGGGGGATTTTCATCTGATACTTCGGGTGGATGGGCACATTTCTTTACAACTCCGTTAAATTCCGCAACACAGGTCGGGATAGGACAATATTCACCGTCGATCACATCGATCACCGGAGAGACATCAACTACAGTTTTGACTGGTAATGTTTCCACCGATCCGACAACCCAGAATTGTCAGACTCTCGGCATCTCAATGTCGAGTCCGTATTATGCTCTTGGCGCTGCTGGGAATAACTGCATTCAGATGGTGATTCCGTATGAGCCGCAGAACGCTACGCCCGGTACTTTCGGAAGCGGATATGTTACTACTTCTACAACGTCAATTACGATTGGAACCGGCTCGCAGACGTTCACGGTAGCCTCTGGCAAGAGCTTTGTCGCTGGCGATCCGATTATCGCCGCTTACGCCTCTAATGGCCTAGATTGGATGGATGGCACCGTAACTAGTTATTCGGGAACTACGCTCGCAATCAACGTTACTAGCGTAAATGGCTCAGGGACGTTCGCTAGTTGGAACATTAGCAGCGGGGACCAAGCGCAATGGCCGAGCGCATGTGTCGCTGGTGCTGCACAACTACAGACGATTCAACCTGGAGATTATCTTCTGGACGGAGCTAACGGTTTATATGGAGAGCAATTCCTAGTCGCGGCAAAATCTGGTTCTGGGTGCTCTTCAATTACTCTCGTCATCGCGCGCGGGGTGAACCAGCTTTGCGCATCTGCTCCGACTGCACACAGCAATGGCTGGACTCCTAACTTGCAGGCCACGGCACAGTGTGATGGCATTATTTACTGGGTCCAAAAGAGCGCTCCAACGTCTATTTACAGCGATCCCTCTAACCTCGATACGGGCCACACCTTCATTGGGCAATCAGACAATACCGGCACAAACTTAATTCAGTTTGGGGCTTATTTTGCTGGGCCGATCTCAGGTGGATACAACAATTACAATTCTTATGGTGCGCGCCATGGCTCTCTACCGACCGTCATCAGTAGCGACTATACCTACGGTATGAATATGGTATATCCGTTTGCTGGAATCGTAA
Organism: Bryobacterales bacterium; assembly: GCA_003135055.1. Classification (GTDB taxonomy): domain Bacteria; phylum Acidobacteriota; class Terriglobia; order Bryobacterales; family Bryobacteraceae; genus PALSA-243. The sequence continues at coordinate 12,725 of PLDF01000311.1, read as the reverse complement.
CGAATGCATTCGGGACCAGCATTGGCACGGCCATACAGTCTCACCCCGGAGGTCAGGCGTATCTCGCTACGCCACCGAGTCTTGCCTATGATGGCAGGCCATGGGGCGGCGCGGGTGGCGGGAGTTTCGATATTCAGCTCTGGTATCACACGCTGACACTTGTTTCTGGACAAACCAATACTTATCAAATCACCTGCCCTTCCGCTAGCTCAGGAGGGGCATGCCTTGACACGGCATATCCAAAACAACTCACGTGGCAGGGCTGGGCTGGACGATTTCTACTCACAGATATCAGTGGGCCGTCGTCGTCAATCTCTGATTCTAATCCGTATACGTTCTGCTACGCCTATAACGCGGGGGAATGTCGCAGTGGATCATCTGCCGGGAATCGTTATGTGGTCGTGCCGAACGCGGACACGGGCGGGATTTGCTATGGTGCCGCGCCTGACCGCAATGCCCCATGCCTCGCGTCAGCTCCAAATTACACGGCACAAGCAACTCGATATCAATGGGGCCAAAATGACCCGAATGCAAATCTATGGCAGACTCTCGGTTACGCTTTTAATGGTCCAGGGGTAACTCCAAACTACTGGAACTGGCACGGAATGGTGGACGGCACGTGGATATTGGGCAACGTCTTCTGGAAAGAGGGTGTGCGCAAGGACATCGTAGCGATTCAGCTACCGCCATGGCCAGCTACGGACTCCGTTAATCGCTCGACCTTCGTTGCGGTTCCGGTTAAGCTCGGTGGTGTCAGCGGCGTATCGTTCCGGATCAGATTCGGCTATAACCCAAGCCTCTACTGCACGTCTCGGCAGGAAGTATGCGCGACGGCTACATCGACCGGAGCGCTTCCGCCGCAACCTGGATCGGCGCCATTCGCATACCTGAGCGAAACGCAAACGTGGACGGCATGCTCGACTACCTGCGAGATCGACATCCCTGGGCTCTCGCAGCACGAGATGTACTACATCGTGGATCGCAAGAACGCGGCTGGACTCATTACGTCGAGCTTGATGCAAGTGGTGGGGGTGCCGTAAACTATGGGCACCAATTTCGACGGTTTCATTGGGCCAAGCTAAGAGGCTTGCTGGATCTGCGTGATCCGCCCCTGCGAGTCGATCGTGATGGTCCCATTCTTCCCGCCGGGCGTGAGTTTGGCTCCAATCGTATAGGTTCCAGGACCCGGACCACTGGCCAGGAGCGCGCTCGATACTGCGGAATTGGCGGCGGCCGCGGCGGTTTCTTGAACCTGCGCGGGTGTAACGGCGCTTTCCTGGAGCGCATCGATCTGCGTCGAGTTGGAGGATATCCCCTTGACCAGATCATCGAGTCTCCGGGCGACCTCCGGGTGGAGGCCGTGTCCCTGGAAGCTCTTGTTTCCGAGCGACGCCACTACTTCACCGGCGGAGGAGTGGCGGGTTTTACTGCGGACGATGGGCATTGCGGTTCTCCGTCCGGCCCGAATTGCGGGATGGCGTCACAGGTTTTGCGGATGTCTTCGATCGCCGCATCGAGTTTTGCCTTGGCGACGGCGGCCTGGGCCTGGGCATTGCTGAACTCAGCCTGGGCTCTCCAGAATACCGCGCGCTGCTCGGTCGAGATTTTTGGAGCCTTTTCGGGAGTCTCTTTGGGTTTGTCCTGAGCCAAGAGGCTCACTAGAATCAACAGGAAGCTAAGGAATCTCATAGCGACAGTGTTGCACATCGTTGCGGGATGTGGCAACATCGAATTCGTGGACGAACTTCGAAAGCAGCTCACCGACAAAGTGAACAAGCTGGTCGATGAGGTGGTGAACATCACGCTCCGGGAAGGCAATCGCATGGCGATGGCGCGGATGCGCGAGGCCCGCGCCAAGTACAAAGGGCGGGAGGGAATGATTCCGTTCGCCGAACATCCGAACTACCCGAAGGAAAAAGAGGCGCTGGAGTTCATGATCCAACAGAGAAAGAAGGGAATTTCCTTCCGGCTGATCGCGGAGGGAATGGAGCGGCACGGCTTCATGACCCGGTACCAGAAGGAAAACTGGAACCCTGGAACGGTGCTGAGGATTCTGAAGCGCCAAGGAATCGCATGAAGCGCAAACCGAAGGAAATCCAGAAAATCCCCGAACACAAGGAGGTGATGCTTCCCCCGCCTCCGGCGACGTTCGATGGATCGATCGACGGCCTGGTGAAGCTCATCAAGACGGATTTGGAATCGGTCGCAGACTCCCGGCGGCGCATGGTAGAACTTCTTCGCGGGGAAGATGACATGGTGAAGTTCATCAAGGTCGCCGACAAGGTCTTCAAGGGAAAGACTCATATCCCTGGAAAGGGCGATACGCCGTCTCTCGATCTGGTCTGCGAGCGCGCCGGGGTGAACAGATCCGTCGTCTTTGGGGCTTGCGCGCGCGTCCTGCACCGGTATCACTTCGACGTGGCCCAGATCCAGATTGGCGCGGTGATCGCAGGGCGGGCGCATGAAGTGGCCCTGGCGATGGCCGAAAGCGCCTCGATGCCCGCCTTCGGGCACAACGACCGGAGCCTGTTCATGGAAGTGGCGGGCGCAAAGAAGCGCGGCGGCGGGGTGAATGTTTCGGTGACCAACCAGAACAACGCGGTCGCCAAGTCCGAATCCTTTGCGGAATCGGCCGGAATCGAACTGCCATCATTTGAAACCGGGATCAGGAACATGGCCGCGAAGCTTCGGGCTATTCCTGCCAAGGTTGAGAGCAGCTAAACTGGGCTCATGTACAGCCGCAAGAGCGTAGAGTTAGGGCTGAAGGTCGCGGAAGAAGACCTCGGCTACGAGCTGGTCTACCATTCCGTCGAAGCCTGCGACGAAGCGGCCGCGCACTTTGACGACAAGCTTCAGCGGTACAAGGAACAGTACGGTGAGCCGCCCTACACCCCAAGTACTCCCCGAATGCTCTTTACCCGGGAAGAGGTCAAGTGGATTGAGAACGAGAAGTACCTGAGCCAGGTCGATTACTTGTACTTTGCGACGCGCTACGCCAAGATCTTAGCCAAAAGCGAAGTGATTCACTATTCGCCGAACATCGCGCAGCTCGTGGTGAACGACGCGCGCTCAGAGCTCGAAGACATGGGCTGGGCGATCATGATGATGTGGCTGAAGGGCCGCCAGTGCGGAATCACCACGGACTCCCAGGTTGTGATCGGGCACCGGACCCTGTTCTTCCCCAATGTCATCGCCTTGACGGGTTCCTCCGACAAAGAGCGGTCGAAGGACATGGTGGACAAGTACAAGCAGCTTTACGACTGGATTCCCTACTGGCTCAAGCCTGAGATGACGCGGGACCGGATGGGAACCCGCATGGAGTTCGGGGAACTCAATTCGAAGCTGATTGTTCAGCACGGCGCCCAGAAATACGACATCGGGCGCGGAAATACCCCAGATTGCGTCCACCTCTCGGAGGTCGCTAGTNNGGACTTAATCGACGCCGGTCTGGTGCCTGCGGTTCACGAAGATCCCAGCAAGATCGTGATCCTGGAGTCTACCGGTGAAGGGCCTTACGGCTGGTGGTACAAGACCTGGAATCGCTGCAAGAGCCACTACTGGCAGGGCGAAGCCAAGTTCAGGCCGGGGTTCCTGCCGTGGTTTGTGGCGTTCAACTTCTATCCGACTCCGACGCAGCTCAAAAGATCCTTCAAGCTGGAGATGAGCACGGAGGACCCGGCAGCGGTCCACGAGGCCGTCCGGCTAAAACTCAAGGAACGGGGCTGGCATCCCAACGGCGAGACGATCGGACACGCAAGCCGCGCTAAAAAGTTCGTGCGGGCCGACAAGCTGCTGCGACGACACTATCCCGAGAACTGGGAGATGCCGCTTGAGCAGATGTGGTTCTGGCAGATCACCAAGGAAGACTACGCCTCAAAGAAAGACACGGCGCGCTTCCTTCGGGAATTTGCATCGGACGATCTCGAATCGTTCATCGCATCGGGCGAGAGCGTGTTCGACGTGGATACGCTTTCCTCCTACAACACGCACTGCCAGGAGCCGCTAGGGGTATTCGGATTCCGCGGGCCGATCCATCTTTTGCCGGCCCGATTACAAGCCGACGAGCATGATCGCGACACCACCAGGAAAATAATCGACGTGGGGCCGTATCAGATGGTGCCGCTCAAGTGGCCCGGTTGGCAGACGGGCGACCCGACCGGGAAATTGATGGTATTCCAGTGGCCGCGATACGGAGAAACCTACGGCTTCGGAGTGGATACGGGAGACGGAGTGGGCCAGGATCGCACCGTACTCGAAGGACTGTGTAAAGGAACATTCGAGCACAACGATATTCAGGTGTGCGAATTTGCCAGCGAGTATATAAATGCGGCCGATTTCGTGTCCATTTGTCACTGTGTTGGGTTGTTTTACCAGGGCGCGAGTCATCAACAGCCGAGAATGGCGATTGAGGTCAATTTCAACGGCGAAATTACGCAGCTCGAACTGCGAAAGCGGGGCTGGGCGAACTTCCACAACTGGGTGCGGACGGATCGAAAGAAGATCGACCCTTCGACCGCTACGCGGCTGGGTTTCGTTACGAATCGCTGGAGCCGCGCGATGGTGATCGATTACACGATTAAGGCCCTGCGAGACGGCGAGATCGATATCAACTCACCCCGGTTCGTTGAAGAAATGCAGGCGCTACACAGAGACGAAGGGATGCAGGCGGCGCGCGCCGAATCCGGCCAGCACGACGATCGCTACATGGCCCTGGGCATAATCTGGGTGTCGCTGCACATAATGGAGATCAGCGGTAAAGCGCAGTCGATCAGCTATTTGCGGAAGCAGCGGGAGCAGGAGGCGTCGCCCATGTATCGTGAAGTACTCGGTGGAGACGATTACGCGCCTCCGACCGTGAGCCCGCAGCAACTAGCGAATGGCGGCGCGCCGACGCTCAGGGAGGCGTTCGCGGGCGCAGCCGTGGGTGTTCATCCGGGAGCAATGGGCGCGAGCTGGGAGGACGAAGGCTGATGCCAATTCTTTACGACTTTGACTGCCAGGAACACGGTCGGTTCGAGAAGTTCGCCAAGATGGACGACTGCGAAAAACCGCAGCCGTGCCCGGAGTGTGGTGCAGAATCACCACGCATTTACGTGGCTTTTTCACCACGGGACTATCTCGAAACGCTGGTGGTGTACAAGCGCCCGGACGGGACCTATGGTCTTCCAGGTCAGAAGGATGCGCTTATCCCGGAGGGATGTGAGAGGATAGAGCTTCGGGAAACATGGCAGAAGCGGCAGGTGGAGCGCGAGATCGACCGGGAGCATCGCGAGAAGTGGGAGCGAGCCCGGATTGGCAAGGAAATGCAGAGCGAGATCGTGACCAGGCACAACCGCGCGGAGCTTCGGCAGGTCATGCAGCAGGGCGGCTACATCATCGGGAAGGACGGGGAAAGAAGATTCGTTCCTCCCATGCGCGAGTCGCAGCGGGATTTCGCAAGGTTCGCGATGCGCGAGAATGACAATAGGCCGCGAGAGAAGTACCAGGGAGCCTTTTTCTTTGATGCGCTGTCGCGTGACGCCAGCAACCGCGAAGACGGCAGGAACCGGGATGGCGGGCGGATGCGGAAGTAAACGACTGTGAACCACGGCGAGGCCATTGTCGGGGATCGTGTTCGCCTATCCGAGGGACGCCAGGAATATCGAGACGCACTGGGGGATGGGACCATTAAGAAGATTACCCCAACGAGGGTAGTGGTGAAATGGGACCGCGGCAAGCATCCCCGCAATCATCTAGCCAAGGGGTTAGAGAAAATTCAGGAGGTCTAGTAGATGCCGGGGCTGAGCGAGTACAAGATCCCGTCGTATCTGGAGCAGCTCGCGGGAGCAAAGGGCATCCAGGAGCTGACTCTCGGGCGCCTGAAGGAGCTGCGCGACACCGGCAAGGCGTTCCTCGAATCGCAGGCGGCCTGGCAGGAGATCCCCAGGGCCTACGACATCCTGAGCTTTGACACGACCCCGCTCAAGGTATCGGGATACTCGACAGTTTCGATCAACCGCATCAAGCGCAATTTCCGGGATCTAGTGGCGACCATCTCGAACCTGAGGCCGACCGGGGAAGCGGTGACGCACAACCAGGCGGCGCAGAATTCCATCTGGCGGCTGAACCAGATGAAGAAGATCTGGTGGCGCAAGACCGCTCAGGATCGAAAGTACCGGGAAGCTTGCCAGTATGCTTCCGGGTTGGGAACGGGATATCTGGAACCGTGGTGGGACCCTAATTTCTACGGATACGGGCGCGGCGAGATTTCCTGCAAGGTCGGAGGCCCATCGTCGGTGATGCCGGTGATGATTACCGAAGACAACGACATTCAGAAAGCCTACGCGGTTACGATCCCGGAAGAGGTTCCGCTGCATCTGGTCGTGGCGAATTACCCGGCCTTTCAGCATTTGATCGAACCTTCGCGATCTTTCCCCGGCTGGATGGCGCGGACGTGGGACAAGCTCAAGCGATCGTCTTCGCAGTCTAATGGTGTCGTCGGAGTGCTCGATACGCCTCAGCGGTCGGTTGGAAAAGAAATGCCCATGGTGGATGTCTACACGACCTACATCATGGACATGAGCATCAACAACACCGGCAAGGTGATCCCGATGGGCGACCCCGGCACAAGCTGGGAGTACAGAGTCCCGTATCTTGGGCAGGACATCCCGACCGGGTACCGGGACTCGCAGGGGCGCATGGTGATGAAGCGCGCGGCCGAAGAGGACTGCCGCCTGTTCCCGCTGCGCCGGCGGGCGATCTGGACGGACACCTGCATCTTGAAGGACGGAACATCGCCTTATCTGCACGGCCGCGTCCCGCGCGTCCAGTTGCGCTTCGACGATTATCCGTGGGATTTTCTCGGCACTTCGATCATTCACGATACCTGGAGGATTCAGAAGGCCGAGAACCAGATGTGGCGGGCCGTGGTGGACAGCGTTCTAGTGCGCCTGCAACCGCCGTTGAAGTACGATCCCAACGTTATGGACCCGACCGCGATGGCGCGCATCAACACGCGCATCCCAGGGCAGACGGTCCAGGCGGCTCTGGGAATGGGCGATCCGGTTCAGCCGCTGCTGCCTGTGGCGTTCTGGGACGTTCCACAGTGGATCATTCAGGTCCTGGGACTGCTGAAGAACGAGATCGATGAAATGTCGATAGTGAAGGATCTGATGGCGGTCGCCAAGGCCAAGCAGGTGCCGAGCGCAGATTCGATTGAAAAGATCCTCGAACAGGCTGGTCCGGTGGTTCAGGATATTTCGCGCGGCGGTGAAATCGCCTGCCAGCAGTTCGATGAACTGTTCTACCCGATGGCGATTCAATTTTGGACCTCCGGGAAGGTATTCCAGGAACTTGGTCAGGATGGCGCCGTGAAGCAGATGTTCGACTTCAGCCCAGGTGAACTGATTCCCTCGCATCTCCCGCACGAGGACCCTCAGCAGGACTCGATTTACAGCAAATGGGAGCGGGCGCGGTGGATGATCGAGCAGTTGAGCTACGACATCGAGCCGTACTCGCAGGCCCAGGTATCGCGTATTGGCCGGAACCTGACACTGCTCCAGGCCAAGAAGGCCGGTATCATGGTGAGCGATCACACCATCGGAACGGGGCTTGGATTGAATATGGGCGATCTGCCCGAGATGCGAGACGGCGAACCCGCCATCAGCGAGCCCGACAAGTTCATGGTGGAGCAGGAAATGAAGCACGCGCTCGCCGAGGATCTGCAAATCGGCTCACCGCAGGGTCAAGGGCGCGGGCGTCCTCCCACGAATGCCAAGCCGCCGCAGGTCAAACAAAAAGATCAAGGGACGCGATCTACGACCGTAACGAGCCGATGACGGATGAGAAGACGGTCACGGTTCCCAACGCGAAGCTGGCGGCTGCGATCAAGGTCGTCGCGCGTGAAAAGCGGAATGGGGAATGGCGCATAAACACCAGTCAAGGCTCGCCGAGCGGGACGCACAAATGGATTGAAAAACTGCCGGCGGATAAACCGCCACTGCGAGTGGACTGACCTCCACTTGACAAGGCTATGCAAAAAAGAGTCTAATCTCAAGTAGAAAAAGAGCGTACCGCGAAATTGGACGGCGCTATCGGGTAACCCCCGGTGGAGCCGTTTTTTTATTTGCGGAGAAAGGAAAAGACACCGAAATGTTCAGCACTTACGAGCAGGTTTCGATGCGCCGGAAAAAGCACGGCGGGAAAAAGCGCGGCAAGAAGTAATCCATCCTGACTCCGCGTAGATCGAACCGCAAGGTTCCCCTCGCAAAGTCAGGGTACACGCGGGGCAGGCCCGTTGAAGGCTGCCCCACTAAAAAAGGAGATTCAAATGGCTAACCAGTACGCACATTACGGAAAGAAGCCCACCAAAGCGTCCGGGAAGGCCAAGCTGACCACGCCGATGAAGTCGGCGCGGAAGGCGGTTCGCAAGTAATCGCAATGACCAGCCCGCAATCATTCCCGAATCCTGGCGGCCAGCCATCCTCCTCCGGTACGGAGATGGGTCCCTACGCGGACGTTCTGGGCGTTCAGGCAGAGGCTCCGAAGACTGACAGCGCCGACAAACTGCGCATCCAGCAGCAGCAGCAAGCTGGAATGCAGGTGCGCAATCTCAGCTCGCAGCTTGACGGAATGGCGAGGCAATACCCGGCGGTGTCTCAGGACATCCTGACGCTGAAGCGGGGCCTCACGCAGTTGCTGGTTAAAATCATGGGTTCTTCACCATCGGAAAGCCAACCCCCCACCGGAGACATGGGATGAGGCCCAGTCTGATGTTCCGCAGCCCGAAAGGGAAGGAAACCTAAAAACATGGCATTTCAACTCGTAGACGAACTCGCAGCCGTTGGGGTCGATAAGACCGTAGCGGAAGAGATCGCCAAGAATCCGAAGGCAGCCGCAGCGCTTGAAGAGCGACTCCAGGGGTATTTGCGGCAAAGCGATTACGACCGAAAGATGAACTCCGGCAAGGCGGAGCTCGATGCCGCCAAAAAGACCCTCCAGGAACAACTGGATGCGTTCGAGATCCAAAAACAGGCCATCAACGACCAGTACATCGCTGGTCTGAAGAGCCGCGAACAAGCCGAAGCCGCGCTCGCCACCGTGCGCGCGAAGGCCAAGACCGCAGCGGAACTTTACGGCGTTCCTCTCGACAAGGAATTGTTTGGCGAAGGAGACCCCGTGATCCCGCAGAAGAGAGAAGATCCGCAACCCGGGCCCGGCCCGGACATCATCAAGCGCGTTGATCTCGTGGAGAACCTGTTCCGCGACAACGTGAATCTTCAGGTCGAGATGATGGACGTGGCCCGGCAGCACTCCGAACTGTTCCCGGACAAGCCACTGGTGATGAAGGAATTGCTCGATGACGCGGTGAAACAGCGCCGCACCATGACGCAGGTGTGGGACGACAAGTACGGCGCTACGGCGAAGCGCGAAGAGATCAAGGCCGACAAGTACCGCGCGGAAGGCGCGGCGAAGGCCACGGAAGAATTGGAAAAGAAGTACAGCGGGCAGCAGGTCAACGGAATCCGCACGGATCTTCCGATGGGTCCGCTGTTCACGATGGCGAACAGCAAAGAAAAGGGGCTTACCGCCCCGCACAACAGGGATATGAACGGAGCCCAGGCGGTTGCGAATGCGGTCGCTGCGTTCGCTTCGGGAAAGTACCGCGCTGGCGGGAATCGAGAAGCGAGTCACTAAAAACCAAGGTAGGAGACTTCAATGAGTTATGATCCGGGGTTAGACGAACTTAGCGCCACCACAGTATACGAGATCTGGCCGCGAACAGTTCAAGACAATTTCTTCAACGATGTAGCGTTCCTCGCATACATCCGCGATCACTGTCTGGCGACGTTCGGCGGCGGTTCCACGATGCAGCAGACGTTCTTGTACGCTCCGCTCATCACGAACTCGTATGGCCTCGGCGCCCAGTTCAACCTGGAGAAGGTGCAGACCATCGCCGGTACCCGGTTCGACCCGAAGTACTACGTGTCGATCTATCCGGAGTACATGGAGAACATCGACGTGCTGAACGTCGGACCCAATGCGGTGTTCTCGCTGCTCAATTTGAACATGGCGAACATGATGAACTCGATCTGCGCGGATGTCGCGATCGCCATGTCGCTGCACGGGCAGCCCACCGGATCGGGCATCGTAGGGAACCGGCCTTACGACATCAACGGCTGGCCCGAGGCCATCAACGACGGCATCACGCCGGGCTGGGACGGCTCGATCTTCACGTCCTACGGCGGCCAGGCTCGGAATGGAGCCATCGGCTCGACGTTCAACTCCATCCCGCGATACTGCGGCGACTCGACCACCACCACCGGAAACGTTTCGGCGGCCGGCGCTCTGACCTACTCGGTGCTCGAAGAGGGGTACTGGGATGCGTCGATCGGCCGGGAGCGGCCCGACCTGGGAGTAACGACCAAGCGGGCGTTCGCCTACATCAAGGAAAAGATCCAGCCCTTGCAGCGCGGCGAGCTGGCGACCAAGCAGGACGCCATCTGGGGTGTCTCGGGCGTCGCAATGAACGACGCGATCATTTTCCCCGACGATTATTTCCCGTCGCTCGCCTACGGCGCCAACGGATCGCTCGGGAACTACCTGACCAGCACCTTCACCGTGCCCTCGGGTGTTTCGAGCAAATCGAACCTTCCCGCCGCCGGCGCAACCGCCACGGTCGGCGAGGTGTTCGTGTGGTTCAACACCAGCAAGATTCAGTTCCGGCTGTCCACCAGCCCGCGGTACCAGTTCGGGCTATGGGGCTTCTATCCGGCCGCCGATTCAACCAAGGTGGTTGCCAGAACCCATGCCGCCGTGAACCTCGTCTTCACTTCTGCGCGCCATCAGAAGCAGTTCTATGGTATAGGAGCTTGAAGTAAGTCGCTGACAACAAAGGAGATATAGACAATGCCGAATCACAGAGAGCAACAGATTTCGCGATCGACGCGGCTGGCATTCAACGATGTCAACGACGCATATCCGGCGCAGTCCACGCCAACGGCTTCGGGCTCGACCACGCAGTACGCGGCGCAGCTCGGCGCGCGCATGATCCTCGACGGGTCCTCGCTGGGCGTCCAGTACGATTCCGGTGTAGGGACCCTCTACGGAGGCGAGTATCAGTACGTTCAGTTCTACAACGGAACGACTGCCCCAGCAGTGGGATTGCCGACCGCCTGGGCATGGGACCAGGCGAGCGCGGCGTTTGAGTCCTACATCGTCACCTGCGACATGAACTCGGCGCTGCGCACGGGCCGGTTCGCGGGGTTCTGCCTCAATGCGGTGACCAAGGGACAGTATGGTTGGATTCAGGTATCGGGCAAGTGTACCGGGTTGACCGGGACGCTGACGGCGGCGACGCCGGCCGATGGCGACATGCTCATCATCGCTTCGGGGTCCGGGCTGGTTGACGACCCGACGCAGAGCGGCAGTCCGACCTACGCGACGCTGAAGGCCGCGATCGGTACCGCGATCGGCGCTCCGACCTCTGCGGCGCTTTGCTTGATCCTGGTTCGCAGAATGAACGAGGTGGTGTAATGCCAATCAGCGCATACGCTCAAAAACTCGCTCCGCCGACCCTGCCCGAAGGCTTGATTAAGTGGCAGGGTCCGGCGAGCTACACGCAGGTCACGGCGGGGAACCCCCCGAGTGGTGGCGATAGCTTTCCGTCGATCCTGCTTGGCGTCGATGAGATTCTGGCGATTTCGTTCATGGGAACATACACCGGGAACTTCGAGGTGGTTCCGGTTCGGATCTCGGCCGCGAAGTGGGCGCTTGAGTGGCGCGCGCTAAAGACCGCGACGATTGGCGGGCAATCGCAGACCTCCGGTACGGAGGCCGCTGCGAGCACGAATCTCTCGGCGGAATACGCGAACCTCCACATCATCACCCGAGCGGCTTGATACGATGAGGCATGAGTTTATTAGCTCAGCTCGCGCAAGAACTCAAAGCTTGGCTCCCGCAGATTGATCCGATTTCCACGCAGACTCTTGTTATGCGGGCTTACCGGGATATCCGGAAGGCCCGCGACTGGAGTTTCAACCGGCAGAATGGCGTATGGCTTTCGCCGTCGCCGATCAACTCCGGAACCGTCACCGTCACATTTCTGAGTAATCAGGTGGTGGCCGATGCCGTAGCCTCTCCGTACTGGTTGGCCCAGGCCATCACGCAGCCGCCACTGGGATCGCTGACGCAGCGCCAGTTCCGCGTGACGGGCGGCCCGATCTACAACATCATCGCCTACGATGGGGTCAGTACGATCACGCTCGACCGGCCTTACACCGAGCAGAGCGCTTCGGGAGGATCGTACTACATCTTCCAGAACTACGCTCCGGCGCCCTCGGACGACTTCAAGCGGTGGCTATCCTGGACCGATCCGATCAACTCGTACCGATTCCGGCGGCGGAACCTGTACCGGACCAAGGAGGAGCTGGATCGCATCGATCCTCAGCGAACCTCGTACTCCTGGCCGATTATTCTAGCGACGCACGATTACGTCGTGATCCCCGGCGATACTCAGATGCGGCCGCGGTTCGAGGTGTGGCCGATGCCCACCTCGCAGATCGGTTACGTGATCGAGTGGTTCGTGAACGGAGATTCGGTGGCGCTGACCGACCTGCTGCCGCAGCAGATCACGGATGAGACGATCATGGCGCGCGCGCGGCACTACGGGCACCAGGTCGTCGCCGGGCAGCCCAACGTGGACGTGAAGGTGAAGCAGTGGCACTTGAACGCCATGCGAACAGCGG
>PLDF01000080.1 GCA_003135055.1 Bryobacterales bacterium | reverse complement strand
GGCGGCCGCAGGTGGTGCTGACGTTTGGCGGGGATGGCGGGGTGAATCTGCACCGGGATCACACGGTGATTTCAGCGGTGACGACGATGGCGTTTCACTGGGCCGGGCGGGCGGAGATGTTTCCTTCGGAGGTCCAACCGTATGCGCCGCAGAAGCTGTATTACTCGAGCACACCGTTTGTGAGTGTGCGCGACCGGCCGGAGCTGACGCAGTTGGCGGCGACGGTGCCGTGGTCGCTGACGCTGGAGTTGGGAGAGCTGAGCGAGCGCAAGCTGGAGGCGTTCCGGAAGCACCACACCCAGCAGGGAGTGCTGACGCGGGTGGGCGATCAGGTAAAGAAGGCGATGAGCGTGGAGAGGTATTTGCTGGCGGCGCAGCGGGGGATTGCTTCGGTAACGGATGATGCCGCGATGTTTGCGGGAGTGGTGAACACCGGCGAGTAGCGTGTTATGGACCACAGAGGACACAGAGGACACAGAGAACACAGAGAACGCGGAGGGAGCCGATGAGCATCCGGCGGCTTAACGTTCGTTTGCTCTTTGGTAGTTGCAGGTTTCCTGAACACAGCGTCTCCTGATAAAGAGAACAAGAGGCACCCATGACGGAACCTGTGATCCGGACGAAGTTGTACGGTTTTACCCTCCTGAATCATCCCCGCTACAACAAAGGAACGGCGTTTACGGAAGAAGAACGCGACGCGTTCGATCTGCATGGGCTGCTGCCTCCGCACGTGGGGACGCTGGCGGAGCAAATTGCGCGGCGGCAGAGGGCCTTCGATGCGTATGAGACGGGGATTGAGAAGTACAGCTTCATGCGCGATCTGCAGGACATCAACGAAACGCTGTTTTATGCGCTGCTTTTGTCCGATGTGAAGAAGTTCATGCCGATTGTGTATACGCCCACGGTGGGGGAGGGGTGCCAGCGGTTCAGCGAGATCTGGAGGAAGCCGCGGGGGCTGTTTTTGAGTTATCCGAACCAGGCGCGGATCGAGAAGATCCTGTCGCACAAGCGCTACGACAACGTGCGAGCGATTGTGGTGAGCGATGGAGAGAGAATTCTGGGGCTGGGCGATCAGGGCGCGTACGGGATGGGGATTCCGATTGGGAAGATGGCGCTGTATACGGCGCTGGGCGGGATCCACCACGAGAATTGTTTGCCGGTGCTGGGACACGTGGGGACGGATAACGAGGAGCGGCTGGAGAATCCGATTTATATCGGATGGCGGCACAAGCGGGTGCGGGGGCTGGAGTACGACGAGTTTGTCGAGACGTTTGTGCGCGCGGTGGAGCGGCGGTGGCCGCATGTGCTGCTGCAGTGGGAGGACTTTGCGGGGACGAATGCGGCGCGGCTGCTCGCGAAGTATCGGGACCGGCTGTGCACGTTCAACGACGACATTCAGGGGACGGCGGCGGTGGTGCTGGCGACGTTGCTGGCGGCGATGAAGGCGTCGGGGGCTTCGCTGCCGGAGCAGAGAATTGGGATTTTGGGATTTGGGTCGGCGGGGATTGGGATTGCGAATCTGGTGGTGAAGGCGCTCGTAGAGGAAGGGCTGACGGAGGCGGAGGCACGGGGGCGGATTTATGCGATGGGGCGGCCGGGGCTGCTGGTGGAGGGCGCGGAGGGGATCCACGAGGAACAGAAGGACTATGTGCGGCCGCGCGGCGATGTTTCAGTTTGGAAGGTGGCCGATGCGAAGAAGATTGGCCTCGAAGAAGTGGCGCGCAATGCGATGATCACGGTGCTGATTGGCGTGGCGGGGAAGGCGTGGATGTTTACCGAGGACGCGGTGCGCGCAATGGCGAAGAATACGGATGGGCCGGTGATCTTTCCCTTGTCGAACCCGACGTCGAAGAGCGAGGCGACGCCTGCGGACTTGTTGTAGTGGACCGCCGGCAAGGCGCTGATTGAGACGGGGAGTCCGATCGAGCCGGTGAAGGTGGGGGACCGGGAAATTTGTATCGATCAGACGAACAATTCGTATGTGTTTCCGGGGCTGGCGCTGGGGATTGTGGCTTCGCGGGCGCGGCGGGTGAGTGCCGCGATGATTATGACGGCGGCTCGGGCGCTGGCGCAGCTGTCGCCGGTGGAGAAGGATCGTAAGGCGAGCTTGTTGCCGCCGATAGCCGAAGCGCGACGGCTGAGCCGGGTGATTGCGGCGGCGGTGGCGCGGCAAGCGGTGGCGGAGGGTTTGTCGGACTTGAAGGATGGGGATGTGGAGGCGGCGGTGGGGGCTAACGTCTGGGAGCCGCTGTATGTGCGGTATGAGCGGGAGTCGTAGGGGAGCTAAAAAGCGAGCGTAGACGAGCGTAAGACGAGCGAGAGACTTTTAGCGAGAGACGTTTAGCGAAGAACGTTTAGCAAGGAACGAGCGAGAAACGAGCTACCGAGAGCGAAATGCGAGTGGGCCGTCAGGCGGATTTGGCGGCGAGCGTTTCGCAGTGGTTCTTGAGGCTACGGGCTTCGGTGCGGACGTAGTCGGCGATGGTTTTCGAGTACATACCGCCGAGGATCGCGCCGAACAAACCTTCCGTGGCGAAGGAGAGCTCGACTTCAGTGCCGGAGTGGTCAGAGGCGGTGAGGCGATGCTCGGCGATCATGGTGGCGCCGGGGGCTTTCTGGATCCAGGTGAAGGCCTGGTGGGGCGCGCATTCGGTGACCTCATAGACAGCGGGACGCAGTTTGGGCTGGACGACGCGATAGCGCGCTCCGACTTTGAGGCCGGCTTTGTGGCCGTTGGAGGTGAGAGGCTCGACCTCGAGGACGGTGGGGGTCCATGTAGGCCAGCGTTCGACGTCGGCGAGGACCTGCCAGATGGCTGCGGGGCTGGCGTTGATGATGACGCGTTCGACGGTCTGCATGGGGAACGGCTCCTGTTGGGTTCTTGAGCCATGGGGCTCAGGGAGGGGATACGCAGGTTCGACGGAGGAAGTTCCGGAGGGGTGAGCTACTCGGAACGCGCAAAAGCGGGAAGGGCGCGGAGGACGTCCTCGGGTTCGGGGCGGACGCGGAAGTCGGCGTGGGCCTCGGCGAAGCTAACTGTGCCAGCCTGGTCGATAACGAAGACAGCGGCCAGCGGCAGGCGCCAGCTGGCCTCGCTGGCCGTCTGGTAGGTGCCGCCGGAGTTGACGAAGGGAATGTTGATCAGGATGCCCTGGTAGTACCGGCGGTGCTCCGGCGGGACGGTGTAGGCGATGCCGAACCGTTCGGCGACCGCGGCGCCCGGGTCGGAGAGGATGGGAAAGGGCAGGCTGTGCTGCTGCAGCGTGAAATCGTTCTGGCGCTTGGTCTGGGGCGAGATGGCGACGAAGAGTGCGGCGCGCCGGCGCACCTCGGCGTGCAGGTCCCGCCAGGTCTCCAGTTCGGTGACGCAGTAGGGGCACCAGCGGCC
>PLDF01000271.1 GCA_003135055.1 Bryobacterales bacterium | reverse complement strand
AACTGATTCCGGTGGGAGCGGCAGCGGCCATTGCAGCCGCATTCAATACGCCCCTGGCGGCGGTGCTGTTTGCCCTCGAAGAGATCGTGGGCGACCTGAACGCACCGGTGATGGGTGCAGTGGTGCTGGCTTCGGCCACCGCATGGATGGCTCTGCGTGTCTCTCTCGGCGATCATCCCCTCTTCAAAGTTCCCCAGTATCGACTGGTCAGTCCGGCGGAGTTTGCGGTCTATGCGGTGCTCGGCGTGGCTGGCGGCCTGGTTTCGGCGGCCTTCACCAAGCTCTTGCTGGGTATGCGGGCGCGCTTCCTGCGCTTCCCGCAGAAAACGGTCTGGTTCCAGCCCGTCGCGGGCGGATTGCTGGTCGGTCTGATGGGCTGGTTTGTGCCGCAGGTTCTGGGCGTAGGTTATGGGTTTGTCGGCGACGCGTTGAACGGCAGGATGGCGTTCAAGCTGATGGTGTTGCTGGTGGTATTGAAACTGATCGCCGTTACCACCAGCTATGCTTCGGGCAACGCGGGCGGTATCTTCGGCCCAGCNNTCGGTGCTGATGATCTTCGAGATGACGCAGGACTATGCCGTGATCGTCCCGCTGATGATTGCGAATCTGGTGAGTCTCTTCATTGCTTCACGATTGCAGCATGAGCCCATCTACGAAGCGCTGGCCGTGCAGGATGGCATACACCTGCCGACGGCGAAGACGCGCCAACGATCCGGTCAGCGTCGGGTAGCAGGAATCATGCAGATTGCGAGCCAGCTGCTGCCGGCCGAGATCACGGTTCGGGAGGCACTGGAGGAGGTTCGATCGAGTGAATTCCGAACGTGGCTGGTGATGGATCGACGAGGTGTCATTGGTGTTATCAACTTTGCGAGGCTGGAGCGAGAGCTGGCGGAAGGCGCGGATAAGAAGGTCGGTGAACTGGTGAATGCGCAGGCTTTTCCGCACGTCCACCNNGTGGTGAACCGGGCGGATGTGCACAAGCTGGAAGGCATCGTGACATTACGGGATATTCTGGATGCATACGGCGTGCCCCAGCCTGATCGCACCTAACCTTGCCGTTGAACCCCTTTCGCAGAATCAGGCAAGGCGAAGCAATCCCGCAGTCGCCTGGTCATGCCATTTTCCGTATCCCCGATTCTCTGGCGACGAGAACAGGCCAACCCGCTCGTTGATATCGGGCTGGCGTTCAACGGAGATTGGTCCCGGGTCAACGGGCTCTTGTGTGTCGTGATGTCCGATTTGTCAGCAACCCGGAGGTATCGTTTCCCGGCCGCGTCTCGCGGGAGGATTCGCCCGTTCGATTCGTTCGCTCATGAGAGCTCGCTCGGGCTGACATGACTCGCCTCGCTCGCTCAGGCCGGCGGCATCGATTGTTCGTTCGGTGCGGAGGGCCTGGACGGGGTCGATGGAGGCGGCGCGCTGCGCGGGGATGATGCTGGCGATGAGGGCGCAGACGCTGAGGGTGACGATGGACGCGGCGAGGACGAGCGGGTCCCATCCCGGTGAATACGCGGCGCGGGGCACAGCTATTGAGGCGGGGGTTTGGGTGCGGGCGTGTTGTTGCGGAGGTGCTGGGATTCCTCGGTGGTGAGGATGCGGGTGTCGGCGCGGAAGATGCGGTAGCGGGTGAAGGCGACGTCGTTGAGGCGGAGCTGCATCGGGGTGACGGCGGTGGGCGGCGTTTCCGGACCAGGGAGGACCGGGACCTTCGATAGTGCGACGCCGTGGAGCGGGACGATGTAGGCGCGGCCGCCGAGGATGACGGAGCCGTATTCGACGAGGATGCCGCTGCCGACCGGCTCGAAGGGCATCACCGGTTCGGAGACGACGGAGATGCGGAAGATGCTGCCGGTGGCCGGATCGACCGCGATCTCGCCGTGATAGGCGGGATACGACTGCACGAGGCCGCCCTCGCGGTACTCGACCAGGTAGTGGGATTCTTCCATCGGCACCCGATAGCGGAAGACGGCGAGGCGGGTGTCGCCGTGCTGCTGCCAGTAACCCCAAACGATGGAGCTGTGCACGGCATCGCGGAGGACGACGGTGAGGATGGGTCCGAACTCGCCGTTGGTTGTGAGGCCGAGGTCGCGGCGTGCGGCGCCGTGGCTGGCGGGTACCTCTCTTCCGTCGCGGTAGGTGACGAGGGCGCTGGATTTCTCGGTGAAGTGCAGCGGCAGGTAATTTACGGACTCAATGGATAGCGAAGGCGCGCCAAGGGACTGAATGGTGGAACCGGCGGCGTTGCGGGCCTGCTCCATGACTCGATCGAGGGAGGCTTCGAAGTGCAGGGTCTGGCGGGCGGCGAGGAAGTTGGGGAGATTGTGGATAGTTCGGGTAGCGTATTCGAGGGCGGCGGCGAAGATTTTTCCTTCGGCGGGAACGCCGGGCGGCGCATCGTCGGAGAGGACGGAGGCGGGCAAGGGCTGGAAGGCGGATTCGTCGGCGAGGAGAAGGAGCGCTTCCTGGGTGCGTTGGCCCGGGAACCAGGCCTGCCAGGAGACGAGGCGCTGGGCGGTGACGCGCTCGGTGAGGGTAAGGTTGGCGAGCTGGCCGGCGACGTGGCCGTCGGACTGGCCGTGGTCGGCGAGGAGGATCTGCTCCAGTTGGGCGATGGTGACGGGTTTAGCTGCACGGGCGATCGAAGGGATCAGCAGCAGGAGAAGAGCGGGAGCGGTGAGGACGCGCATAGATGCCTCGCGGTGTGTGGGCTAAAGGCGCCGCCCAGCTATTCCGGCGATGTTGTGGATGATGGGGCCTGACACGATGCAGGGACCCAATCCACTTCGAACGCAAACGACCTGTTCCATCATTATTCGCTCATAATTCCCTGATAATTCAGCACGCAGCGACGCGCCCGTCGCGCGCATCCCGCGCTGCAGGCTTATACTGTTGCGCATCTTGATGCGCGTGCCCGCCATCCTGCTGTTTGCCGCGCTGCTCCCGGCCACGGCGCACGCCGCTCAACTCGTCACTGTCGATCAGGTTCAGCAGATCCTCGCCGCCTCCCACGGCGAGAGCGACGTGAAACTGGCCGAGGAAATCTCCTCCCTCGAAGCTGCCGAGCGAATCGATACCGCAACGCTCGACCGCTGGCAGTCTGCCGCCCCTGGGAGCCATACCCGCGATGCCCTGTTGCTGCTTGCCGATTCCTCCGCCTTTCTCCCTCCTCCGCCCTCCCGGATTGTCGACCAGCCTCCTCCCGACGCCGCCGGCCTCCACCAGATCATCGCCCGAACCGTCGACGAACTCGGCAAGAC
>PLDF01000124.1:28440-40223 GCA_003135055.1 Bryobacterales bacterium | reverse complement strand
TGCTCGGCACCAATGGAGGCGGATTCACCAACGCCAACTCCGCGCATCCGTATGAGAACCCGACGCCGTTTTCGAACTTTGCGGAGATGGTTTTCATTTTTCTGATTCCCGCGGGCCTCACTTACACTTTCGGCAAGATGGTGAAAGACACGCGGCAAGGTTGGGCTATCTTCGCGGCCATGCTGGCGCTATTTATCTTCGGCGTTTGCGTGACTTATCCGGCGGAGATGGCGGGTAACCCGAATCTGACGAAGCTAGGGTTGACAGGGGGTAACTGGGAAGGCAAAGAAGCCCGCTTTGGCATCGCCGATTCCTCGCTATTCACGGTAATCACGACGGACGCGAGCTGCGGCGCGGTCAACAACATGCACGACAGTCTGACGCCAATCGGCGGGCTGGTGCCGCTGGTCAATATCGAGCTGGGCGAGCTGGTATTCGGCGGCGTCGGTTCGGGGCTCTACGGCATCCTGATGTTCGCCATCCTCGCGGTGTTCATCGCCGGATTGATGGTAGGCCGAACGCCCGAGTATCTCGGCAAGAAGATCGAGCAGAAGGAAGTCAAGATGATCATGCTCGCGGCTTTAGTGCTGGCGTTCAGTATCCTGGTCTTCGCGGGAGCGGGGGTTGGTCTGAACACGGTGAAAGACAGCCTCGGCAATCACGGGCCGCATGGCCTCACCGAGATCCTCTATGCGTACACCAGCGGGGTCGGTAACAACGGAAGCGCATTCATGGGGCTCAACGCCAATACGCCGTACCTGAATACAAGCACGGGCCTCGCCATGCTCTTCGGCCGCTTCCTGATGATGATCCCGCTTCTCGCCGCCGCCGGAAGTTTGGCCCAGAAGAAGCTGGTGCCCGTTTCCGCCGGAACTTTCCCCACCCACGGCCCGCTTTTCGTCTTTTTGCTGGTGGCTGTGACGCTGGTTGTCGGCGCGCTGACTTACTTCCCGGCGCTGTCGCTTGGGCCCATCGTCGAGCACTTCTTGATGGTGCAAGGCAAGCTTTGGAGCTAACGCAATGGCAACCGCAATCATTCCACCGCCGCTCGATAGCACATCGCTGATCTCCAAGAAGGCGTCGCGCGCGCGGCCGCTGTTCGACCCGCCTATTGTGAAGCGGGCCGTGGGCGATTCGTTCCGCAAGCTGCACCCGCGGCCGATGATGAAGAACCCGGTGATGTTCGTGGTGGAAGTAGGCGCGTTGATGACCACGGCGCTGGCGGCTCGCGATTTCGCGACCGGCGCGCAAGATGTCGGGTTCACGTTCCAGATCACGCTGTGGCTTTGGTTCACGGTGCTCTTCGCCAATTTCGCCGAGGCGATGGCCGAAGGGCGCGGCAAGGCGCAAGCCGATACGCTGCGCAAGACGAAGACGGAGACCACCGCGCGCCGCCTGATCAACGGCCGCAACGAGATTATCGCGGCGACGCAACTTCGCAGCGGCGATACGGTTCTGGTACAGACCGGCGAGATCATTCCCGGCGACGGAGACGTCGTCGAAGGCATCGCAACCGTGGACGAATCGGCGATCACGGGCGAGAGCGCGCCGGTAATCCGCGAATCGGGAGGCGACCGCAGCGCAGTGACCGGCGGCACAAAGGTACTTTCGGACTGGATCAAGGTGAAGATCACTTCGAATCCGGGCGAGACGTTTCTCGATCGCATGATCGCTCTGGTGGAAGGCGCACAGCGGCAGAAGACGCCCAATGAGATCGCGCTGAATATCGTGATCGCTGGGCTGACGCTGATCTTTCTGCTGGCCGTGGTGACGCTCGAACCGTTCGCGGTCTACAGCGGCGCGACGCCATCGGTGACGGTTCTGATCTCGCTGTTGGTGTGTCTGATTCCGACGACCATCGGCGGGTTGCTTTCAGCCATTGGCATCGCCGGCATGGACCGCGTGATGCAGCACAATGTCTTGGCCATGAGCGGCAAGGCTGTGGAAGCGGCGGGAGACGTGAACACGCTTCTGCTGGATAAGACGGGCACCATTACGCTAGGTAACCGCGAGGCGGTGGAGTTCATCCCAGTGGGTGGCGTGGCGGAGGAGGCTCTGGCTAGCGCGGCGCAGCTTGCGAGCCTGGCGGACGAGACGCCGGAAGGCCGTTCCATCGTGGTGTTGGCGAAGGAGAAGTACGAGATTCGCGGGCGCAACGTGGCGGAACACGAAGCGGTGTTTATTGCATTCACGGCGCAGACTCGGATGAGCGGCGTGGACCTCGACGGGCGGTGCATCCGCAAAGGCGCCACGGATTCGGTGTGCGAGTTTGTGCAGGAGCACGGTGGAACGGTCCCGGAAGAGTTACTGACCATCACCAACCGGATCTCGCGGTCGGGCGGTACGCCGCTGATGGTGGCCGACCGCGGGAGCGCGCTGGGCGTGGTCCATCTGAAGGATGTAGTGAAGGGGGGAATGCGCGACCGATTCGAGCAGCTCCGCAAGATGGGCATCCGCACGGTGATGATCACGGGCGACAATCCTTTGACGGCGGCGGCCATTGCGGCCGAAGCGGGCGTCGACGATTTTCTGGCGCAGGCCACGCCCAAAGACAAGATGGACCTGATCAGGAAAGAGCAAGCGGGCGGCCGATTGGTGGCCATGACCGGCGATGGCACCAACGACGCCCCGGCGCTGGCGCAGGCCGACGTGGGTCTGGCGATGAACACGGGCACCATGGCCGCCAAGGAAGCGGGCAACATGGTGGACCTGGATTCGAACCCCACCAAGCTGATTGAAGTAGTGGCCATCGGCAAGCAGTTACTGATGACTCGCGGCGCTCTGACGACGTTTTCCATCGCTAATGACATCGCCAAATATTTCGCGATTCTGCCGGCCATGTTCATGGCGACGTATCCGGCGTTGGCGGCGCTTAATATCATGCAGCTGCACAGCGCGCAGAGCGCGGTGCTCGCTTCGGTGATCTTCAACGCGTTGATTATTATCGTGCTCATCCCGCTGGCGTTGCGGGGCGTGAAATACCGGCCCATGTCGGCGGCGTCATTGCTGCGGCGGAACCTGCTGGTGTACGGCTTGGGCGGGGTAGTGGCGCCCTTCCCGGGGATCTGGCTGATCGACCGGCTGTTAGGAATACTGGGGCTCGCATGAAACAACTGCTGATTGCACTGAAAGCGACGATTGTCTTGACTGTGCTGACGGGAGTACTTTACCCGCTGCTGGTAACGGGACTTACCAAGGTGTTATTCCCACGCCAAGCTGCCGGAAGTCTGATCGAAGCGAACGGTAAGACGGTTGGGTCGGAATTGATCGGGCAGAAGTTCGCTCGGCCCGAGTATTTTCACGGGAGGCCCGACGCGTATGACGGGCTTTCGTCCGGTGGATCGAACTATGGGCCTACCAACCAAAAGCTAATTGACCGCGTCCAAGCGGATGCGGCAAAGTTTCGGGCGGAGAACCCTACGTTCACCGGCCCGATTCCGGCCGATATCGTCACGGCTTCCGCCAGCGGGCTTGATCCCCACATCAGCCCCGCCGCGGCGGAAGCCCAGGCTGGTCGCGTGGCCGGGGCGCGCGGCGTGTCCGCCGATACAGTGCGGCAACTGATAACCGCGCATACCGAAGGCCGGCAGTTGGGTGTGTTCGGCGAGCCCCGGGTCAACGTACTGATGTTGAACCTGGCGCTGGACAGCGTCGCTCCCATGCATCAATAGGACCGCCGCATGCCCTGCTGGCGGCCCGGAGCCAATCGCCGATGTCAATGTCACTCTCCAGGAAGCGATGAGAGGCCGGATACCTTGGTTGGCGTATAGCATTGGAGGTAAAGAGCGCTGGGCGATCTCGAGAAGGCTCCAGTCGACGCCGACTTGTGTTTTGACGACGAGACTGAGGCCGAAATCGGTAAATGCACCGCCGATGGCTAGTGTGGCATACGGCATACCGTCGCCAAAGAAATTGATGTTCTGGCCCGTGGAACTGGCGCGGGCGGCCAAGCCCCCGTCTCAGTCTTTCCGGAAAGGCCCGGATGGCGGCCCGTTCTTGATCGTGATGCTTCCCCGGCCCATGCGCAGATCGACCCGCCGCGACGGAGCCTGGCCAGTGTAAGTGAAGTGAGTACCCAACAGGAAGTGGCAGTTGGCTTGTTCCAGCGTAATCCTAACTGGTCCCTGCCCGAGCGCCGGATCCACCAGTACCAAGCCGCCTAACACGGCGGCCGCTGCCAAAGTAATCCGGATGTTTCTCATCCACACAATCAGGAGCGTATGCATTTTGACGGCAGCCTTGTGCCGCCGGAAGCGAGCCCAGGGAAACAGCGAAAGACACAGGTCGATGGTGGTGGAGTCTAACGCGTACAAGCTTGCATCCAACTCGACACCCATCGGATCACCGGCGTCTAAAGGTCGCGCGGTGGCGATCAGGTGCTGTGCGAAGTCGGCGAAGCCAGGATTGGCCGCCGCACTATAGGGGCGTAATTGGGCGGGTTTCCGAGCCCAGGCGGTAGGTTCGCGTGGGCGCGCCGGCGCCGGGCGGAGCGGTCAGCAGGTGCGGGCGCATCATCACCAGTACTTCATCGTCGTTCTTGGTCTTGGTGTACATGCTGGTCAGCGGACCCAGGTAGGGAATCTGTGATATCCCGGCAATGCCCGCGATGCTATGCGCACTCTCGACATCGAGCAGGCCGCCCAATACCGCCCACTGACCCATCTGAAGAGTGACCATCTCTTTCATCGCGCGGTTCGCAATCACCGGGATGCCGTTTAACGATTGCGCGGTGAGCACCTTGAACTCGGCATCCACATCGAGTGTTACCTCTTCGAGCGAGTGGACCGCCGGAGTGACCTTCAAGGTCAGTCCCAAATCCACGAACTGGAAGGACGGCGGCGGGGTGTAAGCGGTTCCGCTGCTGGTGAAGCTGGCGGGGCCGAAGTAGCCCGACGTCAGCACCGGATACTGTTCGCCAATGTGCATGGTGGCGGCCTGGCCATCGTTGGAGCGTAGTTCGGCTTCGAGCAGGTTGCTGCCGGTGGTCTTCGAAATCTCCGCTACGATGGTCGGCATCATGATGCCGATCCCAAACATGGTCTTGCCGCCGCCGAACTTGAGCAGGCCAACGATGTTCTGCGGCAGTGAGATCTGATTGTTGAGCCAGTTGGTGAGCGGCGTCAGCGAGAAGGTGTCGGGCAGATCGAGACCATAGGTCAGCATGTCGTTGCGGGTCACTTCCACGAATTTCAGGTCGATCATTACCTGCGCCGGCGGCCGCATCAGCTCGTTGAACATTGCCCGCGCCACCGTGACCTTGGCCACCGTATCGCGCAGAATCACGGTCTTCGACAGCGTGTCGAACGTTACCTTCTCAAGGCCCACAGCCTGCTGAACGGCAGTGACGATGGCGTTAAATGCCTGTTGATTGACGGCTTCGGGCAGAGTGATGGAGACGGACGCGCGCGGCTCCAATTCGCTGCGCTTCTGCGGCGTGTCTTTGGCCACCAGAAACAGCTTGCCCGACAGCGGGATGAGGAAAGCCCCCGTGGCGGCTTCGAGGCTGCGCAACGCGACGCGATAGTCCACATCCTTCAGTTGGAAGCGCAACGGACCAATAGGCTGATAGTCGGCATCGAACACGCAGTCGAGGCCGAATATTTTCGCCGTGCCGGTCCAAAGCTGCTTGGAATCGCCGCGCAAGTCGATATCGCCCGTGCCATCGTCGGGCGCCAGCTCGGTGGGCGGCATCTTCTTGCGGGCGTCGGCCAGATCCTGCAGGGTGGCATCGTCCGGCGGCAAATCGGGCTCGACCTGGTCCAGGTCCAGATCCGGGTCCACGGTTTCCGCTCCGGCCGACGCCAATACCTCGGGAGTTACCTTCGATTCCAGCGCGGCGCGCGAGCGGACAGCCTGGCTCCGCTGCCAGTAGATCCGTTTGTTGGGATCTTTGGCCGCCGCCTCGGAATACATCAGGTAGGCCTGCGCCATGTGGCCCTTTTTCTCGGCTTCCCGCCCGCGCTTATATAGGTCCGCGGCCGATGGATCGTCGGCCAGCAGCATGGCAACCAGGAACAGCGAGACAACTGGCCCACGTATCCGCACACCTGAATGACGCTGCGCTAACCGCCCGCGTGCAATCGATTTAGGCGAGGCCCGCACACGACCGCGTTATGCGATCTCGCGTTATGCGATCTTAAGAGGAAGCCAATGCCCACCTTGCTCCACCCGCTCGCCGTCGAACCCCGCTTGTGGATCGAGCCGGCCGCCGTGTTTCTGGCGACGCTGGCCATCGCGTATGCCATCCGCCGGGTGTTTTTCGGCGCGCTGCGGTCGTGGATTCGCCGCACCCACAGCCGGGCCGGACAGGCCGTGCACGACGCGCTCCGCGGGCCGACGCACATCTGGAACCTGATTCTGGCGGTGCATTTCGCGATTCAATCGTCGGCGCTGCCCTTTCACTTTACCGACAAGGCGCCGGAGGTGTTGCAGGTACTCTTCATCGCATCGCTGACGCTGATGTTCATGCGCATTGCGGGCGAGTTGGTGCGCCAGTTAGGCGATCAAATCCCCGGCTCGACGCCCGCCACCACGCTGACGCAAAATCTGGCGCAGGTTGTCGTGGTGATTCTCGGCGTGCTGGTGGCTCTTCGCGTGATCGGCATTGAGATCACTCCCCTGCTCACGGCTCTGGGCGTGGGCGGTCTGGCGGTAGCGCTGGCGCTGCAGGACACTCTCTCGAATCTGTTCGGCGGAATCTACGTGTCCATGGCCGGGCAGGTGCGGCTGGGAGATTACATCAAGCTCAACACGGGCGAGGAGGGGTATGTGACGGACATCGGTTGGCGCTCCACGATTATCCGGACACTCGGCGGCAACATGATCATCGTCCCTAACGCCAAGCTGGCGCAAGCCATTGTGACGAACTACTATCTGCCGCAAAAAGCCATGGGCGCTTCGCTGCAAGTGGGCGTCAGCTACGCGTCCGACATCGATCTTGTGGAGCGGGTGCTGCTGGAGATCGGCAAGCAGGCCGCCTCCGAAGTGCCCGGCATGCTGGCGGACCCGGCGCCCTCGGTCACGTTAGACCCGGGCTTCGGCGATTGGTCGCTCAACTTCCAGCTAGGTTTTCAGGTCGCCGAATTCTCGAATCAGGCGAGCGTGCGGAATGAGTTGCGCAAGCGCATCCTGCGGCGGTTCCGCGAGGAGGGAATCGAGATTCCATTCCCGACAAGAACCGTATTTACCGGCGAGGCGCCAGGGCACGGGAATTGACCTCGGATTAGCCGGGTGGGACATTCGAAACACTCCGGCGAGTAGGCATCGAAGGTGGGAACATGGCTGAGCAGCCTCAAAGTGGAATCCATACGAGTCGCCCAATCCACTCTTCAGCATCGCTCGCGCTCCAAATCAGGACGAGTTCTTCGATCGCGGTTGCGATGGGTACCTTCCCTTAGCAGAACGACTCCGGGGCTGGCGCCCACGGCCGTGTAGCGGGCAAAGTGTCCGGGCATCGTGCGTCTGTCCTGGCTCACAAGAATTCGTCCGGATTTGGCAGCGATCCACAAGACCTCGGGATCCTCCAGCTTGGCGAGCCCGGCCTCGGCTGCGGTCCGGATGTCGATTTCGGGAGCGGCGCGGCGCATGCCTCGAAGGACACGCCCGTCGAGATCGGCGTCAGCCTGGAATCTGACTCGCATGACGCGCACGCTGCAGTTTCGCAATCAATTCAGCATTCGTCTGCGTAGATTGCCCGCGTTGCGACTCAGCGGTACGCTGCCCCTCCGCAAGGTAGGCATCGATCTCTTCCTGATTCGCCAAGTAGAAAGCCAGCGCCCCGTGTACTTGCTCCAAGGTCACGGCAGCGTAACTTTCCACCGTGCTCTCGGCCGACATCCCCTCACGGAACAGATAAACCAGCGAATCAAGAGACACTCGAGTGTCTCCCACTCGAAATACACCTTCGACGTTCCGAACGTATTCTTTCTGCATCCGGCGACCCGCAAATCCATGGTCGCACGACGATGCCGGCCGGCACAAGCAGACCGAGTGCAGTTCAGTGTAGTTACGGCCGACGCGTCGATTTCGACCGCCAGAGACGTTGCCGCCAGGAGTGCCGCTATCCTGCTCTTGGAGGTGGCCGCAGCCATGCGATCGGCAGTTCCTGAAAGTTGCATCGATGGCGGATTTTTATTATTGCTTGAAAATCGCCTGGGATGCGGCATCCATTGCTTCGGTCGGAGTTGGGAAGCGATCTGAGGGGCTTGGCTGGGTTTCCGCGGGGCCTGCCGGCGCGGCCGGGTTGGTAGCCAGCGGGGCGGGAGGTGGGGTTTTCGGATTTTGACGGACCGAACCCAAATTCGCGGAACTGGGTGTGGATTGTTGGGGGTGCGGGGCTGGGGCAGGCTGGGCGGCGGCCTCGGGCTCGGCTTTCTGCGGCGGGGGACCGGGGTTGGCAGGCACGTTGGCAGGCACGTTGGCAGGCGACAGCGCCCGCCCCACTTTGGCTTGGAGTTCTTTGAGGGCGCGGTGATAGTTGCGCTCGCAGGAATTGACGAGGCGCTGGAGGCGCTCGAAGGCGCCGGAGTTGGTGACGAAGGCGTCGGCGGAATTGCAGGCCTCCGATTCCGGATGTTGGCCAAGGAACGCGTCGGCTGCGTGTTCCCAGAGAACGGCTTCGACGCGGCGCATGCGGCGGAGGCGCCACTCGTTGTTAACGAGAGTATCGACAAGGAAACGCGCATTGGCGTTAGCTGGGCTGAACTGTTGGCGTAACTCGGCGTCGAGCTCGGCTAGATCGCCGGCGGTTTCGTCGAACATGATCTGGTGCTCGGCATAGATGCCGTGCTTCAGGGGGTTGAAGCGGGATGCGGCCTGGTCTTCGGGAATGCTTGGGCCGGTGGAATTCTGCGCGTTGCGTTGTTTACGAGATGACATGGGACCTCTCGACCATGAGGCTAGCAGACGGGGAATCGAAGACTTAGGCTTGAGGTCCGTAAGTTACTCGGAACAAAGGAAGAATATTTCTGAAAGTCGTGTGATCGGGGTTTTGGGGGAGAGCAGAATCGGTAGGAACGATGGTTGGCCGCCGATAAACGCCGAGTAACCCGCATGGCTGGGCGCTGACAGACCCGAGCTTTCGCGAGAGAGTTTCGCAACCCGGCCAAGAGTGGTTCCAGTGCTAGGACCAGCCCGTTTCCCCTTCATTTTCGCAACTGACTTTCGCAACATGCCGGACCCAATGTTTACCGGCCCTCCGGCTATGTCGCAAAACCTACCCATCGTGAGACGGCGGGGGGAGCTTGACTCCGGAGCTAACTCCAGACTGTATGCTTGAGTGGATGAGTGCCACCTCTTTACAAATCGGCCAGGTCGCGCAAAAGACCGGCTTGAGCGTCGATGCCATCCGCTTCTATGAAACGTCGGGGCTGTTGCCGCGACCGGCGCGGACACAGGGAGGCTATCGGTTGTACGAGGCGCGGGAAATTGCCGATCTCGAGTTTATCCAGAGGGCGCAACAGCTCGGGTTTTCGCTCAATGAAATTCGAGAGTTGTTTTCAATCCAACGTCACCCCCATGAAGCTTGCAAGCACGTCCGGGATTTGATTGCGCAAAAGCTGGCCGTAGTCCGGATCAAGATTGCGGAGCTACAGGCGATGGACACGGAGCTGCCCGGAGCATTACGGCAATGCCGCACGGCTCTGCGGCAACCAACGAAGCACCGAGATTCCTGCCCCGTTCCGGAAGCGATTACGACCCCCGGCCCGGAAAGGAAAAAAGCATGAAGGTTGAAGTCTTTTATTTCGAGGGATGCCCCAATCATCAGCCCGCCGTTGAGCGCGTGAAATCGGTAATGAAAGAACAGGGGATTGCCGCAAAGGTGGCCCAAGTTGAGATTGCCGACGGAGAAGCGGCTAAAGCCGTGGGCTTTCTCGGTTCTCCCACTATTCGCGTGAACGGGCTTGATATTGATCCGGCATCCCGTTCCGCTACAGGTGCGGCCTTCGCTTGCCGATGCTATGCGGGCGGCCTTCCGTCCGAAGATATGATTCGTGCTGCGCTGCTCGAAGCGCAAGGGCAGGGGCGATGAAAACCGACATTACTCACGTCGGGCCGTCGCGCAATGGCCGGACTGCGATTACCAGTGTTGCAGCGATGGCCAGCGTCATTGCCGCGTCTAGTTGCTGCTTGCCGATTTTGCCCTTTGTCTTCGCTGCCAGCCTCGCCGGAAGCTCGGCAGTTTTGACAGCCTTGCGCCCCTATCTGCTCGGTGCGTCCGTTCTGTTTGTCGCCTACGGTTTTTATCAGGCATGGCAGAGCAGGCGGTGCAGCCGAAGGCCGAATATGGTCAGTTCCGCACTGCTCTGGGTGTCCGCCTTTTTTGTGTTCGTGTCGATTTTCTTCCCGCAGGTACTAGCTAACGCTGCCGCCAATCTCCTAGCAAGGTGAACTCATGACCCGCAAAGCGTTTCTTGCCCTTCCCGCCGCGTTGCTTCTGGGCGCAGGCATCTATTTTTACGGCGGCCATACAGCCCCGCCGACGCAGCCCGCGCTGGTTGACCTTACATCCCAAACGCTTTCCAAGATCGAAAGTGCCTTCAACGATGCTAAAGGCGACGTTCGAGTGCTGGTGCTCCTGTCACCCACTTGAACGGTTTGTTTGCAGGGGGCCTCTGCAATCGAAGAAATATTAAAGGAATTTCCCGGCAAGCCGGTACACGCTTTCGTGGTGTGGGAACCAGTGCTTCCGACCGATTGGGGCGCACCATCCACCGCCGCGCTCAACCGGATTTCAGACGGACGCGTAGCGCAGTATTGGGATAAAGATCGGCTGGTTTCAAAGTCGATGGGCGAGCATGACAGGAAAAGCATTGTCTGGGACCACATCGCCGTGTACGCACCCGGTGCGGCATGGCATCAAAAGACTGCGCTATTTGCAGACGGTCCAGTGGTTAAGGTGCTTGAACCGGCCCGCGAAGCCATCGCCAAAGCGCTTTCCGTGAAATCTCCTCGTTAAACTGCACCGTTGCAAAACCTACCCATCGTGAGACAATGCGGCGAGTTGAAGTACGACACCACGCGGGATGGCCGGGAGCGTGGATGATGAGAGCATGGAAGCAAAAGACATCGCTATTCGGATCGCACGTTTCGACGACGCCGGCAGAATAGCTGCCGCTTATTCGGCATGGGGGTACGGAGGAGGTATCGCTCCGGGCGACACAGCGTGGTTGGCGGAGGCGTCGGGCGAGTTGATTGGAGTAGTTAGGGTTGCCGCCGAGCACGGCACACTCGTCTTGCGCGGGATGCGAATCGCAGAGCAGTGGCGACGACTTGGCATTGGCGCCCGGATGTTGACCACGGTCGGCTTGTGGCTCGATGGCCGTGAATGTTATTGCGTCCCCTATACCCACTTGGTTCCTTTCTACGGGCAAATAGGGTTCGTCGAAATTGCCGACGACGACGCGCCTACTTTCCTCAGTTCCCGAGTCACCGAATATAAGCATCGTTCACTCGATGTGCGCATCATGGTGCGACCTGCATTGAGTATGAGGCGGAGCGTTGGCCCGCGCTGACTTTGGCGCGGAACAATTAAGGCCGCGTTTGTCGCGTTGCCCAAAGGACCCTTTACTTTACGGAACATGGCGGGGGCAGAGGGATGGGCGATGAGCACCCAAGTTTCCGATATATTGGGACAGATATACTGGGACAATCATTGGGTGCGGATGAGTCCCGAGCGTTGGCGCCAAGTCGAAGAGCTGTATCACGCGGTGCGGGAGCACGGCCCGGCGACGCTGGCGAACGCCGAACCCGACGTGCGGCGGGAAGTCGAGGAACTGCTGGCG
>PLDF01000124.1:0-28400 GCA_003135055.1 Bryobacterales bacterium | reverse complement strand
GCGGGAAAAAGAACCGGCGACAAGATCGCCGGCGCTACAAGGAACGGCGGCCATGCTCGTAAGTGGCGTTTCAACTGCCGTTTTTAGGTTGAAGGTCATTCCGTCACTCTGCGTCCACAGTTTCCTCCAATGAGTTTCTTCGGGGGATCGTGGGGCCCGGCAAGGCGAACACGGCCTGGAGCGGGGGCGTAGGCTGGAGGCAAAATTCCACTAATCCTGGCTCGGGAGACCCAACAGCTTCGTGCCATTTTCCCAACGAAGCTTACGGAAAACTTCGGGTTTTGAAATCCTCCGGATCGCCGCCAGCGTCTCTCTCGCGATGCACTTCCCGTGGAGCCGCGGCGAGGGGTTCGTCTGACCTCCTCCGCGCCCGTCGGAGCATGAGCAGTCACAGCCGAACATGAGTTTGTCCTGATGCCGGGCGAGGAACCCCGTCATGAACTCGGGGTCGCGGTTCAGGGCGTTGTTGCAGGAGTTCGCGGACATGTCGCCGTAAAGGTTCGGATAATCCGAAAGCCACTTATCGCTGAGGCCGCCGGGCTTAATCGGACCCTCAGGGTACGCGGTGTCGTAATTGTAGTCTGAGCTGACGTTGGCCCAGAACGTGTCCGCATGGGCGATGAATCTGGTCTTAGGGAACGCTTTCAGCATGGCGTCGAAGCGTTTGAATCCGCCGTTGAAGACCGCGCTACCCGAAGCCTGCGGCACGTCTCCGAAGTGGATCTGGATCGGCGCCTTCAGTTCCGCAGCGAGCGCGTACATGCGCTTCATTTCGGGGCCGTCGCACTGCACCTGGTACTTGATCTCGCCCAACCCGAGGGCGCCGTCCTTAACGGCATTCGTCAGCAGGCCGGCGGATTCGGGCTTCGTGACGTCGGCGCCGACGAACCACACGAAGCGGCCCCGATGTTTTTCCGCCAGCGCCTTCGCCTGGTCGACGGCCTGCACGCGTGTGAGGAGGACGGCCCTGGTTACTCCGCTGCCCTCAATATGGGCGAAGTTCGATTCGCCATCCGGCCGCAGATGGAGATGTATGTCGAGCACCGGGCCGCCCCATTCGTAACTCTGCT
Organism: Bryobacterales bacterium; assembly: GCA_003135055.1. Classification (GTDB taxonomy): domain Bacteria; phylum Acidobacteriota; class Terriglobia; order Bryobacterales; family Bryobacteraceae; genus PALSA-243. Next base: position 27,330 of record PLDF01000124.1, on the reverse strand, counting down.
GCGCCACAAGGGAGGCCGTCGAGGCGGCGGCAGCCGCGCCGATGAACTGTCTTCGATTAATCATAAGCCGCTCACAACAGCTTACTCCCGTTTTTCGCGGCGGTTTGCGGCGCGAGCGCGGATGCAGGCCGAGCGCCGCCGTGTGTTCCGCCATCCGCACCGCACCTACTCGACGCGGGAAGGTTGAGCCGTCAGCGGCGGCAGTTGCCGTTGGATGTCTCTTTGGGCCTGCTTCCAGGTCTCGATTCCCGCAGAACAGGTTGGACGGATCCATTGCAATTCGGATGTTGCAGGAACGCTAAATGCGCGCGGGTTCCGCGATTCTCTCGAAACGGCAAGTTCGCACGCAAGAGTATTCCCTCAAACCGGACCTCACGGGAGGGTTCCAGTGACAACCAGTCACTCTATCGGCTTCTCACTCACATGATCCACAACAATCACCGGAACGGATTGCTATTGTTTCACCAGCTTCAGTCCGAGCTCTTTTTCAACTGCCTCGAAAACCGAGATACCGCCGGGATCCGCCGCTTCCGCCATCGCTCCAGGCGGCTGGTTCGGATTCGGATTCGGCGGCGTCTGCAACATGCCTCTGGGCGTCCAGCCAACCGCGAAATTCCAGCCGCCCTGAAGACCGGTGGCGTCAACTATCGGGTGATCGATATAAGCGCCGGCCATTTGCTGCAGATTCTGCGCCAGCTCGCCCATGGAGGTGTTCTTGCAGCCGATCATCGGTCCCATGTTCGGGACCGGCTTTGGCGCATTGGGATCGGGCTTGCAGCCGGAACGCTCGGAATCGTCTGCCTGGGTCAATTTCGGCTTACCGCTCGCCACCGTCAAGGCGTACACCGTCACCTCTCGATTTTCGGTGTGGGTTTTCAGCTCGAACCGATCCAGCAGTAAGCCATGCAGCATCTCCAAACCGACGCTGAGCGGCGGTGGCTGCGGTCGTCCGCGGACAACGTTGGGGGCGCCTTCGCCCGTGGTCGGCACTTTGGCGACGATGTCCCAGCGCTGGGAATCCGCAGATTTTGCAAGCCCGATCAGGGTATCGCCCGCGACATTGGGTGGAATCTGGAGCGCCATCGCGATCAGGGAACGCAGCGTGCCGCCGGCTATCATCTGGCTACCGCCTTTGTAGAGCAACCCGTTCATTGGGGGCAGGTCCGGATTGGCAGGCTTTATGGACGCGGCTTCAAACCGCGCCGGCGCTACGGCTAAAGCGGTCGCGACGCCCGCGGGATTCTCGCTTGGCTTTCGATTCACGCTCTCAATCACCAGCGACGGCATCGGAACATTTTGCAATTCCAGCTTCAACCCCAACTGCTTATCCACGGCGGCAAAAACCGAAATGCCGTCGGCGCCTTTGGCCGCGAGCGCGCCGCGCCCCGTCCACTCGAGGTCGAAATCCCACGGACCTTCGAGCTTCGTCGAATCGATCACATCGTGATCTAAATAACCGCCCGCCATTTGATGCAGGTTGTCCGCGATGCCAGTTGCCGTCAGGTTGTGGCAGGCAACTTGGATGTTCGGCGCCGAAGCCGGGTCGCCAGGACCACCTCTGCCGCCCCCCGCGCCTGGTTGCTCTTTCGGCTGGCATCCGGGGTTTCCCGATCCGCTCGCGGACTTCAATTTCGATCCACCCTTGCCAACGCTCAGCACGTAGCGGGGCACCGGCCGCGTACCATTGTGGATCATCAGCTTGAAGCGGTCTTCCAACAAGGCCTGCAACATGAGGTTAGCGGCCGCCGGCGTTGTGCCGTCGGGAATTTTGGCGATCACGTCGAAAAGGTCGGAATTCAGCCAGCCGGGACCGCCGGCAATAGTGTCCTCTGAGACGCCATATGCCGCCTCGATGAGATCGAGCATGGTCGCGTCCCGGTTTACGTACCGTCCGCCGCGCAGCACGCCGCCGAAATTCTGCGCAAACCCGCGCGCGGTGGCACTGAGATGAACGTCGGCTATATCGAATTTCGGCTGCTGGGCCAGAGCGGGCATTATTATCAGCGAGCTGAGCAAAGCAATCTTCTTCATATTTCGCACTCCAGAACTCGGTTTGCGCCTTTGCGGAAAATCCGAATGAGACCTTGTTTTGACATTCCGCGACTACCGATTAGCTTTCGCCGGGTCTTTGCCCTGCCATCCCGAAACTGAGGGCCCGGATGTAAGAAACACGGAAGAGAAAGTCACTTTTTGGGGATAGGCGTCGCTTGTTCCCATTCGGTTACGGCCACTGGCGGACTTCCTGTCCTTACCGATCTGAGCCAGCCGGGCGCCTCCAGTTCGTAGACGGATGCGGGCCCCAAAGGTAATGCCGGGCAAGAGAACGTTTTCGGATGGTTGAGACGCCGGTCAGGGCCCCACGATACGGCTGCTTCCAAAGACGCGGATCTGAAAGTTCGACGCGGGCCGGAAGGCTGGTTGCAGGAGGCGCCGGCACCAGTCGCGATTGTGGGCGTTCAGGTCCTCAAACGCGGTCGTGCGGCCTTCCGGATCGCGATTGCCACGGCTTGGCCTAGACGCTCTAAAATGCCGCCCGCCGCGCGGGATAGATGTGGCTGAGAAGGTAGACGATGAAGGCGTTGCGCATCTGATCGTCGATGCCCTCGTTCGCCAATAGATCCCGAACGTCGAACAGATCGCGGGTGTTGGCGGTCCAAGGCTGCCACAATCTTGCCTGCATAAAGGTCCGGGAAACTAACGACCTGGATTTCGGCAAAGCCGTATCGATCGTCTACAGGCGCCGAGACGGATCTGATTACCGGTTCGTAGACGCATCCTCGCAGGCTCGGTGTGACCTCGATTTTGATCTGCACGCCGTCTGCGCGCAACGATGAGTTTGGTGATGCGGTTTTCGTCCTGCAACCTGCTTGGGCTCACGCGCGCGCCGGGGGTGCGGCGGCCGATGCTGACGGCGATGCGCCGCATGCCGGCGTCGATCTCCCTAAGCGAAGCGGCTCGATCCGCTATAGGCAGGTATGTCAGATCGATATCCACCGAAAGACGGGGCATGTCCCGCACAAAGAGATTGATCGCCGTTCCTCCCTCGAGTGCAAAGCAGGTTTCCGTAGCGGCGAGCGGGATGGCTTTCACAAGCAGCGCGGCCTGCCGGCGATAGAGCTCAGCCGCCGGCATCGAGATTTTCCGGTACGGTAATGTTGAACCTGGTATCGAGCTTGCCGCCCCGCGCGAGCATGCGTTTGCCGCGGCCCAGGCCGATGCCCTTTCGGTTAAGCCCCTTCAGCCATGCATGGTTATGGCGCTCGGCGAACCACAGGAACAGACGCTTCACCTTCACGCTGCGGCATTCGACGAGCAGCGTGTGAAGCCGCCTGGGACTAAGATTGCGCAGCCCCTCCATCAGTACGTCAGCCTGGTGAAATGTCTCACGCCGCGGAACCTCGTCCAGCAGCTCGAGGATGGCGCGCTCCGGCGAAGACATTGTGAGCGGCCATTCCCAATGACCCCAGGGCTGTCGTATAAACCCGCCTTGGGCAGAATTAGCGCCGGCATTCCGGGCGGTTTTGACATTACCGCGCCGCATCGCCAAGCCGCGAGGAGGGACAGCGCCATCTTTGAAGAGTTTGCCTGCGTTGTGAAAGACGAGCCGGCTGTCCAGTTTCAGCTTGGGGACCCAGCCGGCCGGCGACTTGTCGCCATATAGGTGGACTTCCCGAGGGCCGGCAACGGTAAGATAATGCGCGAAGCCCTGGAGGTGGAGCGCTGTCTGGCCACCCACGGCGAACGGGCGTTCGAGCAGCGTCTGAAGAGAGACGACCACATATTGCCAGCGGAGGCGCTCATCTTCGCCGGGCGCGGACAGCCTGGCAGGCGGACGGCGATACACGCTGCGCGCCACCCGATCGAGCCAGCCATGCGCGACGTACTTGCTCCGCAGGGCGCTGGAATAGCCGTGGCGCTGAAGCCAGCCGGCATCGACAATGAGCCCCTCCGGGAGATTCAGTTGCAGCCAGTTTAACTTTCCCTGTTTTTGCCGCCCCATGGTTGGTAAATTAGCCTATTTTCAAACCAGGAGTCAAGTTTGACGACTGAATGAAACCCTAACCTATGGTATGCAAAACGATGATTATGTAAACCACTCTTGGGTGTCGCCCAGGCTAGGCTCCTCACTTGGTGGGAAGGAGGTTGGGCCGCAGATAAACGCCGAGCAACGCGGATAAGGTTCAGGGGCTCTGGCGGGCTTGTGCTTCAGCGGCGTGTTGGACGGAGGATAGGCCCAGATTAGATTGCTCCCTTGGCGCCAACTACAGGCGGCCCTTTACTCGCCCGGCCGCGAAGATCCCGCCCATTCAAAGTCGCGGCTCTGTCTCGACTGCGCGTGTTTGCGGATAGTTACTGAAGCCGCGACCGTCGAGCGGTCATTTTAGCCGGCGTTTTCGGGAAAGGCCGCAGGTAGACTGTCAATCCGGGGTGGATTGTGAATCCGCGCTTTGACGCGTCCTGCTACCGGGCCGCAAACGGGCGCTCGGCGCCGGCAGGCCGATTAACAATCGGCCGCAGGTTTGCCCGAAACTCGCCCAGCATCCGGCCCCTCACCTGTTTTATACTGAATAACTGGACTAGAATGCCGAAACGTACTTTTCAACCGAATAACCGTAAGCGCGCTAAGACCCACGGGTTCCTTAGCCGCATGGAAACCAAGAATGGGCGCGCTGTATTGGCCCGCCGGCGCGCCCGTGGCCGTAAGAAGCTCACGGTCAGCGACGAAAGGTAGTCTTCCATCCCAGGTTTTCCGAAACGTGTCCGCCTGCTGCGATCGAAGGATTTCCGGAGAGTCTATGACGAAGGAACGCGCTTTTCCGGTCCTCTTTTCGCCGCGTTCTGTCTTCGCCAGCCCGAAGCCGGCGGACCGCGCATTGGTTTTACAACCCCCCGGGCGCTCGGCAAGGCCGTGTTACGCAACCGGATCAGGCGGCGTGTCCGCGAAGCCGTGCGGCTTCAATTGGAACGGCTGAACCCACAGTGGTCGATTGTCATCAATCCCCGGCGCAAGGCATTGGAGGCTCCCCCAGAGGAGATCCGGCGCGAAGTGGAGCGCCTCTTTCTCCGGTGCAATGGATCTTAGTGGGAGCGCTCCGCGTATATAAGCAGTGGGTGTCGCCGTGGCTGCCCTCCGCCTGCCGCTACCATCCGAGCTGCTCGGATTATATGCGGCAAGCCATCGAACGGCACGGCGCGGTAAAGGGAATCTGGATGGGAACGAAACGCCTGGCGCGATGCCATCCATTTCATGAGGGCGGCTTCGACCCCGTCCCCTGATGGGTGATTGATTTGGCCCGGTGATTTGATTTGGCCCGGTGATTTGATTTGGCCCGGTGATTTGGTTTGGCTCGGCGATTTGATTGGGCGGTTTCATAAACGGAATTCCGATGGCAGATTCGTCAAACGGCGGCAGCAAGTTTCAACAACCCAAAGAGATGTCGATGGAGTTGCGCCTGCTGCTCGCGTTGGTCCTCACGGTCCCAATCCTATTTATCGGTCCCTATTTTTTCGGTTCGCAGACGCCGCCGCCCAAGAAGGCCCCTGCGCCCACGGCGGCAGCGCCGGCCGCGACCCCGGCGGAGAAGCCGGCGGCGGCTGAACCTCAAACCCCCAAGGTCGCGCTGAGAACGGCCAACTCTACTTCTCTAACCGGGACAGTCAGCGAGCAGCAGCCATTGCCGTCGATGATTGTCCAAACGGATCTTTACCGTATCTCCTTCACCAACCAGGGCGCTACTGTCCGTAGCTGGCAGCTCAAGGGGGCGAAGTTCAAGGACAGCGACAACAAGCAGGTCGAGCTGGTCAATTCCGCCGCCGGCCTGGCGCCGCCATTCTCGTTCTATTTGCCGGACGATAAGGACCTCGAAAAGAAGTTGAACTGGTCCTACTACACGCAGACGGCCGACCCCGATGGGCTGGGCGTCACGTACCGATTCTCCGACGGTCGCGTCGCCGTGAAGAAGGTCTTCCGCTTCCTGAAGAACTCCTATCTTTCGCAAGCCTCCACCGAGATCCTGGTGGATGGCAAACCGCTGCCCCACATGATCCAATGGCGCGGCGGCTTCGGCGACCTGACCGTCCCCAGCCCCACGTCTAACCAGCACGCGGTGCACTACGATCTGACCGCCAGTAAACTGGTGGATCAAAGCTCCACCGCCGCATCCAAGGGACCCATCCAAGAGAGTGGTACCTTTTCGTTCGCCGGCCTGACTGACGCCTATTTCGCCGCGGTGTTTCTCCCTTCGGTGGAAGACGCTGTGCGCGAGACCGTCTTTACCGACACCGTCCCCACGCCGTCCGAACCGAAGCCCGTGCCCCTGGGGGGGTTAGCCCTTTCCGATGGCGACGCCAACCACTTCCGCCTCTTCGTGGGACCCAAAGACGTCGATCTGCTGAAGAGCATCGATCCGAAGCTGGAACAGCTCATCGATTTCGGATGGATGTCGGTTCTTTCCAAGCCGCTCTTCCTTATCGTGAATTGGACCAACGATGAGATTGTCCACAATTTCGGCTGGTCCATCATTCTGGTCACCGTCGTCATCAACTTCGCGTTGTTCCCGCTCAAGCTGTCGAGCATGAAGTCGATGCGCAAGATGCAGGCGCTGAAGCCGCAGATCGACGCCATCAACGCCAGGTATAAGGGCGTCGGCGTGCGCGATCCGAAGAAGCAGGAACAAACGGAAGAGACCATGGGCCTGTACAAGAAGCACGGCGTCAACCCCATGGGCGGATGCCTGCCGATGGCGATCCAGCTTCCCATTCTGATTGCGTTTTACAGGGTCTTCACGGTTTCGGTGGAAATGCGCGGCGCCAGCTGGTTGTGGGTTCACGACCTTTCGCAGCCCGAGCACCTGCCCATCAAGATCTTGCCGATCGTCATGATCGCCACTCAATTCCTGACGCAGAAGATGATGCCGCAGCCCGGCGTGGACCCGGCGCAGCAGAAAATGACGATGTTCATGCCGCTCATTTTCGGCTTCATGTTTTATAATTTTGCGAGCGGCCTGGTGCTATACTACTTGACCAGCAACCTTGTGGGCATTGCCCAGCAGTGGTTTTTCAACCATACGGATACGGCGCGCGCAGTGGCACTCTCCGTGGAGCCGCCGGCCAAGAAAAAGAACGGGAAGAAATAGCCTTTGCCTGAACGAAAGTATTCCGCCGCTTCGATCGGCCCCCGCATCGATTCGTTCCTGCGGACCACCCTCCAGACCGGAGGCTTTAGCGTCAATTTCGACATCGGCGACGTCGAAACCACGGAAAGCGACTTCGAAACGCCCGATATGGTGGTGAAGTTCAACGGGCCGGACGTCGACATGCTGCTTTCCAACCGCGCCGAGCTGCTGCTGGCGCTGGAACACGTGACCATGGAAATGCTGCGGATGCCATCGGAAGACCATTCGCGCATTTCATTCGACGCCAACGATTACCGGTTGCTGCGCCTCGAAGAGTTGCGGCTGAGCGCCACCGCAGCGGCGGAAAAGGTGAAGCGAACCGGCGTGCCGTTCCGGTTCAACCCGATGAACAGCCGTGAGCGGCGCGTGATCCACCTGTCGCTGCGCGGCGAAACCGCGGTCCGCAGCGAGAGCCTGGGTTCGGGACCCACGCGGCAGGTGATCGTCTATCCCGCGGGCATGGCCAGTTTGCCGGAACCGCCGCGCGAGGCATTTCCAGCCGGCCGGTCCGACGGGCCGCCCCGCAGAGGCTTTGATGGGCCGCCCCGTAGGGGCTCTGACGGACCGCCCCGTAGGGGCAGCGGCGGTCCACCGCGCTCGCGCGGCCCGCATAGGTAGGCCAATGCCACTGTGGGGCGGACCCCCTGGTCCATAGTGGGGCGGACCCCCTGGTCCACAGTGGGGCGGACCCCCTGGTCCACAGTGGGGCGGACCCCCTGGTCNNCGGCCGACGCCCTCGTCGGCCGCTCCGGGATCGCATGGAGGCTGATTTTGGCAAGGGCGAAGAGCGGGTCCAGCTTAGCCAAACCAGGGGGACCGCGCGGACCAGGGGTTCCGCCCTACAAGTAGGTGCAAGTTCAGGACACCATAGTCGCCGTTTCGACGCCGCCCGGCAGAGGCGGCATCGGCGTGGTGCGTCTTTCCGGCAAAGATTCCCGCCGCATTGCCGAACAGATCCTGCAGTTCCGCGCCGCGCCCGAGTGGCGTTCCTGGCATTCGCAGATGGCGAAGCTGGCGGATGTGGATGAAGTGGTGGCGGCGTTCTTCGAAGCGCCGCGCTCCTACACCGCCGAAGACGTTGTCGAGATATCCTGCCATGGTTCGCCGGTGGTCTTGCGCTTCGCCCTCGACCGGGCGCTAGATGCCGGTGCGCGCCTGGCCGAGCCGGGAGAATTCACGCTGCGCGCCTTCCTGAACGGCCGCATCGATCTGCCACGGGCCGAAGCGGTGCGCGATTTGATCGACGCCACCACGCTCTACCAGGCCCGCGTAGCCACGCAGCAGGCGGCCGGATCGGTTTCGCGCCGCATCGCGCCGCTTAAGGAACAATTGATCGAGCTGATCGCGCTGCTGGAAGCCGGCATTGATTTCGCCGAGGGCGATATCAGCGTGGCGCCATCGGCGGAGCTTCTTCGCCGCCTCAAGCCGGTGATCGAGGGCGTGCGCCAACTCGCCGCCAGCTTCCAATACGGCGGTTTGGTGAAATCGGGCCTCACGCTTGCGATCGTGGGGCGCCCCAATGTCGGCAAGAGCAGCCTGTTCAATTGCCTGCTTCAGCAGGACCGCGCCATTGTCACCGATATTCCCGGCACCACGCGCGACCTGGTTTCGGAAACCGCGTCTATCGGCGGGATTCCGGTGAAGCTCTACGACACGGCGGGCATTCGCGCGGGCCCGGAACTGGTGGAATCGCTGGGGATTGAGCGCACTCTGCAGGCGATAGCGGATGTGGACCTGACGTTGGTGGTGGTCGATCTGCCGCAAGGGATTACGGCGGAAGACCGGGAACTGATCGCTCGGGCGCCGAGAAGTTTGGTGGCCGGAAACAAGTGCGACTTGCCGCACGAGGCGGCGCCCCGCGTCGATGGGAGCCACGACCGTTACGATCGGAGCCCCGACAGCTACGATCAGAGCCACGACCGTAAGGGAGTGGTCGCCGGCAAGGGCGCGACTTCACGCGGTCACGGCGCCAGCGTCTTGCCGGTGTCCGCCAAAACGGGTGCAGGGATCGGCGCGCTTCGCAAGGCGATTCTGGAAGCCATTGCGCCCGCCGGCGCCTTCGAGCAAGAGACCGGCTTCATCACCAGCGTGCGCCATGAGCGGCTGCTGGCGGAATCCGGGGACTATCTGGAGAAAGCGCGCGGCGCGGTGGAGGACGGCATTCCGCATGAGATGTTGCTGCTGGATCTTTACGCGGCGCTGCGGCCGATTGACGCTATTACTGGAGCGACTACGGCGGACGATATTCTGAATCGGATTTTCTCGACGTTTTGTATCGGCAAGTAGGGACAGGCGGGGCCGGCTCAAGCAACTCGCCGGTTCTTTGCCTTCGGTTTGCCGCGGTTGATCTCCAGGTCGATTGTCAATCCGGCGGCGCTGAGCATGTTCACGAGTGCGTCAATGGTGAAGAGCCCGATCTTGCCCCGTACCAGCCCGGAGATGCGCGGCTGCGAAACGCACATGAACCTGGCGGCCTGGCTCGCATTATTTCCGCCTTTCCAGCGTTTCGCGACAACGCCGCTTTCCCATATCGATATCGAGCGGCGATGTTTTGCGGGTCTTTTTGGAAAAGATATGCAGCACATAGATGGCGCCCTCAAACCTCGCGAGGTAGAAGACCCGATACTCGCTACCTGCGTGTACACGAATTTCTTACCTATGTGGTGCCGCGCTGCAAAAGTTGTTACTTCCGGCCCGCCCGCTTGCTAACTGGCGAACCGGATTGCCAGGTCCGATACATCCGCGCGGCGATCTGATCCATAAGACCTCGCGGATCCGCATCTGCCTTGTATAAGTCGAAGTGCGTGCGGCCTTCGAGAAAGGTAACCTGCGCGTTCGCGCCCAGCCGGTCCAGAACCGCCTTCAGCTTGTGGGCGGCGCCGTCCAGATAGAACGTATCCGCTGTCCCTACGATAACGTGAATCTTCCCGTTGAGATTCGGCGAGAGCGCCGGCCAGTTGGCTTCGAGAGTCCGCGCGATATCGTATTTCTCCCATGCGCGCACCACAGTGGCGTCCACGTCGCCGGTGACACGGTCGAACATGGGCGTGGGGCGGCCGTCGGGTCCCCGCGGCGAAAACACCCATTCGAATGAGGCGAATTGGCCTCCGTAGGGTCCCAGAACGCCTTCCAGCCGGGCGAAATCCTTGAAACTCGCAACCACCTTCCCGTCGTTACGGATCAATGGATAGAGACTACCGTCAGACCGGCGATACACGTTGGCGTGCGGCGTGTAGAGGTCCGGGCCGGTGAAGTCGTGAAAATCGCTGGAATCGGGCGATGTGGACCATGTGCCGCCGAAGACCTCCGGGTAAGTGACTTGCAGCCAGAGCGTGGCCCATCCGCCCGAAGAGTGACCGTTCAGAAAACGCGCGCCAGCCCGAGCGTCCAAACGATATCTCGATTCCAGATACGGAATGAGTTCGCTGGTGAGCGCTTTCCCCCAAGGCCCGTTGTTTACCGAATCGGCGAACTCATGCGTGCCGGTGGGCAGTGATTCGTCGAGCAAGATCCACATCGTCGCAGGCATTTTCTTCTCCGTCATGCGCCGGTACACATCCCCGGCAACCGGCCGGATGCGCGCCAGATTTCCGCCGAATCCGTGCGTATAGTAGACCGCTGGATAGCGGACGCTGGAATGCTCCTTGTAGCCCGGCGGCTCGACCACCCAGCAGCGTATGTGAACCGGACGGCCCCAGCCAGACGCGGTTCATATGCCATGGCAACCAGCGCAGCCTTACCGCATCGGGCCGCTATTCACGCCGCCGAGTCTTGAAGGCACGCTGATGCGTCCGGGAAACATCGGCGGGGCGAATTGGGCGGGCGGCGCGACTGATCCCGAGACCGGCATTCTGTATGTGAAGTCGACGAACATGCCGTCATTGGCGCGCTTGGTAAAGCCCGCGCGCTCGGCCGAAGTGGACGCGGATTACGCGATGGATATCGGAGCCGGCGCCATGTTTCATGGCGGCCTGCCGCTGTTCAAACCGCCCTACGGGCATCTGACGGCGATCGATCTGAACAAGGGCGAGATTGTGTGGCAGGTCGCGTTCGGCGACAGTCCACGGGTGCGGAACAACGCGGCATTGAAGGATGTGAAGCTACCGGAGAAGCTGGGCGTGGAAGGCGCGCCGGGCGCAATCGCGACCAAGGGCGGATTGATTTTTATTGGGATGTCATTCCCATGCAAACCGCCGTGCTCGCTCGTGGAACTGGGAGGGGACAAGGAACGCGGATGAGTCACTTCGCTTTGTTTCACTTCGTCGAGTCAACGCATAAGAAGGTTAGCAAAGGTCAATAAGCTCGAATGACCGGATCGCGATCCGGACTTCACGGGTACTGAGCTAGGCTCTCCATTACATTACACAGGATTGCCGCGCGGAGTGGTGGGCCGGAAGTGCTGATCCAACACGGCCTGGCCTTAGGAGCACATCCGGCGCGGAGATTGATGGGCCATAATGACGGCATGCGATGCGCACTCGAGGCTATTATTGAGGGCAAGCTCCGCCTGCCCGCCGACTTGGATACGCTGTGGTTCAACAGCAAACGGCTTGTTATCGAACGCGACGACGCCGGTTACGCGTCGTTGATTCGAATCGAAGGCCCCGTTGCTCAGGACGGTTGCAGCCTCGATGATGCCTGCTAGCACAGCGTTTTTTCCCTGATCGGTCGGCTTGCCTGGAGAGGGCTCGAATTGCGGCTCGGGAATCAGGCTTGCCAGTGGCGTTCGGACGTAAAATCCGGATTGCGGGCGCGCTTCTAAATATCCGCGGTTCTCCAGCCACATGTAGGCTTGCGATGCGGTGGAGACGCTAACGCTGCGTTCCCGGCTCAATTGCCGAAGCGAAGGCACACGGTCGCCAGACCGCAGGGTGCCGGCAGATACCTGCTGAACCAGCGTCTCGGCAATCTGAATATACAAAGCGGCGAATTTGCACTATTCGTGGTTGAGGCTTCGGCCATCGTTCGAAGTGTACCAGAAGCGAGGGTTTGACTGTACTGGTTGATGGTTAGATTTGTTTCGTCGTGTGCACATCGGCAGGCGTAACGATCGTCTCATGAGGTTGGCAGTAGGTCCATTGCAAGCTCAAATCATCGCTAATCCTTCTGCAACTGTGCTGGTCTAAAATCGATAGAACTGAATCTGTACATATCAGAGCGATGCGGGCATGATGATAAATAGCTTCGAGGCGCGCGAGCAGCGGAGGCGCAGTTTCCTTTGAGGAGAACGGTTTGTCGGTATACGAGACATTGGAGAGTCTGAAGATCGAGCTGCCTGCTTTGACGAAGCCGGTCGCGGCGTTCGTACCATTTACGCGCGTTGGGGCACTCGTGTTTGTGTCCGGCCACATCGCCAAGAGGAACGGCAAGCCCCGGGAGGGCCAGCTTGGAGCGTATCGCGTCGCAAGTGCGGGTTGAGATCATCGACCCGCGTGACATCGACGCCCGATATTGCCTGCGGTCGTACTTCGAGGAGCTTGGCCACCGGTTCGATACGGGTTTCGATCCTGCGCAGAGCATCTCCGCAAGCGATGAGGAGATGACGTTGCCGAATGGGCTGCTACTGGTCGCAAACTTACTGGGAGCAGCGGTGGGATGCGGGGCGCTCAAGCTTCACATTGACACACAGATTGCTGAGGTAAAGCGGATGTGGGTGGCTTCTGACGTGCGCGGGCTTGGATTGGGGCGACGTTTGCTGGAACGACTGTCGGCGGAGGCCGCGTCACGGGGAATGGTGATCCTGCGACTGGAGACTAACCGCTCGCTCTCTGAAGCAAAGCATCTCTACGAGAGAGCTGGGTTCGTCGAGGTGGAGCCCTTCAATAATGAACCATATGCGCACCATTGGTTCCAGAAAGATCTCCGACACAAGTAATAGCGACGCCTATGCACCGCAACGCACCACCGTGCCAGAGCCGCTTCGGAGTCTCGTTTGCGGGAGCCCCGTCGGGTTCGCGGTTCCAGCTGTCGTTGTTGATTCGGCTTTGGCACGGAAATAGCGCAAGGTTGATTGACGCGCGACCATGCGTAGCGGGTCGCCTGGCTCGATCCTCCCGGCGGTCGAGAACCGAGGACAAAATGGCCTCAAGACCGCTCAGCTGCAACAAGCGATGTCCGGGGACTACTTGGGCGGTCGCGCCGCCCGCCGATTCGCGGGCACACCTCTTCGGCGCCTCGTCACGGGCTTCGGGGTGTCGGCTGCCTCAAACAATTGCCGAAACCCGTGTTCCAACAGTTCGACGGCCTTCCCCAAGGCGCCGAGTTGCCCAACCCGGACTATCGCGACGGACCGGTGCAGGTCAAACGATGGGGGACGCAATACTTTCACGGAATCGATAGAACGATTCCTGGCAATAAAGCGAGCAGGCAGCAGCCCGACGCCATAACCGGACTGAACGAACGCTAGCTGCAAATGCATGTTGTGGATTTCAGCCGCAATCATTGGGGTGAAGCCGGCACGCTCCATCTGATCGATGAGCCTTGCCCGAAGAAAGCACCCGGGCGGATTGAGCACCCAAGGTGCTCGGCCCAAACTCTTCCAATCACCGTCAACGTTGCCTGCGGCGCCTTGAACGATCTCCATGCGGTCGCTAGCGATGATATTCGTCAGAAGAGGTGGAGGCGCGGTTTTACCTTCGGGCAAAAGCACGGCAGCAACGTCGAGTTCACCCGCGAGCAGCCGTTGAAATAATTCACCGGTAAGTTCGCTCGACAGCCGCAGTCGGACCTTGGGGTATTTCTCAGTCAGCGCCTGAATAGGTTCGATAAGCGACCCCTCGGCCAGGGCATGCGCGAGCCCGATGCGCAAGAGGCCGTGAGGTTCGGCGTCGCTCGACGCAAGAGATTTCAGCGCCTCCGTCCGCTGCAGCAGATCTCGCGCTTGTTCGAGCACCCTGGAGCCGAGCGAGTTCAGACGCGGAGGCTTTACCGAGCGGTCGAGCAATTCGGCGCCCAATGCAGCCTCCAGCCTTTGCACTTGCCGGGTAATAGCAGAGGGCGTCCGGAATAGACGATCGGCTGCACCGGCGATGGACCCAGCATGGGCGAACTCTACGAGGGCGCGTAAATCATCGAGCAAGGGAACCTCCTAAAGTACTCTTAAAACTTCCTCCCAACGAATAGCAGAATCGTGCGGAAACGTCAATATCATCGTGATAATAATGAACTTGTGGAATTGTCGGTTCTCCGTTATAAAGAGTAAGGAGTTTATGCTTTTGTGGAAGCCCCGATGCCTCATGCGAATCAAATTCGGCAGACTGGCGGCCCCGAGGTTCTGAACTGGACACCGGTCCGTCGCCTTGCGCGAGAGTTGAAACAGCAGGATTAGGGGACTTTGCAAGCAAGTAGATCCACAAACGCCGCCGCGCTAAGCAGGCTGATTGGGACGGAGTACTCGGACATAAAATGCGGGTTGAAAACGGCTAGCCGGTTCGCTGGCGGCAGGGAAGTTAAAAAACGCCGCGTTGAGACCTGCATTCGGCGTTACGAGCAGCCCGAATCGTTTAAATTGAAACAGCTCGGCGTTGTAGCCGAGCGCAGTGAGGTCGCGGTGTTTGTGTTACGTCATCACACCCGTATGATTGCGAACCAGGATGGCTCGGTCTACTCCACGAGATGTTCGGCCGCAAACGCAGTCTACCGAGAGGACCAATGGCAGAGACGTTCGAAGCATACCGAACTCGAGTCCTAAGCTATCTTGGCGATGAGGAGCCCATCGGTGTCCAACAAGCCACCCCATCGTGGCTCGATCGGCGTCTGCGCGATGTCGCGCCCGAGGAGTTGATCCGGCGCCCTGCACCTGAAAAGTGGTCAACTGCCGAGATCGTAGCGCACTTGGCGGACGCGGAGCTGGCGATGGGGTGGCGATTGCGAAACATGCTGGCGAATCCGGGCGTGGCCTTAACGTGGTGGGATGAGGCGGCATGGGCGGAGCGCTTGGGTTACGCGCAGCAAGATGCGAGCCTTTCGGCAGGGGTCTTTCGGGCGCTGCGCGAGAGCAACCTGCGACTGTTGGAGTCGGTCCCGCGCGCACGGTGGGTGGAGTGCTATGGGGTCCACGAGGTACGCGGACGGCAAACGATCGAGGAGTTCGTCCGCCTGGAAGCGGCACACGACTTGAACCATCTTCGGCAGATCGACCGCATCTTGGGTGGCTGTATGTAGTGGTAGCCGTTTGGCTGCCAATGCCTCGGCGAGCGCACTCAGGCGGTTGTGGCGTTGAAAATGGGAAGTGGGAGGAATAGTGTTTTCAGATTAAAGTGACGTAGAGGAGTTCCACATGAAGAAGATTCTGACTCAGTACGGAGTGTGCGCGCTTGCGGCCGCTCTGATGATGGCGCAGGCGCAGCCGGCAGGAATGCAGGCCGCCTTCGGAAAAGATGCCGGAACGCTTTCCGACAAATTCACCGGACTCGCGCGCGTTATGTCGGGCAAGTACGACTGGAAGCCCGGCCAGGGCGTTCGCTCCGTCGGCGACGTGTTCAACCTGATCGTTATGGAGAACGCCATGCTCGTCGGCGTGCTCTCGGGCACACCGAATACGGGGGCACGGCCCGCGCCCATCACCGATCCGGAGAAATTGCAGGAAGCTCTGAAGGCTTCTTACGTCAATCTGCAAAAAGCGATTACGGGGCTTTCCGACAACGACCTGCAGGCGCCGGTGAAACTGTTCGGAAGAGACATGACGAAGCAGGGCGCGCTGATGCTGCTTCTCGAAGATCAGCACGAGCATCTGGGGCAGTCGATCGCGTACGCGCGCAGCAACGGCGTGGTTCCGCCCTGGTCTAAGTAGGAGCGCCGCGGGGCGATCTGGCCGCCGCCGATACGATAACGATCCTTCGCATCCAACGCAACCTGGCAACAGGCGGGCAGGACGGCAAGCCGGAAAAGGAGAATCGGGTCCTTATGAGCGGAATTTGGATTAGCGCAGCGACGATCGCAAGGTTCGCGGTCGCTGGTAGCCTGATGACGCTGATGGCTGGCGGACAGAGCGCTCCCAAAGCGGCCAGAACCATCGTCGAGCAAACCTCGTATTTCGCGTTACCCGGCAAGGCGGAAGACGTCTACCGTGTAAGACTTCACGCCTCCGATGTTCTCGAAAAACTCGGTCTCCCGCGAGGCCATGTTCTTCGCCGCCAGGGAAACTCGGACACGACGCCCGCAACGCTCGACGCGTTGTTGGGTGATTTGCCGGACGCGTGGACTGCCGCCACCGAGGGCCCCGGAACATGGAGTCCCTTCGTCGTCATTGGCCATTTGATTCACGCAGAGAAAGCCGACTGGATTCCGCGTTTGGCGATCATTCTGGAGTATGGCGCCAGCCGCCCCTTTGAGCCTTTTGATCGCGAGGCGCAGATCCGCGAGCGTGATGGGAAATCGCTCCCGGCCTTGTTGCAGGAATTCGCGGATTTGCGACTGGATAGTATCGTGAGACTTCGGGCAATGCAGCTGACGCCAGAGAAACTGGAATTGAAGGGGATGCATCCAGGACTTGGCATTGTAACCGCCCGGCAGCTGATGGCGACGTGGACCGCGCACGATTTGGGTCACCTTTTGCAAATCAGTCCTAATGGCCAAGCGCTATAAGCAGGAGGTTGGCCCGTGGGCGGCGTATCTGTCGGTGATGAAATGAGTAGCCACTGGCAAGCATGACTGCCCCTGGTGGACACTTGGATGACAGGAGGTCTACTGAAGTTATTCCTCCCGATCGGCGGAATCTATGAGTCAGGTACCAATCTGGTTCGAACGCAAGTTTGAGTTCTCGTTTCCCGCGGAACGGCTTCCGAATCTGTGCGCACGTCTGCGCGGCACTCCGGCCAGGCTTGAAGAGGTGCTCCGTGGCCGTTCTCACACAGTCCTGGTCGGGAAAGCTCAATCAGAGTGGTCGGCTCAGGAAAACGCCGGTCACTTGCTTGACCTAGAACCTCTGTGGCTGGCGCGAGTGGGCGATTAGTGGCGGCCAGCGACCAACTCACCGTAGCAGATTTGAAGAATCGAAAAACCGACGAAGCAAACCACAATGCGCGCCCGCTGGAACAGATTCTGAGTGAGTTCCGCGCCGCAAGAGAAGGACTGCTGAAGCGTGTGGACGAATTGGACGCATCATTATTTGCCCGAGCCATTCCACACCCGCGTTTGAAGACGCCGATGCGGCTCGTGGACCATTTGTATTTTGTCGCCGAACATGACGATCATCATCTCGCGCGAATATGGGAACTCGTCAACGCCGCCCGGATTGTACCTAACGGGGATGGAGTCTGAGCGCGCTGCAACGGAGCGAAAATGGCCACAACTAAACCTGTAACCGACAACTGGAAGAAGGAGTGGTTCGAGATTGAAGATGCAGCGTACTTGAACACCGCAAACCACGCAGCGATGCCCCGCGTTTCCCTGCGCGCGGTGCAAGCCTCTCTTGAAGCCAAGAAGTTTCCGCATCACGTAGACGATTCCGCTTTCTTTGAAGTGCCAATCCGCCTTCGCGCCTCAATCGCCAGACTCATCGGCAGCAAGCCGGAAGAGATCGCGCTGACGACGGGCGCAAGCCCGGGCGTCGCGGCCGTGGCACATGGCCTGACGTGGAAGCCGGGCGACGAGATCATCACTGCCAAGGGAGAGTTCCCGCTGCAGTACGCCACCTGGAAGCCAATGGAAGAACGCGAGGGCGTGAAACTGAAAATCGTGGCGCCGCGGGACCGCTTTATTACGGCGGACGACCTGATTGCCGCGATGACGCCGAGAACGCGCGTCATTTCCGTAAGTCATGTGCGCTTTGACGACGGCTCTCTGTTAGATGCGTCTCGCGTGGCTGCAGCCTGTCACGCGCAAGGAGCGATGCTTGTGCTCGATGTGAGCCAGTCTTGCGGGGCGGCGCCAATGGATGTAAATGAGCTCGGCGCTGACTTTTTGGTGTGCGCCGGATATAAATGGCTCCTCAGCCCCTGGGGCACAGGATTTGTTTGGGCCAAGAGCGAACATCTTGATACCGCGCGTCCAGGGCCGTTTTATTGGATGGCCCAGGACACAGACAGTTTTTCTGCCTTGAATTTTGTTGATCCCACACCATCCCGCAGTGCGCACCGTTGGGACGCGGCGGAAGCGGTCACTCATTTCAATTTCAACCTGACGGCAATGGACGCCTCGGTTGATTTTGTGTTGCGCGTTGGGCCTGATTTGGTCCTCAAACACAACCGTAAGTTGATCGAGTTCTTGTTCGAATGCCTTCCCAAAGACTGCGAACCGGCCAGTCCGCTGGACTGCGCACAGCGCGTGCCGTACGGTTGCTTCACCGCGCCGACCCAGGAGAAAACTGCCGAGCTTTATAAGAGGTTGCGAAAGGAAAATGTTGTCGTGAGCATGCGCGAGGGAAGGATTCGCGTCTCTCCTCATCTGTTCAACTCCGAGCAGGACATAGACCGCCTCATCGGTGTTGTAACCGCCTGAATCGGGCGGGATTTGTCACAGGCGGCAATCGACCGCGCTCTGGACTATCTTGAATCCACAACGAAGGGTGTGCTGGACGCAACAAAACGCTTGTCGGATGTGAAATGGAAGTTCAAACCCGTGAGGTAGGCTGCTGAACCTAATTTCCCGAAGGAATGAGAAGGAATAACAATGACCACAGTCTATGAACGCCTAAAAGCTCTTCAGATCGATTTGCCTGATGTCCCGGTTCCCGTGGTGGCTGGTTACGATGCGGCTTTCGTTCCGTTTGTGCGCACCGGCAATCTTGTTTATTTGTCGGGACGCCTCGCAAAGAAGGATGGCAAGCCTTGGTCCGGCAAAATGGGGGAGCAGATTACCACACTCGAGGGCAAACAAGCCGCACGCGGCATTGCCATAGAATTGCTCGCTACGCTGCAATCCGCCCTCGGGGACCTGGAAAGATAAAACGGATCGTGAGGCTGCTGGTGATGGTGAACAGCACACCGAATTTTACAGAGCCGCACGTGGTTGCCAACGGCGCGTCCGAACTTTTCCTGGAAATCTTTGGCGAACGTGGAGCGCATGCGCGCAGCACGTTTGGCTCGGCGCAGATTCCATTCGGGGCGTGTGTGGAGATCGACCTCATTGCCGAGGTCATCGACCGGGCAGACGCCCCGAAAGGCACATGATGGAGACAATTCGATTCATCAATTCGGTAGCCCCGCGGCTTGGGGATAGCCACTATAGAGGATTCAGAGAGAGGCGAGCATGATGATAAATAAGATTCCAGCTACGCGCAGCGGAGGCGCAGTTTTCTTTAAGGAGAACGGTTTGTCGGTATACGAGACATTGGAGAGGCTGAAGATCGAGCTACCTGCTTTGACGAAGCCGGTCGCGGCGTTCGTACCATTTACGCGCGTTGGGGCACTCGTGTTTGCGTCCGGCCACATCGCCAAGAGGAATGGCAAGCCCTGGGAGGGCCAGCTTGGAGCAAATCTCACCATCGAACAAGGGAAAGAGGCCGCCAGAGGCGTGGCCATCGAGCTGATCGCCACGCTGAACGCAGCCGTCGGTGACCTCAACCTCATCAGGCGGATCGTCAAAATGCAGGTTCTGGTCAACAGTACCCCGGCTTTTACAGACCAACATCTGGTTGCCAATGGCGCCTCAGAGCTCCTGGTTGAGGTTTTCGGCGATGGCGGAGCCCATGCTCGCGCTGCTTTTGGCGTCGCTCAGATCCCATTTGGCTCTTGTGTTGAGATCGATTTGATCGCGGAGGTTGACGATAAATGAAGTCCTATCGTTATACGGTCGTGGACGTCTTCACAACGGAGGCCCTGGAGGGCAATGCGCTGGCCGTATTCCCGGACGCGTCTGACCTGGACGAAGGGACCATGCAGAAGATCGCCAGGGAACTCAACCTCGCGGAAACTGCTTTTGTGCTTCCGGCAACGCGCAAGGATTTTGTGGCGCGCTTGCGGGTATTCACACCGGCCAGGGAGCTGGCCTTTGCCGGGCATCCCACGGTTGGCACTGCGTTCGTGCTGTTACAAAAGGAAATTGTCCTGCGAAGCAGCAGTGCGTTCGTTCTGGAAATGCAGGCAGGTCCTATTCCGCTTCGAATTGAAGGAGGCCGGCGCCCGATGATTTGGCTGCGTACGCCTCCCATTAGCAAAGGAAGATGCTATGACTCCACTCTCTGCGCCGGAGCGCTCGGGCTGGAACCGCGGGAGCTCCTTCCCATAAAACCGCAGCTTCTGAGCGCTGGCAATCCCACAGTTATTGTTGCCGCGAAAGATAAAGCAGCAGTCGATCGCGCATGGCTGGATTTAGCGGGCCTGAAGAGTCTGAAGGGTGCGGAGAGCGAGCCCTTCTGCGTGTTCCTGTTTACGCCGACGGCTGGGGGGGCCTATTCCCGGATGTTTGCGCCTGAATACGGGATCGCCGAAGACCCGGCGACCGGCAGCTCCACCGGACCCCTCGCCGCATACATGATCCGGCACAAGCTGGTGTCGGGCCAGGCGGGTACGCGCTTCATTAGCGAGCAGGGAACGAAAATGGGCCGTCGCAGCTTGCTGCATGTCGAGGTTCAGGGAGAGGATGACGGAATTTATATCGGTGGTCATGTCACGCCGGTTGCAGAGGCTGTCATGACGCTGGAGTCTTTCGAAGGAGAACTATGCCGAGCGGGGTAATCCGCCGCCGGGGACTGCCACTTTGATGATTTTTCAAGCCTTCGCGCCGGGCACAAGGTTATGTGCGTTGCTGCCACAGTTAGCGGACATCCTAAAGACCAAACCAAGCGGTGTGTTCTCTTAGGCGCCGGGCGGCGCGTTAAGGCGAGCAACGCAGTCAAGAATCGGTATTGAAGGAGATCGGGTAATGAACGTCGAATTTCTGGTAGATGATTTACGCTATGCGGCACGCAGGCTGCGGCGAAGTCCGGGCTTCACGGCGGTCGCGATATTGACCCTCGCGCTTGGGATCGGCGCGAACGTGGCCGCATTTACTGTCGTCCGGGCCGTGCTGCTCAATCCCTTGCCTTATCCGCATCCCGAGCAGCTCGTGCGCGTCTTCGACGATTTGCGTGGCTCGAACAGCCGCGATGTCGGGATGTCGGCGCCGGAATTATGGGATCTGCGGGACAGGTCGGGCATTTTCCAGGACCTCTCGGCGCTGTGGCCCACCAATGCAAATCTTACCGGCGCCGACCAGCCGGAGCGCATCGAGGGGCTTGCAACGAGCACGAATTATTTCAGAATGCTGGGGGCGCGACCCCAGCTAGGTCGCCTGTATACCGAAAACGATGAGCGACCGGGGTTTATCGATGGGGTCGTACTCAGCGACGGTTTCTGGCGGCGAACGTTCGGGGGTGACCCAAATGCCATCGGTAAGAAAATCCGTCTCGACAATGATCTCTACACGATCATCGGTGTCATGCCGCCGGAATTCCGGCACCCGGGCCGCTCCTTGGCGAGCGAGGTCGACGCATGGATGGCCGCGGGGTTCAAGGCGGCGCCATTTCCAGCACCGGCGCTGAGGTCGTTCAGGATGTTGCCGGGAGCGATGGGCCGGTTGAAGCCCGGTTTGTCGGTCGCGCAGGCGCAAGCACACCTGAATGCATTTTCCGGCCAGCTAAGCCGGCAGTATCCAAACGATTATCCGGCGCCCGCCCGATGGGCTTTGCGCCTGGTTCCGGTCGAGGAAGATCTCGTCGGCAATATGCGGACGGAGTTGTTCGTGCTGTTCGGCGCGGTCGCGTTCGTTCTGCTGATCTCTTGCGTGAATCTCGCAAATTTGCTGCTGGCGCGGTCGGCCGGACGTCGACGCGAGATAGCAGTGCGGCTCGCGCTCGGCGCCGGAAAAGCACGGCTGATCGGACAGTTGCTTGCCGAGAGCATTTTACTCTCAGCCGTCTCGGGCGCCGTCGCGTTGATTAGCGTTGCGCTTATGAAAACGGCGCTGTTGAAACTGGCCCCGTCCGATCTTCCGCGAGTCAATGAGGTCGCCTTAAGTCCGGGCGTTCTGTTATTCGCATTTTTCGTCTCGATCCTGACAGGCGTTATTTTCGGCCTGGCGCCCGCGCTGCAGACGGTGCGTCCGAACCAGGCAGGCAATCTCCGGGAAGGCAGCCGGGGCTCCGGATCGAGCAAGCAGCAGATAAGAATCCTGCGCATTCTGGTTTCCTCGGAAATCGCTCTCTCCCTCGTGCTGCTTATCGGCGCCGGGCTGCTCTTGCGAAGCTTCCGGCATCTGCTTGAGGTGCGTCCGGGGTTCGAACCGCACCGGCTCATGACGGCAAAAATACCGCTGCCGCTCCCGAATGATAAGGCGTTGGATGCTTATCGCGTGACCGAGAAGCGCGCGGCGTTTTATCAAGAAGTCTTGCGCCGCGTCAGCGCGCTCGCCGGCGTCGAGCAGGCGGCTATCGGAAGCGCTGCCAGTCTTCCCATGAACAACTCCCCGAATCAAACCGTTTTCGTTATCGAAAATCGCGCCACGGAATCGGAGCGCGTGCCGGTCGCTGAAGCGGCCAGCGTAAGTTCGAGCTACTTCGATGTCCTGAAGACTCCTCTGAAGAGAGGGCGGGTGTTCACCGAGTTGGACAACTCCAAGGGTCAGCATGTCGCCGTCATTAATGAGGCGCTGGCACGCCGGTACTGGCCCGACGCAGATCCTGTCGGACAGCGTATTAAGCTTGGGCGAAATTTAGCATTTCGCGCATCGGATCTGACCATTGTAGGAGTAGTCGGTGACATTCGATCGGACGGCTTCGATACGGCGAGCGCGCCGTATATCTACGTTTCTGAACCTCAAGCTCCACCCTATGTATCGGTGGTATACCTGCGTACGAGCGGCGATCCGGGTACATTGGGCGAGGCGATTCGCCACGAGGTGCAAGCGGTGGACCCTGGCGTCCCGGTCTACGGCATCCGAACGATGGACGATGTCGTGGCCAAAAATCTGGCGGCGCGCCGGTTTGCTCTGGAACTCCTGGGCGTATTCGCGGCGGTCGCCTTTCTTATTGCCGCCATCGGTATCTACGGAGTCATGGCTTATAACTTTAGCCGGCGTACCGGTGAACTCGGCCTTCGTATGGCGCTCGGCGCGCAGCGCAGCGACATCCTAAAAGTCGTGCTAGGAGAGGGGGCGCGGATGGTCGTGTTCGGAGTCGCGGCTGGGCTCATCGGATCTGCGATATTGACGCGATTCCTGCAGACGCTGCTGTTCGAGATCAAACCTACCGACCCGATCACGTTTGGCGTCCTCACGGCGCTGCTCGTGTCGGTGGCGATATTGGCGTGTCTTATTCCCGCACAGAGGGCCAGCCGCGTTGACCCGCTCGTGGCACTGCGCCATGAGTGACGAGCGAGGCGTGACGTCTCTACCGGTCATCAGCCGGAATAATGCAGAACACTATGCCTGGGGAACCGGCTGCGACGGCTGGCATCTGGTCAGGTTTCCGACTTAAGCGTCATTGAGGAATACATGCCTGCCGGTGCTTCAGAAGTGTCTCATTGCCACCGGAAATCCTGCAGTTTTTCTACATTCTGAGCGGTCAAGCCGTTATGGAGACCGATGGCGGGTCGATTTCTTTGTCCGTGGGCCAGGGCGTAGAGATGCCGCCTGGCACGTACCACCGTTTCTGTAATCCTAAAAACGGCGGTTGGCACCCCGGCGGATGAGCCTTCTCCTTCAGCCGCAACTATTTGTTAGCAATTTTGGGCGAAGAAGAGGCGAATCAACGCTGCAAGTACTTGATTTAATTGGTTGCGGGGGAAGGATTTGAACCTTCGACCTTTGGGTTATGAGTTCAATACTTGGTTCTGGGTGGATAGCGTTATTGCGAAGAATCAATCACATACGGTCTCCATGTACTTGATAGTATCGACTGTTTCCGGATCTCCTGTTAGCAATCTGTTAGCACTTTCTGTCTCCAGCGGACACGACTCAATCCCATAATCGCGGAGCGCCCGGTCGTCGCCACGCTGCTGCGCAGTTCGTCGAATGGGAAGCCAATCTCCTGGTCAGATACGGCCTACCCCGCCCAGAATGCCCACGCTTCATATTTCGCATATCTTAGCCGCAACCTCCTCATCTTACGCCGATCCTGTCATTTTGAGAACGTCCTCGCCCAACGACGACCAGGGATTTGCCGTCAGCACAAGCCCAGAGGCCCGTAGAGGGAGCGCCGCGTCCCGTGCGGGGCTTACCTCGAAGAGCTTTCTAGTTGGCGGCGGTCGATATGGGTGTGGCTCGGTCTGTGTTGTCAGAAACAATGATATACTTCTGACAGGGCGATATGGAAGTTCTAGCTACCAGGATCATGGAGCACGGCAATGGGTTGCCCGAAGGCACTCCAGTGGTCGCCAAGGAATTGCTGCATCTGGGTAGCCGTGCCGCAGTGGATCAGGCACTGTCGCGCCTAGTCCAGCGCGGGACCCTGATGCGCGCCGGTCGGGGCATCTACGTTCGGCCTGTCGAGAGCCGCTTTGGGACACGTCCCCCTGTGGCGTCCAAAGTCGTCGAAGCCATCGCCGCTCAACGGGGCGAAAGCGTGGCTCCGCACGGGGCTGCCGCCGCCAATGAGCTCGGCTTAACAACTCAGGTGCCGGTTCGCGAGGTTTATCTGACCTCGGGGCGGAGCCGGCGCCTCAAGTTGGGTGCTCAGGTAGTTGAGCTTCGACACGTGCCAGCCTGGCAATTGGTCTTACCTGGAAGACCCGCCGGCGCGGCAATTCGAGCGCTTGCATGGCTAGGACCGAAGCGGGCGAGCGAAGCCCTCCGAACACTTCAGCGAAAGTTGTCACCATCGGAGTTGCGAGCCGTCGTCGCCGCACGCGGAAGGCTTCCGACATGGATGGCCCAGGAGGTCAGCGCGCTGGCACACAATGGCTGATTTCTTCCTCCAATTGCCTACGGATGAACGCCGCGACGCCCTTAGCGTGGCTGCTGCATCATCCGGCCGACCAATCCACTTGCTGGACAAGGACGTTTGGGTAGTCTGGGTTCTTGAGGTTCTCTTCCAAGCGCCGTTCGCCACTCACCTTGTATTCAAGGGCGGATCGTCGCTCTCCAAGGCGTACCAGATCATCCGGCGATTCTCGGAGGATGTGGATCTGACCTACGATATCCGGGTGCTCGCGCCGGATTTGGTTGGCGGCGACGCCGAACCGCTGCCCTTAAACCGCAGCCAGGAGAAGCGTTGGACGAAAGAGATCCGTACGCGTCTGCCGCTGTGGATTAACGATCAGGTCGTGCCCCTGATCAGTCGCGCGTTATCAGCGCAAAGACTGTCAGCCAGACTTTCGACTGAAGGCGAAAAAGTATTCATCGAGTATGAGCCGGTTGCGAAGGGATCAGGGTACACGCGACCAACGGTGATGCTCGAATTCGGCGCGCGCTCGACCGGCGAGCCGTGCGAGATGCGCCCTGTACGCTGCGATGCCGCGCACCACTTGCCAGGAGTCGTGTTTCCGGCAGCGAATCCGCGCGTTATGCGTCCGGAACGAACTTTTTGGGAGAAAGCCACAGCAATTCATGTGTTTTGCGTGCAAGGGGAATTCCGCGGTGGGAATCGCTTCGCGCGCCACTGGCATGACATTACACGACTCGATAGAGCAGGAATCGTGAAAACTGCAATAGCCGATCGTGCGCTGTCGCTGGCCGTGGCCCGTCACAAGGCGATCTTTTTCGCTGAGAAGGACTCCGATGGTGCTGCCATCGACTACCAGGCGGCAGTCACCGGAGCGCTTCAGCTTGTCCCTCATGACAAAGCGCTGGAAAGCCTGTCGCTCGACTACGCCCAGATGGTAGAAGATGGCCTGTTATTAGATGACGCCGAACCGTTCAGTGAGCTTCTGGATCACTGCCGCGAATTGCAGGAGCGAGCAAATCGATGAACTGACATCCTGCGGCTTCGGCACTCGTCAGAAGTGACCCGCCTCTGCTTTCCAAGAATGACCCATCCTTGGCGGGAGACTATCGGAAAAAGCTGTCGACCTCTTTCGCCCCTTGTCCTGGCACGAATGAGAAAAGCTTGTCTGCGATCGGTGCGTCCACCTTGGCGACATCAAACAGAATGCTATTGGCGTATGCGACACGCCCGTTGGCGACTTGCTTGAATTCGTCACGCAGAACCAGGTATCGTTGCTTGTCGACCCATAACGTGTAGGTGCCGGTCACGACGTCTGGATTCAGACTCTTGGCGTTGATTTCGAGAACATAGCAGGTCGATCGCGCACCGTTGGCGGTACAGGTCTCTTCTCGCGCGAGTTTTGCCAGGCTCGCCATGTTTTGAAACATCTCGTAACGGACGGACAATGAATCCATTATTTTTCGAGCAAACGACCGGGGGTTGTCGATACTATCGTCATCCGAATCGGCATTCTTTGGATCTGGCGCACCGTCCGCCTTCTTGTATTCCTTTCGCCCTTCTAAATAGACCCAAACGGCGCGGCCATCTGCGACGACAATGACTGCGGTCGCTTCCGCACCGCTGGACCATTGCACGGCAGCGGGGCCTTCCGCCTTGAACCACAATCTGCCGCGACTGTCCACTGCGATTTCGTCCAACCCGGTTGTTTCACTGCCAGATCTACGCTCGATCACGCGTGACGCGAACTGAAACTGCCGCGCTCCGCCATAGGCCGCCTTTACTCTTTGAAGCACCTCTGCGGCACTTGGCTGTGCGTAAGCAATCGTCGGGAGCAGCAAAAGCGTTACCAGTATCCAGGCCATGCAAGCTAATATTAACGCCCTGTGAAGATTTCGGGGCGGAAGGGAGCTTTGAGCTACAGTGTTGATTTTGCAATTAACCGGAGGTTTACTGCGCCCCGGAGAGGAGACCTGTTCCTCTCCAGGGCCTGAGCTTCTGGGAGTCGTCACCTCCCATGGGCCCTTCCGAGAGTCCTACACGCCATCCCGAAAATCAAGAGGGTGGCCGGCGGAAGCGATTGCCCCGTCGGCCGCGGATGCGTACTTGTCTGCTGAAAGGATGCGAGCAGCGCTTTCATCCTCGGCAAGCGCGCCAGCGCTATTGCAGCGAGCGCTGCCGGGAGGCGGCGCGGCAATGGTCGCGGTGGAAGGCGCAGCAACGATACCGGGCGACAAGGGCAGGCCAACAGAAAAGGAACGGGCAAGGCCGGCGCTACCGGGAGCGCGTCAAAAGCCGGAAACCACCAGAGCCAGAGGCAGTTAACGGTCCCGCGAGCACTCGTGTCCAAAACAGCAG
>PLDF01000304.1 GCA_003135055.1 Bryobacterales bacterium | reverse complement strand
CGCGGTGACGTGGACAATCAGCCTGGCCGGAACCGGCACCATCAGCACTTCCGGCCTGTATACGGCCCCGGCGACCATCGCCACGCAGCAGACCGTGACAGTCACCGCCACCAGTCAATCGGACATCACCAAATCGGCCACAGCGGCGATCACCTTGCTGCCTGCGATCACCGCCGGCCCAACAACCGTCCTCCTTTACGCCGCACAGACTCAGCAGTTCACCAGCGATGCCGGCGTTACCTGGACCATCAATCCGTCCTCGGGCGCCGGAACCATCAGCGCCTCCGGGTTGTATGCCGCCCCGGCGGCGATCGCCGCTCCACAGACGGTGACGGTGACTGCCACCAGCCAGGTGGATAACACGAAAACGGCAACCTCCACCGTGACGCTCTCGCCGCCGATTACGGTCACGGTCAGCCCGGCCACGCCAACGCTATCCGGTGGCCAAACCCAGCAGTTCACCGCCACGGTAGTGAATGCCACAATCACATCGGTGACTTGGGCACTCAATCCAACTTCCGGCGTGGGGACCATCGACGCGACCGGTCTATACACGGCGCCGGCGACGGTCGCCACGCAGCAGACGGTCTCCATCATCGCTACCAGCCAGGCCGATGGCGCAACATTGGGAACCGCGAACCTGACGCTCTCGCCGGCCACGCAAAGCCCCTACCTTCACCAGCGTACGATCGTCATCGACCACACCAAGGTTCCCAACACCGACCAAACGAGTTTCCCGGTGCTGATCTCGGGCACATACAGCTATCTGGCGACGACGGCCAACGGCGGCCAGGCTCAAAACGCGAATGGCTACGACATCATCTTCACCAGCGACTGCGCCGGAGCAGTCAAGCTGGACCATGAGATCGAGTCATACGACCCGGTGACCGGAACCATCAGTATGTGGGTGCGGATTCCCACCGTGTCGCATACCACTGACACCGTCATCTACATGCTTTACGGCGACAGCAACATCACCGCCAGCCAGGAAAACAAGACGGGCGTGTGGGACGCCAACTACGATGCCGTATATCACTTAAGCAGCGTCGGGGCTGCCATCATCTCCGATTCGACGTCGAACGCGCAGACTCTCACCAATTACGGCGGCGTCGCCGCTCCGGGCGAGATCGGCGGCGCAATTAGCTATAACGGATCGACGCTGAGCGCTATCTCCAATCCGTCGCTGGCCACTGGCTCGGCCCCCAGAACGATTGAAGCCTGGATCAAGACGTCGACACCCTCCGGCGGCGCCGATATCGTGGGCATGGGGGACAACAGCCACAATGGCGCGCGGTTCGCCTTGACCTATGGCGGCGGGGAAATTGGCGTCGACGTGGAGAACGCGGGGCAACTGGCGGCTTGGACTCCCGACGGGAATTGGCATCACCTCGCCGGAACGCTGCCTTCGGGGACCACAGTGGCGGCCATCCAGTTCTACATGGATGGAGCGCTAGTGGCCACGAGCGCCGTGGGCGGATCGTCGACCGTGCTCTCTACATCCAATGTGGAACTCGATCTGGGGCGCATTCCCGCCGTCAATGCCGGCTTCTATCCGGGCCTTCTCGATGAAGTGAGAATTTCGCATATTGGGCGCTCGGCCGACTGGATTGCGACGGAATACGCGAACCAGAGTTCGCCATCCACCTTCTTCACCGTCTATGCGGAGGGCGCAAACGCCGTTTATCCTCCATCCGCCTCGGTGTATGCCGGCCTGACGCAGCAGTTTACGCCAGTGATGGCGAGCTGCGCTCCAGCCGTGACATGGTCGGTTCCCGGCGGAGTTGGAACAATTACCGCCGGCGGCCTCTACACCGCGCCCGCCACCATCGCTGCGCCGCAGACGCTTACGGTGACCGCGACCAACCAGGCGAACAGCAGCCAAACCGCCGCCGCGACTATCAACCTGTTGCCGGTTCCCGTCAGTGTCTCCGTGGCGCCCACGACGGCAGTGCTGTACGCCGCCTGGACCCAGCAGTTTACGGCCACCGTCGCTAACGCGGGCAGCACGGGAGTAACTTGGTCCATCAGCCCCGCAGGCGCCGGAACCATCAGCGCGACGGGAATCTACACCGCGCCGCCAACCGTAAGCGCCCAGCAGATCGTAACCGTCAGTGCTACAAGCCAGGCGGATCCTACTGTGACCGCAACGGCCTCAGTCACCTTGCTCCTGCCCATTACCGTGACCGTATCGCCAGGCACGGTCCCTATGAGCTCGGGACAGACCCAGCAGTTTACGGCGTCGCTCACCAATACAGCGAATCAGTCGGTCGCTTGGACCATCGCTCCGGCCAGCCTCGGTTCCGTCAGTTCCACGGGTCTTTACACCGCTCCGGCATCGGTCTCCGGCATCCAGACGGTTACGATCACTGCCACCAGCGTGACCGACCCAACCAAGAGCGGGAGCGCGACAGGGAGCCTGGTGACGCCCGCCTCTTTCGTGCCGATTCGCATTAACTCCGGCGGCCCGGCTTATACCGATCCCGCGGGAAGATTGTGGGCCGCGGATAACGATTTCTCGGCGCCCTGTCCTTTCGGCAACGGATCGGCTTCCTTCATCCCGCCTCCCGGAGTGGATGGCGAGTACGGCAGTGTGCTCGGCTGTTTCGGCGGCATCTACCAGGGCATGAGCTATCAGTTCACCGTCCCTAATATGAGCTACCTGGTTACCCTGAAATTCGCGGATCCAAGCTATGGGATCGCCGGGCAGAGGATCTTCGGCGTCACAGTCAACGGCGCCACCAATGCTGCGCTCTCCAATATCGACGTGGCGGCCAACGCCGGGGGCCAATATGAGCCTTGGGACACGACGGTTCCATTGACGGTGACCAATGGTCAAATCTCAATAGTTTTCACTGCCAACGTGAACCGGCCCATCATTAGCGCTATAGAGATTTTGGCCGCCAGCTCCGTCGACGTGTTACCGTCTGCGCCTACGTTGTCCGAGCGTCAAACCCAGCAGTTCTCCGCGCTCGTTGCTGGCGCTGCCAATGCACCCGTGACCTGGTCCATCGCGCCGGCGAGCCTGGGAACAATTTCAGCCACCGGCCTCTATACAGCGCCGGCATCCATCTCCTCGGCGTCTACCCTAACCGTGACCGCCGCCAGCCAGGCCAATCCCAGTATTTTCGGGACCACGGTAGTCAGTCTGGCGCCCATCGATCCGGACGCCGCCGCCCCTATTCGCATCAACTCGGGCGGCTCGGCTTATACCGACCCCGCGGGAAGATTGTGGGCCGCGGACACCGGTTTCACCGACTCCTGTCCCTTCGGCAATGACTCGGCCTCCTTTACTCCGCCTCCCGGAGTGGATGGCGAGTACGGCAGTGTCCGTGGCTGTTTCGGCGGCCTCTACCAGGGCGACATGGGCTATCAGTTCTCCGTCCCCAACATGAGCTACCTGGTTACCCTGAAATTCGCGGACCCCAGCTATGCGATTCCCGGACAGAGAACCTTCGGCGTCACTATTAATGGCGTCACCAACACTGCCCTGTTCAATATCGACGTGGCGGCAAACGCCGGTGGCCAGTACAAGCCGTGGGATGTCACGGTTCCGGTGGAAGTGACGGGCGGACAAATCTCCATCGCGTTCACTACCGGCGTGGATCGGCCCATCGTCAACGCGATCGAGATTTTGCCCGCCAGCTCCGTCGGCGTGTTACCGTCTACGCCGACGTTGTCCGAGCGTCAAACCCAGCAGTTCTCCGCGCTCGTTACTGGAACCGCTAATGCAGCCGTGACCTGGTCCATCGCGCCGGCGACACTCGGAACAATTTCAGCCACCGGCCTCTACACAGCCCCGGCATCCATCTCCACGGCGGCCACCGTAACCGTCACCGCCGCCAGCCAGACCAATCCCAGTATTTTCGGAATCACGGTAGTCAGCCTGGCGCCCGCCGATCCGAACACCGCGGCTCCTGTCCGCATCAACGCCGGCGGCCCGGCCTATACCGATCCCGCGGGCAGGTTGTGGGCAGCGGACGCCGGTTTCACCGACTCCTGTCCCTTCGGCAACGACTCGGCTTCCTTTACTCCGCCTCCCGGACTGGATGGCGAATACGGCAGTGTCCGCGGCTGTTTCGGCGGCCTCTACCAGGGCGACCTGAGCTTCCAGGCCGCGGTCCCGAATATGAACTATTTGGTCACGCTGAAATTCGCGGATCCGAGCTATGGCTCCCCCGGGCAGAGGATCTTCGGCGTCACCATCAATGGCGTCACCAACACTGCCCTGTCCAATATCGACGTGGCGGCAAACGCCGGTGGCCAGTACAAGCCGTGGGATGTCACAGTCCCCGTTCAAGTGACGGGCGGACAAATCTCCATCGGGTTCACTACCGGCGTGGATCGGCCCATCGTCAACGCTATTGAGATTTTGCCCGCCAACTCCGTCGACGTCTTACCGTCTACGCCTACGTTGTCCGAGCGCCAGACCCAGCAGTTCTCCGCGCTCGTTATTGGCACTGCCAATGCAGCCGTGACCTGGTCCATCGTGCCGGCGAGCCTGGGAGCAATTTCAGCCACCGGCCTCTACACAGCGCCGGCGTCCATCTCCACGGCGTCTACCGTAACCGTCACCGCCACCAGCCAGACCAGTCCCAGTATTTTCGGGGCCACGGTAGTCAGTCTGGCGCCCGCCAATCCGGACGCCGCCGCCCCTATTCGCATCAACTCGGCCGGCTTGGCTTATACCGATCCGGCGGGCAGGTTGTGGGCCGCGGATACCGGTTTCACCGATTCCTGTCCCTTCGGCAACGACTCGGCCTCCTTTACTCCGCCTCCCGGAGTGGATGGCGAGTACGGCAGTGTCCGCGGCTGTTTCGGCGGCCTCTACCAGGGCGACCTGGGCTATCAGTTCTCCGTCCCCAACATGAGCTACCTGGTTACCCTGAAATTCGCGGACCCCAGCTATAGCTCCCCCGGACAGAGGATCTTCGGCGTTACCATCAACGGCGCCACCAACACTGCCCTGTCCAATATCGACGTGGCGGCAAACGCCGGTGGCCAATACAAGCCGTGGGATGTCACGGTTCCGGTGGAAGTGACGGGCGGACAAATCTCCATCGGGTTCACTACCGGCGTGGATCGGCCCATCGTCAACGCTATCGAGATTGTGCCCGCCGGCTCAGTCGAGGTGTTCCCATACGCCCCTACGCTGGCCGTGCGCCAGACCCAGCAGTTCTCCGCGCTCGTTATTGGCGCTGCCAATGCAGCCGTGACCTGGTCCGTCGCGCCGGCGAGTCTGGGAACAATTTCAGCCACGGGCTTCTACACAGCCCCGGCATCCATCTCCACGGCGGCCACCGTAACGGTCACCGCCACCAGCCAGGCCAATCCCAGTATTTTCGGAACCACGGTAGTCAGCCTGGCGCCCGCCGATCCGAACACCGTGGCTCCTGTCCGCATCAACGCCGGCGGCCCGGCCTATACCGATCCCGCGCAGAGAGTCTGGGCCGCGGACACCGGTTTCACCGAAGCTTGTCCCTTCGGCAACGAATCGGCTTCCTTTACTCCGCCTCCCGGTTTGGATGCCGAGTATGCGACGGCCCGCGGCTGTTTCGGCGGCATCTACCAGGGCATGAGCTTCCAGGCCGCGGTCCCGAATATGAACTATTTGGTCACCCTCAAATTCGCGGATCCCAGCTATGCCATTCCCGGACAGAGAATCTTCGGCGTAACCATCAACGGCGCCACCAACACTGCGCTTTCCTATATCGATGTGGCGGCGAATGCCGGCGGCCAGTACATGCCGTGGGATATCACAGTCCCCGTTCAAGTGACGGGCGGGCTGATCGCGATCGGGTTCACTACCAACGTGGCCGTGCCCATCGTCAACGCCATCGAAATTCTGCCGCTGGGCGAGGTCGAGATAACGCCGGCCGCCATGACCCTTTGGCCCTCGCAAACCGTTCAGTTCTTCGGCAGGGCGGCCGATCCAGCCAACGCCGGAGTCGTGTGGAGCATCGCGCCGAACGTCGGCTCCATTAGCGCCTCGGGCCTGTACGCCTCCCCCGCGGTGATCGCCGCCCCGCAAACCGTTGTTGTGACGGTTTCCGACGCCGCCAACCCGGCTTGGACGAAAACCGCCACCGTCTACCTGCTTCCGCCAACCGCTGTCGAAACTGCTCCTGCGTCGGTGAGTCTCACCGCAGGCCAAACCCAGCAGTTCACCGCCGTGTTGACCAATTCGGCGGGCACCGGCGTCGCTTGGACCCTCAGCCCGCCCTTGGGCTCGGTCACGGCAGCGGGATTCTACACCGCTCCAGCTTCCATCTTTACGCCGCAGACCGTGACCGTCACGGCTACCAGCACGGCGACCGGAGCCACTAGCTCCGCTGCCATCAGCCTGCTGACTAACGTGACAGTTTCGATCGCTCCCGGCGCGTTCACTCTTGGTCCTTCGGGAATCCTGCAATTGACGGCCGTCGTCGCCGGCACATGGAACTCCGGAGTCGTTTGGAGCACCAGCTCGGCCGGTGGCGGTGGCGTCTCTTCGAGCGGCGTCTATACGGCTCCGTCCGCCATTGCGGCCTCAAGTACAGTCACCGTAACCGCCACCAGCGTGGCCAGCCCCGGCGTTGCCGCCAGCGCCGTCGTCACCCTCAGCCCGGCGCAGTCCGGCATCACGGTCGCGGTGACGCCCGGTACGGCATCGCTCACCGGCTTCCAGACCCAGCAGTTTACGGCTACCGTCGCCGGCTCCGCAAATACGGCGGTCACCTGGTCGGTTACGCCGAACCTGGGCAGCATCGGCGCGACCGGGCTTTATACGGCCCCCGCTGCCGCTGCCACGCAAACCGTAACCGTTCAGGCCACCAGCGTAGCGGCTCCAACCGTATCCGCCAACGCCACTATCGTCCTCTCTCCGCCGTCCGCGGCCAGCGCTTACAGTTACCGCCGCGCCATCGTCATCGACCATACCAAGGTCCCCAATACCGACCAGGCCAACTTCCCCGTCCTCGTCTCGGGGACTTACAGTTACCTCGCGGCTGTTGCCAATGGCGGCCACGTCCAAAGCGCCAGCGGTTATGACATCGTCTTCAGCTCCGATTGCGCTGGCGCCCAGCAGCTCAGTCACGAAATTTCGTCCTATAACCCCGCCACGGGCGCGGTCGCTTTTTGGGTTCTGCTGAGCGATGTCTCCCATACCGTCGACACCGTCTTCTATATCTCCTACGGTAATAGCGCCATTACCGCCAGCCAGGAGAACCGGCCGCCCGTCGACGCCGCTCTCAACGCCACCGGCCACTCCGCCGATTGGGTCGCGGCCGCCGCAGCCAACCAGAGCTCGCCCTCCACTTTCTATACCGTCTTTCCGGAAAACTCCAACGCCATCTCTCCTGCCGGCGCCTCGCTCGCCAGCTCGCAGGCCCAGCAGTTTACCCCGCTGTTCACCATGAGCGCCGCTGCCAACACCACCAATCCGCTCGTCTTGCTGGGCACTTCCGCCACGCCCTCGCCGGCGTCGTCCGTCGCCATCAGCGGCAACACGGCCTACGTCTGCGGCAACAACGAAGTCTCGGTCATCGACGTGACCAACCCCGCGAATCCCCTCTTCCAGGGAGTCGCGCTCGCCACCGACATGGTAAACGACGGCATCGCGCAGTGCACCGTCCAGAATCGCTCCACCGGACCCGTCCTGCTGGCTTTTGCCGATGCCAATTCCACCGCCATGGGTGACAATCCAACCTTCCTGGCGTTCAGCTTGCAAAATCCCGCCGCGCCGCAGCTCATCGCCGAAACCAGCATTCCCAGGGAGTACTTTGAGAAACCCGTCTATTCCAGCGACGGCAATACCGCGTTTGTGCCGACGCAGTGGGTAGGCACGGAACTTAACTCCTGGAGCGGCCAAGGCGGCAATGTGACCGCCGTCGATATCGGCAACCTCTTGGCGCCGGCGGTGCTTGGCGACATGGAACCGGGCGGCGCCAACGCCATGTTCGGCGCCGCGCTGGCCAATCCCACCACCCTGCTGGTGGGCGGCAGCACCAACACAGGCCCCGCCGACAACGGCGTTGGCGAGCTTGTCGTCACCGATGTCTCGAACCCCGCGGCCATGTCAATCGTCACTACGCTGCCGGTGCCGAATACCGTGCAGATCTTCGCCCCGGTCCTGCAAGGCAGCCTGGCCGTGGCGCTCGGCAGCTCCGCCGGATACTCCGTGGGCGGCGGATTCTATGGCCCGATATCTGAAACCTGGCTCGGCAATCTCGTGCTGACCACCTTCAACATCGCCAACCCGCGCAGCCCGTCGATTGTGGCCAGTATCGTTCTGCCGTACACGAACTATTCGGCCGGCCCCGCCATCCAGATCGGCGTCAACCTGACCCTCTTCGCCGGCGCGGTGGATAGCTCCGGTAACAACCTGGTCCTGCTCGTCGATACCACCAACCCGCTCATCCCCGTGGTAACTCCCTATACCGTGCCCGCCGGCATAACGAATATGACCGTCGCCGGCAACCTGCTGCATGTCACCGCCGGCGCCGCCGGTTATGCCATCTATCGAATTCCCGGCGTCACCGCCACTCAGTACAGCCTCACCGGAAACTGCGGCGGACCCGTTAACTTTTCCATCAGCCCCCTCACTCAGGGGACGATTTCCGCCTCCGGTCTCTACACCGCGCCCGCCGCCATCACACCGGGCCAGACCGTCGTCGTCACCGCCACCGGCCAGAGCGATCCCACCCAGACCGCCGCGGCCATCGTCAACCTGTCCACCAGCGTACCCACCCTCAGCCTCAGCGCCTCCACGCCCAGTCCCTACATCGTAGGCGGCAGCGCCACCTTCGCCGCCACCCTGACCTCCGGCGGCGCGCCCGTCCCCGGCGTAACCGTCACCCTGGCAGTCACCGGCGCCAACGCGCGCACCGTCACCGCCGTCACCGGCGCCAACGGCGTCGCCTCGCTC
>PLDF01000341.1 GCA_003135055.1 Bryobacterales bacterium | reverse complement strand
GCTCGAAGGCAAGAAGCTGCTGATTCTGAAGCCGGTCTCGCCCGACGGCAAGGACGAGGCCGGATACGTGATTTCCGTCGATACCGTGGGCGCCGGCAACCGCGAGCGGGTGATCGCCGTAGCCGGCAGCTCGGCGCGCATGGCGGAGGGCTGCAAGGATTTGCCCATCGATAACGCCATTGTCGGCATTGTCGACGATGTGCATCTGGATTAAGGCGCCTGGATTAAGTCATCTGGATTAACATATGTACCTCGGTCGCGTCGCGGGTTGCTTGTGGGCTACGGTCAAAGATCCTGGTCTGAATGGCCGGAAGCTATTGATCGTGCAGCCGGTGACTCCCGACCTGCGCGACACGGGTAAGCGTGTGGTGTGCGCCGATTGCACGGGCGCGGGCGCGGGCGAGATCGTCTACTGGCTGCGCGGCAAGGAAGCCAGCTTTCCCTTCCTTCCTACGGAGGTTCCGGTGGATACGGCGGTAGTCGGCATCGTCGATTCCATTCACTTGAAGGCGGCGGAGCCCTGTAAGCCGGCGGAGCCCTTTCAGCCGGCGGAGAAAGCGAAGCCGGCGCGGAAACGCTGAAACTATGCTGATCGGCAGAGTGGTGGGGGAACTGGTCTCGACGCAGAAGCACGAGAGCCACCGGGGAAGAAAGGCGCTGCTGGTGCAACCGTTGAATCTCGATGGAAGCAACCGCGGCGACGCGCTGATAGCGTTCGACGCGGTGGATGCGGGGATTGGAGACCGCGTTCTGGTTGTCACCGAGGGATTCAGCGCCATGACCGCGGTGGGACGGCCTCAGTCACCCATCGACATGGCGGTGATCGGATTTATCGACCATATCGACTTGATCCCAGGAGTGGCTTGACCGCCGCGTGTGGGCGATCATATAGACGCCCAAGCCGAGAATCACCAGCGCCTTGACAATCTCCACGCCGGTGAAGGCGTTCTGCACGGCGGTTAACTCATTGCGGTCCGGAGTCACCACATTGACCGGAACGAAATCCATCTGAGCGCCCAGGTACAACATCTGCGGCAAGGTGACGAACCTCTCAAACAGCACGATGGCGTAGATTCCCAGAGTGACCGACAAGGCCAGCTTTCCTTCTCTGGTGCCGAACAGCAGGAAGAGGAAGAAGAGCGCGCCGAGAGCCAGCTCCAGGTTCTCCCAACCCTCAAGCCACCACCGCACCTGTTGCCTGACCGGATAGGCCAGCATGATGCGCGCTTCCTCCTGACCCATGGATTTGATGTGAATGCCGGCAGCCGGGCCGTGATCGAGCAGCAGACGGCTGGCCGAATTGGCGCTATCGGCGGCGACGAACGTCATCACGATGCTGCCGGCAAGCCAGAAACCGAGCAACATGCAGGCAAATCGGCGGGCGAGCATGAATTTTACGATTTTAACGCAGGCGCCGTCCTGGTCGCTACAGCCGAGGGTGCTTAACGGTGCTTAACCGTTTCGGGGGGATGCGGCCAAGACAATGTTGTCGGCCCCAGCCGGACTCAGTTTCTTGCGGATGTTGGGCAAGGTGAGAGAGCGCGAGGCGCCTGCTAGTGAGGCATCTCCTCCTCGGCCACTCTTCGTAGGGCCGCGATCAGGCTTGCGTTAATCTCTCCTCCTCCGAGGGGTTCACGTCGTCAACCGAAACGGCCTCGGTCGTCCCCCACTCGTCACATCAAGAACAGTATCTGAGATGATTGAAGGTTCGATGCGGTAGCAGACTGCGACGTGCGCGTTGTTTGCTGCCAATTTCTTTTTCGTCTGGCTGTTGGTAGAAGGATTTTGTCTCGCTCATGGCAATCAAAAAATCCGACCTTTACTCCTCACTCTGGGCCTCCTGCGATGAATTGCGCGGCGGCATGGACGCCAGTCAATACAAAGACTACGTCCTGTTCATGCTGTTCATCAAATACATCTCCGATAAATACGGCGACTCCGATGACTTCGCCCCGCCGGTCACAATTCCGAAGGGGGCCAGCTTCAAGGACATGGTCGCCCTCCAGGGCGACAGCGACATCGGGGACAAGATCAATAAACAGGTCATCCAGCCGCTCATCGACGCCAATTCCCGCCTGGCCCGCAGTGATTTTCCGGACTTCAACGACCCGAACAAACTTGGCGACGGCGCCGCTCGCGTAGAGAAGCTCTCGAACCTCATCGCCATCTTCCAAAAACCCGAGCTGGACTTCTCCAAGAACCGCGCCGAGCACGACGACATCCTCGGCGACGCCTACGAATACCTCATGCGGCACTTCGCCACGGAGAGCGGTAAGAGCAAAGGCCAGTTCTATACGCCAGCCGAGGTCAGCCGTATCATGGCCAAGGTGATCGGCATCTCACCGGCGAACAGCAGAGCCTCCACCACGGCCTACGACCCTACTTGCGGTTCCGGCTCGTTATTGTTGAAAGTCGCCGCCGAGGCGGGCAAACGTATTACTCTCGAAGGGCAGGAAAAGGACGTGACCACCGCCGGTCTCGCCCGAATGAACACCAT
The DNA here is from genome assembly GCA_003135055.1 of Bryobacterales bacterium. GTDB lineage: Bacteria > Acidobacteriota > Terriglobia > Bryobacterales > Bryobacteraceae > PALSA-243. Next base: position 24,829 of record PLDF01000341.1, on the reverse strand, counting down.
CCTGCACGATTTCCCAACGGCCAACATCGTCTCTGGGAACACGCTGTTCGATCCCAAATTCAAGGACTGCGAGAATCTCCGGACATACGACTACGTCGTGGCCAATCCGCCGTTCTCTGACAAGACCTGGTCCACCGGCCTCACTCTCGACAAGGACCGCTTTCAACGCTTCACCTGGGGTGTGCCTCCCAGGAAGCAGGGCGACTACGCCTATCTCCTGCACATCGTCCGCTCCATGAAAAGGACCGGCAAGGCCGCCTGCATTCTGCCGCATGGCGTCCTCTTCCGGGGCAATGCCGAGGCGGTGATCCGTCAGCAACTCATCAATTCCGGCTATCTCAAAGCGATCGTCGGCCTGCCCGCGAATCTCTTTTACGGCACAGGCATTCCGGCATGCATCCTGGTGCTCGATAAAGAGAACGCCATCGCCCGCAAAGGCATCTTCATGATCGATGCTTCCAAAGGCTTCCGGAAGGACGGCCCCAAGAACCGCCTCCGTGAGCAGGATATCCACCGCATCGTGGACACCTTCACGCGTCAGGACGAAACCGCCCCACGCTATGCTCGCATGGTTCCGGTGGAGGAAATAGCCGATCCGAAAAACGATTACAACCTGAACCTTCCGCGTTACATCGACAGCACTGAGCCGGAGGACTTGCAGGATATCGACGCCCACCTGCGGGGCGGCATCCCGGAGCGCGATATCGATGACCCGGTCAGGTTACAGGACTACTGGGAGACCCTGCCAGGCGTTCGCACCGTTCTGTTTGAGAGCGCCCGCCGCCCCTGCTACTGCCGCCTGCGATTACCTGTAGCGGAAGTGAAGCCTGCGATCTTCGCCCACCCTGAATTCGCCGCCTTTCAGAACTCCGCGAATGCGCTCTTCGCCGATTGGAAGAAGTCCAACATCCCGCGGCTCAAGGGACTCAGTAAAGGGGGCCATCCCAAACAGCTCATCGAAACCATCGCCGAGCATTTGCTCGCCACGTTCAAGACCGCGCCCCTTCTCGAAGCCTACGATATCTATCAGCACCTGATGGACTATTGGGCTGATACCATGCAGGACGATTGCTACCTCATCGCCGCTGAAGGCTGGAAGGCAGGCGCACAGCCTCGCGAGATCGTCCAGGTGAAGAATAAAGAGAAGAAGCTCGTTTGGCCCGAACCGCACGATTTCAAGAGGGGCAAGCGCCGCTTCAAATCGGACCTCATCCCGGCGGCTCTCCTCATTGACCGCTATTTTGCTGCAGAGCGCGATGCCATTGCTGCCATTGAAGCCGAACTTGCGTCAATCGAGCAGCAGCTCGATGAGAAGCGGGAAGAGCAAAGCGGCGAGGAAGGGCTGCTTTCGGAAGTCATCGAAGGTGAGGGCGAGAAGCAGAAAATCATTACCAAGGCGGTGAAGGCCCGGCTCAAGGAGGTCGGCAAGGACCCAGATTTCGCCGATGAACGCCAGGCCCTTGAAGAGTACGCTGCGTTACTCGGCCGGCAGGTTGACGCTAAAGTGCGTCTTAGAACCGCACAAGAAGACCTGGAGGCGAAGCTCGATGCCAAGTATCCCAAGCTTACCGAAGACGAGATCAAGACGCTTGTTGTGGACGACAAATGGCTTGCGACCATCGCCGCTGCCGTTCAGGGGGAACTCGATCGCGTCTCTCAGACTCTTACTGGACGCATTCGCCAACTCGCAGAACGCTACGCCACCCCGCTGCCGCAGCTCACGGATGAAGTAGCTGCGCTCGCCAGCCGCGTGGACGAACATCTTAAGAGGATGGGTGCGGTATGGACGTAAAGGCTGGCTACAAGCAGACGAAAGTGGGCGTCATTCCAGAGGATTGGAATGTTTGCCATTTATCGAGTCTAGTTTCGTCTGGACCAAAGAACGGCTGGTCAGGGCGCAGCGGAAAAGACGCACGCGGAACGCCGACCTTGTCCCTGACCGCGACGTCATCGGGTCGAATCGTCCTGGATGAAGAAACAGTGAAGCATCTCGAAATAACACTCGATCAGAACTCGGATGTCTTCCTCAGGGCGGGCGATGTGCTCGTTCAACGGTCGAACACATCGGAACTTGTCGGCACGACTGCGATTTTCGATGGCCCGAGCGGGGTCTATGCATACCCCGACCTGATGATGCGCTTGCGCTTCAAGGCGCAAGAGGCGGCTCACTGGTTTTGGCGCTACGCAAACAGCTCAAGGGGCCGACGCTACTTCATCAGCGCGGCGGCCGGTTCCACGGGAACCATGCCCAAGATTAGCGGAGATAAACTCCGCAACATGCCGCTGCCCTTGCCCGACTCGGCGGAACAGCGCGCCATCGCGACGGTGTTCAGCGACGTAGATGCACTACTGGGCGCGCTGGAACGGCTCATCACCAAGAAGCGCGACCTCAAGCAGGCCGCCATGCAGCGACTGCTCACCGGCAAGACGCGCCTGCCCGGCTTCAGCGGTGAATGGGAGTCGAGGCGGTTGGGGGAAATCGTCCAAGTGAGAAAGACACGAATGGATCCTCGCGTAAGCAATCCCGGCAAATTCTGCGTCGAGTTGGAGCACATCGAACAAGGTACGGGTTGCCTACTGGGCCACACATCGACTGTAGTAGGGATGTCTTTGAAATCCGTGTTTGAAAAGGACGACGTGTTGTTTGGAAAGCTCCGTGCCTATTTGAGGAAGTATTGGCTCGCAACCCGCGACGGGCTTTGTTCAACAGAGGTTTGGGTCCTGGTAGCGGATCCCTTCCTACTGATTCCTAGGCTCTTGCTCCAGATCGTAAGCACAGATCAATTTATCGAAGCCGCTAGCTCAGCTTATGGAACACACATGCCTCGGACTGACTGGAACGTTGTGAAGAACTACGAAACTCAGCTTCCCTCGACTGAGGAGCAAATCGCCATCGCCGCCGTGCTGACGGACATGGACGCGGAACTCGCCGTGCTGGAGCAGCGTCTGGCCAAGACCCGCAACATCAAGCAAGCCATGATGCAGGAACTACTCACCGGCAAAACTCGTCTCGTTTCACCCCATGACGCCCATGCCTGAACAGCCACGCTCCGAACGCCGCACGCAGAACCGTGTCATCTCGCTGTTTACAGACAGGTCGCGAATCGACTGTCTCGGCTATCACTACCTGGGCGATTGGAGCAAGGGTGAGAACAACCGCTGCGTCGACGAGGAACGACTCCGGGCGAACCTGAAAATGCGCGGGTATTCGGAGGCGCACATTTCGGCCGCTTTGCAGAAGCTCCTCGCCGCTGCCGACGTTACCGGCGTCACGCTCTATCAGGCAAATCTGCGAACGTACCAACTCCTACGTTACGGCGTGCAGGTCCAGATCGCCGCCGGGCAGCCACATGACACCGTCCATCTTGTGGAATGGAAGCGGTGGGCGGACAACGATTTTGCGTTGGCCGAGGAAGTGACGTTGCGCGGCGGGTATGAGCGCAGGCCGGACCTGGTCCTTTACCTGAACGGCATCGCCATCGGCGTGATCGAACTGAAGCGCAGCTCGGTGGAAGTGGCCGACGGCGTGCGCCAGCTCTATACCAATCAGGAGGAGATTTTCAACAAGGCCTTCTTCGCTACCGTACAACTCGTGTTCGCGGGCAGCGATTCCCAAGGCCTGCGCTACGGCACGGTCACCACAAAGGAAGAGTTCTTTGTGGAATGGAAGGCGGCACACACGGACCAGTTGGCCGCCGGCGCGATGCTGGACGGCCCGCTTGCTGAGATGTGCGACAAGCACCGTCTCCTCGATCTCATCCGCAACTTCATCATCTTCGATGGCGGCAGAAAGAAAGTGCCTCGGCCGCATCAGTTCGCTGGTGTAAAGGCTGCGCAAGAGCGCATCCGGCGGCAAGAAGGCGGAGTGATCTGGCACACCCAGGGCAGCGGCAAGAGCATTCTCATGGTGCTGCTCGCCAAGTGGCTGCTGGAACACGATCCGCACGCTCGCATCCTGGTGATCACCGACCGCGACGAATTGGACAGGCAGATTGAGGGCGTGATGAGGAACGCCAGGGTTATCGGCGAGGACTCGCCGCCGCCGCGAATTACGTCACGGGCCGAGTTCGTCGCGAAGCTCGGGGCCACTACTCCCCGGTTGCTCTGTGCGCTGATCCACAAGTTCGACCCCGCCGATCTCAACGGCCCGCCGCCGCCAATCCACGGGCATTTTTACGTATTCGTGGATGAATGCCACCGCACCCAGGGTGGCGATATGAACAAGCAGATGAAGCGCTGGCTGGAAAACGCGATCTTCATCGGCTTCACTGGCACGCCACTGCTGCTCAAGGACAAGGACAAGCTGAGGACGCGCGAAATCTTTGGCACGTACATCCACACCTACAAATTCCATGAAGCGGTAGCGGACAAAGTGATCCTCGACCTGAAGTACGAGGCCCGCGAAGTCCCGCAGCGACTCACCTCGCCAACGGCCATCAATGCGTGGTTTGAACAGAAAACGAAGGGCCTGAACAATTTCCAGCGCGCCGTCGTCCGCAAACGCTGGGCGACCATGGAGGAGTTGATGAGCGCGGGCGAGCGCAAACAGCGCATCATCGCCAGCATCATCGAGGATTTCAGCCTCAGGCCCCGCCTGAATAACGACCGGGGCACAGCGATCCTGGTGGCGGCCGGCATCTACGATGCGTGCCACTACTTCCGCCTTTTTCAGAACACCGCTTTCGGCAGGTATTGCGGCGTCGTCACCTCCTATGAGCCGAACCACAATGCGATCTCCCGCGAGCCCATCGGCAGCGATGAGCGCTATAAATTCGACACCTATACGAAGCATGTTCTGAAGAATGGCCAGACCACGAAAGCGTACGAAGAGGAAGCCAAGCGGCGATTTATCGAAGAGCCGGCCAATCTCAAGCTGCTGATCGTGGTGAGCAAGCTGCTGACCGGTTTCGACGCGCCCTCCTGCACGTACATTTATCTCGACAACGAGCTGTATGAGCACAATCTGTTCCAAGCCATCTGCCGGACCAACCGGCTCGATGGCGATGACAAAGACTACGGGCACATCGTCGATTTCAAAGAGCTGTTCGCGGATGTGCAGGAAGCCATCGCGGTGTACACCTCTGAGGAGTTAGATACCGACGGGGGTTGTGGAGGGGACAACAACGTCGAACTTAAAGATTGGCGGGTTGAGGGGAAGAAAAAGCTCGATGCCGCCCTTGAAGCGCTTCGCTATCTTTGCGACCCGGTGATACCGCCGCGCGAGCTCGAGCAGTATATCCGTTATTTCTGCGGGGATGCCAACCACCCCAACGCCCTTGGTGACACGGAGGCACTGCGCGTCTCGTTCTACAAAGGTGTGGCCACCTTGGTGCGCGCCTACGCGGAACTTGCCGGAAACCTCACCGAAGCGGGTTACTCGAATGCCGAAGCTGGCGCTCTGCAGAGGGAAGTGGAGTCTTACAGCGATACCCGCGCCGCCATCAAGAAGCATTCGGGCGAAGAACTGGACATCAAACCTTTCGAGGCGGATATGCGCCACCTCCTCAATACCTATATTCAGGCAGATCCCGTCAACGATCTGGGCAATCTGATGAGCTCGCTATCGCTGGTGGAGCTGATTGTCGAAACCGGAATCCACGACGCCATCGCCAGAAGCCTGAACGCGAAGGGGAAGTTATCGCGGGACTCGGTCGCCGAAGCGATCATCAATAATATCCGCAAAACCATTGTTCGCAACCAGCTCACCGACCCGAGGTTCTACGCGGAAATGTCGAAGCTGCTGGATGACCTCATCCGGCTGAGCCGCTCTAATACGACGACTTACGAGGCATTTCTGTTGAATGCGGAGGACCTGGCGAATCGCCTTGTGCGGAAGAAGGGCGGCGGCCATCCCGCGCTGCTAAACGGACATCCCGGAGCGATCGTGCTCTTCAACAATCTTGGCAACATTCCCGCCACAACATTCCAATGCCCCACGGACGAGGACGGAAAGGCCAAGCTCGCGCTCGCGCTCGACCTGGCCATGCGTGAGAGAGCTCCGGCCGGATGGAAGGGCGACGAGACCCGGGAGAAGCAGGTGCTGAACGCTCTTTTTCCCATCATGTCTCGTGACCGGCAGGCGACGCAGGCCATTTTTGACATCGTCAAGAACCAACCCGGCTACTGATGCGGCTTTACTAATGCGGCTTTACTAATGAAAGAAACAATCCATCTCGGCGAAATCTCCATTCTGGTAACCCGGAAGGCCATAAAGAACGTTCACCTCTCCGTGCACCCGCCCGGCGGCAGGGTGACTTTGGTGGCTCCCACCGGGACGCGTCTGGAGGTTGTCCGAGCTTATGCGATCTCAAAGCTGGCCTGGATTCGTGACCAACAATCGAAACTCCGGAATCAGGCCCGTGAATCCCCCCGCACATTCGTAGAACGGGAAAGTCACTACCTGTGGGGCCGGCGTCACCTGCTTACTATCGTCTACCGCGAAACCAAGCCGTTCGTTTCGCTGGACCATAGGCGCATCACGCTCACAGTACGCCCAGGCAGCGACGCTCAGAAGCGCGCAGAAGTGATGCACGAATGGCATAAGGCGCTCTTGCACGCGGTTCTGCCACCGCTCATTGAGACCTGGGAGCGGAAGCTAAAGGTGAAAGTGGCAGCGTATTTCCTGCAACGGATGAAGACCAAATGGGGAAGCTGCAATCACAAGGCCGGACATATTCGGCTGAATACGGAGCTCGTGAAGAAGCCCAAGGATCTCCTGGAATACGTCATCGTCCACGAGATGGTTCACCTCATTGAGCCAACGCACAGCGATCGCTTCCTGACTATACTCGGGGAGCACTATCCTACCTGGCGCGAAGCCCGCGCAGAACTCAACGAATTGCCCTTGGCTGCGGAGGCATGGAAGGAAGCCGGTAATCGGCAGTCCGCAGGTGCGAGCGGCTCACGTCAGTAGCCATTTCGAGACTGGCCGCCAACCCCGATCACGCGTTCCAAAAATAAAGTTGCCCTTTCCTTTCAACCTCATACAGGCATTCCTCCCCTGCATCCCGATGTCGCCATGCTCTGCTGGGAATAGAGGTACTACCCATGTTCGACAAAGAGAAGGCAATGGCCGAGATCATCGCCAGGCACGACGCCGAGTTTCCCAATGAATCCACCGGCCCCGCCGGACCCAGCAGCAAGGCCGGCACGCAGCGCACTCGTCTCAATGCCTACAAACACGGCCTCACCGGTCAGATCCACCTTCTCACTCCCGCTGAGCAAACCGCCTTCGACGCGCACTGCCAAAGCATCTGCGAAGCCCTCGCCCCCGTCGGCGCCCTCGAAATCGATATCGCCCAAGCCATTGCCGAAGACCGCTGGCGTCTCAAGCGCGCCCGCGCCATCGAATCTGGTATCTTCGCCGCCGGCCGGCAAGGCCTGCTCGGCTTCAATCCCGGCAATCCCAGCGTGGGCACAACCGAAGACCCCACCCAGCTTCTCATCGAAGATACNNCGCGATCAAGCGCTCGAAGAAGTCCTGCTGCTCTCCCAACTCGCACAGAGCAAAGGCGAAAAGTACGATCCGGCGACCGATTTCCCGCCCCAGCTCCTGGGGATTAATTCTGATTTTTCAGTTGCCGCAATCACCCTTCTGATCGCCCGCACTCAGCGCCTCAACGAAGCCCGCGACTACGCGAAAACCCGCGTAAATCCGACGTCAGGTCGCCAAATGCCCGCAGCCGCGTAACTCAGAAGTAGGGCGGACCCCTGGGCGGACCCGCTGGTCCGCGCGCGACCCCCTGGTCGCGCTCCGGCACTACCCGAAATTCATTCTGTGGCCCGGCTTTCGGCGCATTTCGCCCAGCCATTCCCACCAGTTCTTTGACTATTGAATATAAATCGACCCCACTCACCACACCCGAACCCATTTGGCTCGCGCTGTCCTGGGCGCCATAACACGCCCCATAACACTGTGAATGCGACATGTTAAACCGCTTTCTGAGCCAGGCCCCCAAAACGGTTAAGCACCCCCCGCCCAAGTACGTCCGGTTTTAGCGGAGTGCGCCAACCTTCCGGGCCCGGCTGAAAGCGCAATTAATTCCGGCCGCGGCATAAAGTCCGGCAGTCGCGCCGCCGATATAACCCACAGTAGAGCCGCATGCCAGCAGTCAAGACCAAATATTTCGGGAAGATTCCGTACGAACCGGGATCGGAGATCGAGTTCCGCGCGGGACTTCCTGCATTTGAAGAGCGCCGGAAGTTTGTCCTGATCCAGCTTCCCAAGACCCATCCATTACTCTTTCTACAGAGTCTGGACAACCCGGACGTGTGCTTTCCGGTTCTCCGCGCGCTGGCCGTCGATCCGCACTACCAGTTGCGCCTGAAGAAGGAAGATCTTCGCCGGCTGGACCTTCCCACATCGCGGCAGCCGCGCCTGGGAGAAGACGTCGAATGCCTGGCGGTAGTGGCATTGCGGAAAGACGGGGCAACCGCCAATCTCTTGGCGCCGGTAATCGTCAACCTGCGCAAGATGCAGGGCGTGCAGGCCGTAGGCGGGGATGCCTACTCGCTGCAACACCCGCTGCGTCCGCCGGACAAGGCGGGCGCATGCTGATGATGTCGCGCCGCGTAGGCGAGGTCATCCTGATTGGCGACGATGTCGAAATCGTCATTGCACGGATCGGACGGTCTCGCGTCACCGTGGGAATTCGCGCGCCGCGCCAAACGCCGGTGGTGGCGCGCGAAATCAAATTAGTCGAGGAGGAGAATCGCACCGCGGCGGGGAATTGTTCGGCGGCCGGTCTCTCCAGACTCATAGCCCGTCTCAAACCAGTCTCAAGTTCTTCCGGTTCACGCCGAAGAGAGAAATAGCTGGCAAGACGCCAACGAAAATAACGAAAGGATTTCACGATGTCAATTTCACTTCAAACGAACATAGATTCTCTCATCGGTCAGCAAAACCTCAATGCCACCGAGGCTTTCCAGAGCACGACTATTCAACAACTCACATCCGGCTACCGGATCAACTCCGCGGCCGACGACGCCGCCGGACTGGCCGTCGCCAACGGCTTTCGCAGCAGCGAGTCGGAACTCACGCAGGGCGTGCAGAACGCCAACAACGCCACCAGCACCCTGCAAATCGCCGATGGCGGCATGAACAACATTTCTCAGATGCTGGATACGCTCCGCTCGCTTTCCACGGAGTCGGCTTCGGGAACGTTTACCGGCGACCGAACCATTTTGAACAATGAGTTTCAGAGCCTGCTGACGGAAGTCAACCAGCAGTCTCAAGCCGTCGGCCTGAACCAGGGCGGCCAGTTCGCCACGGACCTCTCGGTGTATATCGGCGGCGGCAAGGATACCACCACGGGCGGCTTCTCGGCCAGCAATGGCACTCTCAACATCAACCTGAGCGCCGCGACGGTAGACACGCAGAGTCTCGGATTGACGGGATTCCAGGCCGTGGGGGGAACCACCGATTTAAGCGCGGCCTCCGCGAGCTCGGTGTCCAACATTACCGGAAACGCCGCCAATACGACGTCGACCAGCGGCTACACGGAATTCGATTTCTCCGGGCCCGGATTTTCCGACGGCAGCCAGGCCAAGGTTTCGGTGAACCTGCAGGGCGTGACCGATATAAACACCCTGGTTACGGCGCTGAACAGCGCCATCGCGACAACGGGCGGCGGCGCCAGCGCATCGGACACGGCTTTCCAGAGCGCCGGCATTATCGCCTCGGTGCACACCGACGCCAGCGGCGGACAGGAACTGGCGTTCACATCCAGCAACACGGCCTTCCAGGTACAGGCCGGCGACCAGATGGCCAACGCGCTCATGGGCAATATCTCGAGCGGCTCCACCGGCACGTCGATCGCTTCGACCGTCACAGGCGGGGTAACCGCCGCCGGCAGCACCACCATTACCAGCCCCACCGCTGTCGCTTTCCAAATCAGCGGCGGCGGCATGACCAGTCCGGTGACTCTGAACCTGGGCTCCGGCTCCACCACCGAGGCAACGGCCTCCGCCGACATCATCAGCCAAGTCGCCAATAACACCGCGTTGCAAGCGGCCGGCATCACGGTCAGCCAAGGGGCGACTTCTACCGACCCCCTGGTATTCACGGACGCCAAGGGCGACAAGATGAACGTCCAAGTGACTGGCGATACAGCTAACGCACTTGGCTTCGGCTCTTTCGCGGCAGGCGCCACGACGACCGCGGCGGACTATTCCACCATCACCGGCACGGGGTTCGCTAGTGCGACCGCGACTGGGACCGCGGCTTTGCAGTTCTCGTTCAACGGTGCGGCCTCCACTGGAAATACGATTGTCGGCGGCATAGACCTCGCCGGCGGCGATGCCACTGCGGCTACCGCAACCGGTAGTGTGGTTGCAAACGCGACTGACGCCCATGGCACCGCCCTTACCATTAGCATCGACGGCGCGGCGGCGACCTCTTACACGCTGGCTGCGGGCAGCACCACTATCGCCCAAGCGGCGGCGGATATCAACGGTTCCGCGCTGAACACCCTGGTGACGGCCAGTGTCGCCTCAAGCGGCGCTCTGGTTCTCACGGCTGTCGGCAAGGGCGGACATAGCCTTACCGTTGGCGGCGCGGCGGCGACCACGTTCGGAATCGTCGGCTCCACTTCGGGCACGGCGCGCAGCGCCCAGAGCATCGCCGATGCGATCAACACCGGTATCTCGACTAGCACGAGCCTCCAGGCCGCCGGTCTGCAGGCAACTGTTGTCGCCGGACAGCTCAAGATCGCATCCAGCAACGGCACCGAGTTTCGCGTCAGCGCCAGCGGCAGCACCGCCGCGACGGCCCCTTCCACCGGAGCGAATATCGGCTTCGGCACTGGCTCCGCCTCGGGTTACGCCGGCGCAACCGTCTCCGCCGACAAATCGACGTTTGACGACGCTAGTGGCGTTTCCACCAGCGGCACTGTCAACGCCCAGGGCGCTCTCACCGCGGCTCTAACGTTCGGGGCCATGCAATTCGGCAGCGATACGCAGGCCATCACCGTCTCGGCGAATAGCAGCGACGGCACGCTGGAATCGAAAAGCATCACGTTGCAGAACAATGCTACGGCCCAGACCGGCCAGAGCGTCGATTCGGCCGTGAGCTACATCAACCAGGAGCTTCAACAGACCAACGACCCGACTCTTCAGGGCATCGTGGCGGTGAAAGAGAACGTCGGTGGCGCGGAGCAGATCAACTTCATCAGCTCCAACAATGCGTTCAGCGTGAGCGCCGGCAGTTCGCCGAACGGAAACGGATTCTCCGGAGCCGGAGTGGCCGGCCAAACGGTCGCCTCCTCGACCCTGGGAACCGGTACCACGGTTTCCATCGATACGCAGCAGAACGCGCTACAGGCCGTCGCCGCCCTAGCCGCGGCCGTGACCAAACTGGGTAGCGCCCAAGCCGCGGTCGGTACCGGCGAGAACCAGTTGAACTATGCGATCGGTCTGGCGCAGTCTCAGATCACCAACTTCACGGCAGCCGAGTCGCGTATCCGCGATGCCGACGTGGCCGCCGATGCGGCAAACCTGACCAAGGGGCAGACTCTGCAACAGGCCGGCATCGCGGCGCTGTCGCAGGCCAACTCCGAACCGCAGGCGGTCCTCCATCTCCTGCAGTAAATAGCACGGATCTCGATCCGCCGGCCGCTCGCATGGGTGGCCGGGTTAAAGCTTGGGCCGGAAATGGACGATGAGTTCATTTGCGGCCCAGGGAGGTTTTATGGCTACGGCATCTACCAGCTCATTATTCACCGGTACCAGCGCGTTTTCGAGCAGCTTGCAAAGCGCCATCACCAGGGAGGTGGCAATTGCCACTCTTCCCATCACCCAACTCCAGAGCGACCAAACCACGTTGACCAGCCAATCCACCGAGCTCGGCACTATCACTACGCTGTTCACCAACCTGCAAACGGCGGTTCAAGGCATCGATCAAGCCGTCAGCGGATCTTCGTTCACCCCCACGGTGTCCGACCCAAGCGTTTTGACCGCGAGCACTTCGGATGGGGCGGCGGAGGGAAACTACTCCGTTTTAGTGAGCGATGCGGGCGCCTACTCCACCAGCTTGAGTACGAGTACCTGGGTGGACAATCAGTCCGGATCTCCGCCCCCCTACCAACTTCTCGCCGGCGGACAGTCGTTCACGATTACTCCCACGGACGACAGCGCCGCCAGCGTGGCCTCGGCCATCAACTCGCAGGCAGGCGATAATGTCCAGGCTACCGTAGTCAACGTCGGCTCCGGCAGCACGCCGGACTATCGGATCTCGCTCCAGAGTACGACGCTCGACGGCGATCCGGTCGACCTGCAGCTCAATGGAGCCAGCCTCCAAACGCAGCAAATCACCGGCCAGGCGGCGCAGTATGAGGTGAACGGTTCGGGTTTGACCGTCACCAGCAACACCCCCACCGTGACCATCTCTCCCGGACTCACGGTCGACCTGCTCGCCAGCAGCGCAACGGCCGACAATATCACCGTCGAGCGCTCGTCGACCACTCTCGCCAACGCGCTCACCAGCTTCACCACCGCCTACAACGCCGCGGCGACCGAAGTCACGGCACAGCGCGGCCAGAACGCCGGCCCGCTGCAAGGACAGAGCATCGTATTCGATCTCTCGGAAGCGCTCGGCTCCATCGGAACCTATAGCAGCGGAAGCGGCGCTATCAGCGGGCTCACCGATCTGGGGCTCACGCTCGGCACGAACGGTCAGTTGACGTTCAACGAATCCACCCTGTTAGGCTCCGATTTGACCAATTCGACCGCGATCGACGCCTACCTTGGCTCCATCGCCGGAGGCGGATTCCTGCAGAGCGTCAACAACACTCTCACGGGTTTGGTAGATCCCACTAGCGGAGAAGTCACGAACGCGCAAACCAGCATGACGACTGAGCTCTCCCAGATCGGCACTGAGATCACGACCCAGCAGGCCCAGGTCACCTTGCTCCAGACGAATCTTACCAATCAGATGGCGGCGGCCGACGCCTTAATATCGAGCATGGAACAGACATATTCGTACGTGAGCGACCTGTTCGCCTCAACCCAGGCGAACGAAACAGCGATAGCCAGTGGATAGCGAAATTCACGCCCGGGTCCGGCGCGCCGTGTCCGCCGGAGAGTTCGGCAAAGCGTCGGCGCTCTGGGAGACCTATGCCGGGCAAGTGGCCGGCGAGATTCGCGGCGGGAACTGTGGCGAAGCGCGGTTGGCGCAGATGCGCGAGCTCATAGAGTGGACGCAAAGCGTAGTGACCTGCGCGCGCGCCCATGCCCAGCTCCGCTTAAGCGCACGGCGGATGAAACTGCACGCGGCGTCGATTTACGGACGGCCGCTTCGGTAGCGTCTACGCTGTTGCGCGGCCGGCGCCCGAGACCGGATTGCGCTTGACCCGATCCGGCGGCACGCCGGGGAATGCTTTCCCGATGCGGGTGCCAGATTCCGGCGGAACAGGAGCGGCGCTCTTCAAGCCCTGGGCTGCCGCAAATCCGCTTGCTGACGCGCGGTGCGCCAGGATAACCTGGCTGATCTAGTGGGATTAAAGGGGCTGTAGCGAAAGCGAACTCATAGATCAGCGGCCTCGTTAGCAATACGTTGCCGGCCAACCCGCCGCGTAGAGGGAAGCCTGCCATCGGTGGTGAAGCAACGGGCAAGTGCAATCACCGGGCAACCGGTACCGGAACTCATTGGCGAGATCAACCAGCAGCTGCGCGGCTGGAAGGCGTACTTCTCGATTGGAAACCCACACGGGGCCTGCTGGGAGATCGACTGGTATGTCCGTGAGCGTTTGATCCAACATCTCCAGCGACGCAGTCGGCGCGGGTTCGAGTTCCCCAAAGATCGGACCATCTATCAGTGGTTCGAGGCGCAAGGCCCTGATAGCGTTGAGCGGCTGCCAGACGAAACGGCATCCCGTGAATGTCTGAGGCGAGAGCTTTTCGGGGAGCCGGATGCGGAAAATCTGCATGTCCGGTTCGGGTAGGGGAGGTAGGCCGCTCTCTGTCACCTGCCTCTCCACTCTGCCGGCTCCGATCGGAGCCAGTGTTTAGGTTATGCGCCTCCCGATTGCATTTTACGCGCGCCATCGCAAGAACGCGCCGACGCCCCCGGTCGATTCAAGCAAAGCCGGGTCTTCAATAAACGTCACGGTCGCGCCGGTCTGCTTCGCTTTCGTCACCAGCAGATCGGGAAGGGACGCTTGCCGTGGTTCTTCGCTTTTCGTTCCTCCCTCCGAATCGGGGATCTCCGGCGCTAAAATGGCTTGCACTTCCTCCGGCTGGGGATGGGCCTCCTCCAGCGCGCCGCTAATCAGCAGTTCTTCCACTTGCCCGTTGGCCAGGGCTTCGAGCGTCTCCTGCGGCCCGACTACGGCCAATCCACGAGCGCGATATTGATGCATCAGACGTTCCACCTTTTCCCCGGCAGTCTTGGCTTCCTGCTCCTGTAGCTTGGCGAGGGTTGCGGTGAGAACATCCTGCTCGGAAGCATGAATATCCAGTTTCATTACCTCCACCATGGGCGCCATTTCCTGAGGCAGTTGTTCTTGAAGGAGCGGAATCACAACCGAATCTCCGGCAAGGATGATGTGGCTTACGTGGTCTTCGCGGACAATCTGAGCCAGGCGTTCGACGACCTCTTTAGCGTGTTCGTGGTGCGCATTCCCCACACGCCGCTGGTAGCGGGCTTGCGACCATCCGCCGACCTTGACCCGGTGGACTTTCTTGCCTTTCACCTCCTCCGCATCAATGACATGGCCAAGCCCGAAAACGAAGATACGCGCCGTGTTCGTATCCGTGAGCACCGCGGCGTACCGCGGGTATTGCTCGTCGAGGCGGGCCAGGTGATACAGATGAGGTTGGTTGTAGGCGTAAACGCGGTTATCGCTGACGGGGGTGGTCAACTGAATTGCCTCGAAGAATTCTTCCGCGCCCCAACAGGCGAATATGGCGACCCCGTTTGCCGCGGGGTCGATCTTGCCGGTGGCATAGGAAACGATTCGCTCCACGTCCCGATCGAAGCTGTGACGCTCCGGGGAACTCGGCGCCCAGGTCCGGGCCAGAGCTTTGAGTTCGCGATGAAGATACGGCGCCGGGTCGGGCGTTCGTCCGTGCTGGTCCGGCTGAGTGTTCAAGTACACGCTCAACACCGGCAACGTGGTGGGCTCAAAAGCCACCAGCCGCGCGAGAGGCTCTTCGATGGTGGTCGCAAGATGCTCGGTAACCGTGGATGACATGACAGGGTATCAGCACGCCGTGGGCCAAGTGGCTAAGGATGAGGTTCCCGGAGGAGGCATCCGGATTGAGCGGGAAGCCGATTCAGCCGGGTTGATTATCGTAAGGTTGATGCGCGGAGTCTTCCCAGGCCCCCGGCGATCCTGGGGTAGTGGTCAACGGTTCCAAAGTAAGTGACATTGGATTGGCAATCTGCCCCCCATTGGCCGTCACCCAATTGCGCGAAGCTCTATAAGACGCTGTTAAGCAGAAGGGCTTTTTCGCCACTGTATTCTGGCAGACGTCCATATGAGACACATCAGATCGCCAAGCATTAGCTGTGGGGCAGCCAATCCCGACTACAGCCGCCTTACATGCGGCTCTTTCGAGCTATATGCGAGTTTTCGCACCCGACCAGCGCCGGCTTGAAAGCCGGCATTAGCCAGGATTGGCCGCCCCGCAATTTGTGCGCATAGGCGACGGAGCCTTCGGACGCCTGCCCCATTCATTCCTCGCGAAGCGCGACTATCGGATCGACCGCGGCGGCCCGCGAGGCGGGAAAATATCCTGCCGCGCCCGCCACCGCCAGCAGTACCAGCGAAACGCAGATGAATACGGCCGGGTCCGTCGGCGTGGTTTCATAAAGCTCGGATCGGATCAGCCGCGTAAGCGCCGCTGCGCCCGCGACGCCAAGCACAACCCCAGCGAGCACCATCGCGAGCCCTTCGCGCAGCACCAATCCCAACACCTGCCTGCCTGTCGCTCCGAGCGCGATGCGAATGCCGACCTCGCGGGTCCGCTGCGCCACCGAATACGACATCACGCCGTAAATTCCCGCGATGGCGAGCGCTAGCGCCAGCGCCGCGAAGGCCGCCAGCAGCACCGTATAGAAGCGCGGCTGCGCGATTGTATCCGCCACCAGGTCCGCCATCGGCTTGATCTCGCCGATCGGCTGGTTCGGATAGAGCGTGCGAATCAGGCCGCGGATCGCCGGCCCCAGCGCGGACGGATCGCGAACGGAGCGGATCGCGATCACAGATCCGAACGCGGGGCCAAGATACTGCCGGTATGGCCGGTAGAGCTCGGGCTGGAGCCGGTCGGAAAGCTTGCGATGGTGAATCGCGGCCACGACGCCCACCACTTCGTACCACGGTCCCCTGGGCGCGCCGGACATGTTTACGCGCTTTCCGATGGGATTCCCGTTCGGCCAGTAGCGGCGCGCGATCACGTCGTTCACGATCGCGACCTCCGGCGCGCCAGCCGTATCCGCATCGTTGAACGCGCGCCCGGCCAGCAGCGGAATCCCTAGCGCGCGAAAAAGATCCGGACTCACCGCGCACAACTGCGCCCCATGATCCTGGCGAGGATTCGGATCGCCCTCGAATCCGGCCTGCGTGTGCACTTCGACCGCCCCCAGTGGAAGCACCGTTGCCGCCCCGGCGGCGATCACGCCCGGAAGCGCGCGAAAGCGATCGATCAGATCTCCATATTCGGCCGCCTGCCGCGCCTCAACTTCGATTCGCGACGCGAAGCTGGCGATGCCGCTCAGAAAGCTTGGCATCGGAACTTGAACGGTGAGGACGTTCTCCGCGCGAAATCCCGGCTGGACTTCCACCAATCGCGTAAAGCTGCGAATCATCAGCCCCGCGCCGATCAGCAGTATCATGGACAACGCCGTTTCAGCGACGATCAGCACCCCTCGCGAGCCGAACCGCCGCGGGCCCCTCAGCTCCCGGTTCAGATTGGTCCGCGATAGTTGAACTGCCGGAGCGAGGCCGAAGATGAGACTCGCGATCGACGCGACCGCCAACGCGAACCCGAATACCGTTCCATCGAATCCCGGGTATTCCAGCGGCGCCAGCGGCGCGCGTATGGGGAACGAAGTCATCAGCGCCCTGGCGCCCCAGGACGCAAACAGCATTCCCAGCGCCGCGCCCAAGCCAGCCAGCAGCAGACTTTCGGTCAGCAGTTGCCGGACGATTCGCGCTCTGCCGGCGCCCAACGCGATCCGCATCGCAATTTCCCGCTTGCGGCCCGCCGCGCGCGCCAGCAGCAGGTTCGCGACATTCAGACACGCAATCAGCAGCACGAAGCCGACCGCCGCCAGAAGCGTCAGCAATCCCGTCCGGTACTGATCGCGTGAGCCGAGCTTAGTGGGACCGATCCTTGGATGCCAGTCTTTTTCCGTGTCGGGAAACTGGGCGGCTATGCCGTGAGCGAACGCCTCCAGCTCCGCCTGCGCCTGTGCGACAGTCGCGCCCGCGCGGAGTCTCGCGTAGAAGATCGCCCCGTGATCCCGGCGGTTAGCCAGCTCCGCGCCCGAAAAAGTCCAGGGACTCCAGACGTCGTATACCGATACCGGGAACTGAAACTGCGCCGGCATCACGCCGACGATGGTATAGTCGTCTTCGTCAAGGTGGATGGTCCGCCCCACCGCGCGAGGGTCGCGCGAATAGCGCCGCGTCCAAAGCCGGTGCGAAAGCAAGACGACCCGCGGCGCTCCGGGACGATAATCCTCCGGTCCCAATGCGCGTCCCAATTGAGGCGAAACGCCCAGCAAGGGCATGGTTTCCGCCGAGAGCGTGCGTCCATAGATCCGCTCCGCGTCGCCCCAGCGATCCGTCAGCGTGAACGACCAGAAGCGGTCGACTGAAAGCTGCCTGAACGCGCCGGAACGTTCCTGGAGAGCCGCGAAGGCGGCCAGCGACGCGCCCTCCGCCTTCGAATCCACCGAGGCGATTTCATAGAGGTGCGCCGCGTCGGCATACGGCAGCGGAGCGAGCAGCAGCGCGCGCACCACGCTGAAAATTGCGCAATTGGCTCCAATCCCCAGCGCAAGGGCCGTAACCGCGAGGAGTGCAAATCCCGGGCTCTTTCGAAGCATCCTGGCGGCGTAACGAAGGTCGTGCAGCATCGGATCATGATACCGGAAAAGATGCTAGAAATCTAGCAGATACGGGTTTCTCCGGAAACTCGCGGCAACTCATTGATTTTGCATAGTGGTCTTTCGGGTGTTCCTCGCGCGCGAGGACCGAAGCGCGTNNGTGCGACGCATGAGTGCGTGCGCCACGGTCTGGCCCAAGTTTCCTCGCTCCGGGTGCGCTCTCCGGTTTTTATCGTGAACCCTCTTACTATCCCGCCTCTTCATTTGCCCGCCGCAGCAAGGCGCGCATGTATGCAATGCAGTAAGCGGTCCCCGCGCGCAGCAGCCCGCTGTCGCCGGCCAGCTGCGGTACATGGTCCGGCTCCACGGCGCCGTTGAACCGCGCCTTGCGCAACGTCTTCATCACCCGGTACATGTCCATATACCCGTCGTCCGGAAACGTTTCGACGAAGTGCGGCAGAGGCCCGGTCACGTTGCGGAAATGCACTTCGAAGATTTTGCCGCGCCCGCCGAAATCGCGGATCATTTCGAAGACGTCCTTGCCCATGCGATCTCCGCCCTCCGACCACGTACCCACGCAGAATGTGAGTCCCCAGCTGCGGCTGCCGCCGGCGATCTCTTCCGCTCGCCGGTAACCGTCGTAATGGGTAAAAAGCTTGGCCACGCCGTTCATCTTCGCGACCGGCGGATCGTCGGGATGCAGCGCCAGCTTTACCCCCGCTTCTTCGGCTGCCGGCAGCACGGCTTTCAGGAAGTATGTGTAGTTGGCCCAGATGTCGTCCGCCGAATACTCCCGGTCGAATTGCCGCTTCTCCACGGTGTTGCGGAAATCGTCGAGATCGAATTCCCGCGCCGTGTACCCGCGGTGCTCGACCATCTTCGTCGTATAAGTGTTGGCCGGGTGGAAGTCATACGAGGCGATGGGGATTTCCAGCTTGCCGAGGTCGCGCAGGAACCCGCGGTAAGTCTCGATGTCCTGGTCCCGCCCGGGCTCCCCCAACTGGACCCGGCGCGAGCGATACGCATAGTGAACGCCCGAGTAGATCCGGATGCCGGCCTGCGCGAACCGCTGCTGCGCGGCCCGCAGCGCATCGAGAGTGATTTCGCCCTCGCCGAATTCAAGGCGCACCCATTTCAGCCCGATCTGGCGCAGGAAACGCAGGTCGTCATCGGTGATGCTTTTGGCATCCAGGCGGTGGCACAGCTTGGCATTTCCGAAATCGGATTCCTCGATAGGCGTTGGCCCCTTCTGCGCCAACAAGGGCATGCCGGCGGCCCCGAACGCAAAGCGTAGAAACTGGCGGCGTCGCATTAGACCTACGATATTGCAGCCAATCCGCATCGTCAAGCCAACGGTCCATGCCGATTCCATGCTGAAACAACGGGGTCTGGCCGCGGCAAACAAAATCGCCGCTTAGCTTCTCAGCTCGAATCGCCGCCGCGGTTCGGCGCGACCACTTACGCACTGACGAACATCAGTCGTCAGCCACCGGATCCATCCTTAATTTCAGGCGCCGGCTGACTCTAACATCGTTTCCGACGGACGGCGCTAACTAACAATGCTCCTGAGTGGCTAATGTGCCGCTGTGTATGTCTAGTGTTCGGGCTTACCGGGGGAATAATGCGCATGCTGTCCCGGCCAAAAGCGGGACCAGCCCCACGCGCGAGAACGTCTCCGACTTAGACCGGCCGATGACTTAAACCGACTGACGAGTAAGTGAAGAGAGCCGGCTGAAAGCCGGCTGCAGCCAGGATTGGCTGCCCCACTACTGCACATAAATGTGCGTCGGGCCCTGAATCTTCAGGCCGGGCAGCTCGGTCCGCAGCTTCACAGGTTGGACGCCCTTCTCGCTCAACGCTTCGATAGTCACCCGGTACTGATTATCGAGACGATCTTGAAAGTCTTTCAAGAATGGCGAAATCGAGACCGGATCGGTGAAACCCTGGAAGTACGCATAGCCGCCGGTTTCCTGGCTGACCTCGCTGAGACGGGACTGCGCGAAATTGGTCACCCAGGCGCTCCGGCCATAGAGACCGGCGCCGCGAAGATAAATGGAATAGACCACCACACCCTCTTTCAGCGTGTCGTGGATGGCCGCGTCGACATAAGGATCGTCCATATCCGCAGTACCGTAGTAGCGATCCACACCGTCTGTCAGCATCAACACCGCCCGGCGGCCGGCCGGTTGTTTCGACGGCCAATGCTTCCCGAGATCGGAAAGCGCAAAGTAAGGGCTGCCATTCTCGCCCGGAATGGCCTCCGGCAGGCGTACGGCATTCGCAGCCTTCCGATGATCCGCGGTGAACGACTGCGCCAGAGCGAAGGATCCGTTCCGCATGTAACCGACCGCCACCTGGGTCGTGGCGGGTAAGGATTCGAGAAAGGTCTTCAACTCGGGGATCTGGCTACCGAGGCTGGATGACCGCGTGGAATCGTCCAGGAAAACGAAAAGTTGCATGTCAGCCAGGTCACCGGTCAGGCGCTGCAGGCTAGCCACGCGCACGGGAGTGTTGCCCTGCTGAACGGTCAACTCGCCGGCTTCCACACTCTTCGGCCGACTGCCGCCCGGGCCCGGAAGCACGGTGATCACCATCTGAGCCGGAACGCGCGCGGCATTCGGTATGGATGCCGAAATCCCAGGGTTCACGCCGATCAGGGCCGCGGCAATCATCCCAGTTACTACGCTTCGTTCGATCTTCATCTTGGTACCCTTCCGTACGGTCTACATAGTGTTAGATGCCGGCGCGGAGGTTCCGGTTACCCGTGGCGTACCGGGCCCGGCTGGCGAGGGGCTCCTTGACGCCCTTGACGCCGGCGAGTTGCTTCACCGCTCAGAAACTGTGTAATGCTAAACTCATCGACCAGTTGGGAGCAGTGTCATGCCATCGGGAAAGTGGGCTGTTTATAACATCTGTGTGGCAAGCGCCTTAGCCGTATTGGTGTTTTCGATCGCGGCTTTCGGTCAGGATGCGGTGGGCGCAAAACCCGGCCAGCAGGCCGTTACGCCTCTCCCCCAAAGCACGGGACTTACCCTACGCGTGGATACAACCCTGGTGCAGATCCCAGTAGCGGTAACCGATTCGCTGAATCGTTTTGTCCTCGGGCTTCAAAAGGAAGATTTCCATCTGTTCGAAGATGGCGTGGAACAGAGTGTGGCACACTTCTCCGGCGAGGATGCGCCTCTCTCGGTTGGCTTGGTCTTCGACGAAAGCGGCAGCATGGATTTTAAGCTTCGAACTTCTCAAGCGGCAGTCGCTCAGTTTTTGAAAAGCATGAATGCGAACGACGAAGCGTTGCTTGTGGAGTTCAGCGACAGCGCAAAACTTTCAGTGGGATTCACGGCCAACACGGGCGAGATCCAAGACGCGCTTAAGAAGGCTCAGCCGGGCGGGCTGACGGCAATGCTCGACGCTCTTAACCTGGCCTTACGCGAAATGAAAAAGGCGACGAATCCCCGAAAAGCGATCGTGATCGTTTCCGATGGCGGAGACAATCACAGCAAATACACCGCGGCCGAGATCGAGTCGCTGGTTCGCGAAGCGGATGTACAAATTTACGCCATGGGTGTGTTTGAGCCCAGCCTGCCTTTCGGGCTGACCCCCGAGGAAATCTCGGGGCCCAAGCTGCTATCGGAAATCGCGACGCAAACCGGCGGCCGGGCTTTCGCCGCGGCGCTCATGAGCGACCTGCCGAGCGTCGCCGCCAGAATTGCGATCGAGTTGCGAAACCAATATGTTCTCGGCTATTACCCGAAGAATCAAACCAAAGATGGAAAATACCGCCGCGTGGAAGTGAAGCTGGCGCAACCGCACGGTGTTTCGCCGCTCAAAGCGCATTGGCGGCTCGGCTACTACGCTCCCACTCAATGACTCAACACAGCGTCCGAAGTGTTCGCGCATCTCAGTGAGCCAGACGGGTGGGGTATGCTTGCCATCGCAGTTGTGCGGTGAAACGGTACGCGGCGAGCTTCGCTCGACCGCGGGACAAGCTAAAGCATAGCTAAAGCATAGCTAAAGCATAGCTAAAGCATAGCTAAAGCATAGCTAAAGCATGCGCTACCTCCGAGGGCGTTAGCGCATGTGACTGGACCCATAAGTTTGCCGCCGCGGCAGGTTTATGGGGTCCAGGGGTGGTGACCCACTCGGCCGCTTGAGCGGCCTACGGCAAGGCGTCTGTGGG
The DNA here is from genome assembly GCA_003135055.1 of Bryobacterales bacterium. GTDB lineage: Bacteria > Acidobacteriota > Terriglobia > Bryobacterales > Bryobacteraceae > PALSA-243. The sequence continues at coordinate 2,600 of PLDF01000341.1, read as the reverse complement.
ACCTCCTAATTCGCAGTCGGCGTTTTGGAGACCTGATCAACCACCACGGTTTCGACGGTTACCTTGCGCGCCTCCAATTTCAGGCCGAGTTTTTCGACAGCATCGAAAACGGTTCCTCCGGGAACTTCGGCATTCTTCCAGGTCTCTATGGTGACGGAATACTTTCCTGTCAAACCGGTCTCGTCGACCACAGGCGCCTCGGCGAATCGCACCAGATGCGAGGCCAATTCTTCGGTGGTGACCGAGTCCCACCGTCCGGTGCTGAGTCCGCCCAGGGGCGTGCCGCTATCGCGGTTTTCCTGTATGCGCTGCATCATGGCCGCCAAAAGCGTCGGCCCCTGCTGTTTGGTCTTAGCTTTTTGCTCCTCATCGGTGAGCCCCTCGGCAGGAGCGGGCGGCGGCTCAGCGGGTTTCAGCTTGGGCCCATTCTTACCCACCACCAGCGCAAAGCCCTGCTTGGTCTGCGTATCGCGATGCACTTTGAGACCGAAGCGTTCTTCGAGCAGCGATTGCAGCATGGCATTCAACTCTTCCTTCGGAGCGCCATCGGGCACCTTGGCTTCGATATCGAAGGCCTGGTCGGAAAGCCAGGCCGGGCCGGACACCTGGGTGGCACGCACGCGGTAGGCAGCGGCGATCAGGTCGAGTAATGCCCAGTTCTCCAGGCGGATACGGCCCGGGTCCTTCATCGGAATCATGCCGGGCAGCCGCCCGTTTCGCATCATCTCCCGCATCATCGGAATGCGGCCGATGCCCGTCTCGTCATTCGCCGCCGGCTTCACCGATGCCACGTCGAACTGGGGTTTGGCGGGCGGAGTCTGCGCCCGCAAGTTTGTGCAAATTAAGGCTATCGCCGTGCATACGGCATATCGCATCGTCAACCTCCTTACGCCGCGTAGAAAAACAGGATTACGCGCAACATACTAATTATTTAGTACTATTTTTCTTTCCTGTCAAGCAATTCTTGGCAGCCTTCACGCACATCTGGAATCATCCACGGAGAGCTTACCGGATCCATCGAAAGGCTTCGGAATCGCCAGCCGGGTACAGGCTGGATGCAACGGTCAGACGGACTTCGGACTTCGGACGCAATTACCCATATCACGCCCGATGCTGATATCCGGCAAAGTGAGGGTAGATCCCTCCTGACGTAGTGGTTACGAAAGATTCGACCGGAACTAGTTCCCGGCTCTGGCCTGAAACCAGGGTTCAAGCTTTGCAATGAATGGACCAAATACGGCGACGGATTTGCGGCGATGTTATGGGGGCCAATCCGCACGCGCGGCAATCTTACGGGTTCAGTCGCCAAGATGCGCCAGCAGCTAAAGGCGCCCAAATCGACGCACCGTACGACGGCGGTGGCAAAGATATGGGTTCAAGGCGGCAAGATTATGGGTTTTGTCGCAGCGCAACAAGTTTGGAGTCGTTTCTTAGCGATGACCGCGTGTTTTGTGCTTTTGCTGGAAAACACTCCCTTTAAGGGAGTGGCCCTGATCGGAGCCGGGCGTCGAATCTCACGGTCACCGAACTAGCGATGACCGACGCCGTGTACTGCGACAGGTGGCGCGACGCGTACAGGCGCCGGATGCGCAATAGGAGTACGCACGACTGGAGCGCGAGGAAAGGGAGTGATGCCGCCGGCCCCTGGCGACAATCCTATCCGGAGTGGAGACAAAGGCCCGTAAGTTTGCAACCGGCGCCCTCCGAGTGCCAACATCAGAGGCAGATACGTATAACCCGGTAAGTAGACCGAGTTGAACCCCGGCTGGTAGGGAGCGTAAGAGCTATACAGGCTTGACGAGCCCCATCCCACGCCGAGGAACGGAAAATAGGTGAAGCCATCTAAACCGGGAGTGCCAGCCGCGGGATCTTCGTCAATCTGCGCCGTAATCGCATTGTCCGCGGAAATCGATTCGCTGCGGCCGCTGGCCCAATCGCTGAGTGCGTCGCCAGGCTCCCCGCCCGACCGCTCGGGCACGAGCACGCCCGCGAACGGCAGACTCATCCCGGGTTCAACGGATATCGGCTGGCCGGCAAGCCCGGCGAACACTTCCGCTTCACCCTGGCGGACCCGCAAGCGCGGCGGATCGGAATCGATCCGGTAGCTGCCACCGCGGACGAAATGAACCCTCCAATCCTTGTAGATTAAGGTGACCGATGTACCTGGGTTTGGTTCCCCCGAATCCACGATGGCAGAGCCCGACTGCAATTCGACCTGCGTATCCGCCAGATCGTTTGCAACCATGCGGATTGCGCTTCGCTCGCCCATGCGGAGGAAGACGCCAGGCGTAAGCAGCACCTCTGCGCGGCCCTGCGCCGTGCGTAATCCGGCGCCCTGGGGCACGCAAGGGAATTTGCCCGGATAAGATTCCAGCGGCTGATCGCCCAGGTAGACAGCCCCTTCGGAAAAGTAGATTACGCCTGAATGGGTGGAGATCACCGATTGTGCGTTGGCCGGAAGCGCCAGTCCGGCGACCGCAGCCAACGTCGAGAAAACATACGCACAGGTGTTGGACATAAAACGTCCCCTTGACGAGTATCTCCCCATCTACGATTCCGGTCAAGTACTCGATGGAGCCGTGTCGCCGCCAAATGATAAT
>PLDF01000073.1:3290-3553 GCA_003135055.1 Bryobacterales bacterium | reverse complement strand
AATCGAATCGCGCGGTGCGTTTTGGATGAACCGCGGCGTTATGCGCGGGGCAACCCAGATCTGCGCAGTAACGTACGCAGGTTGCGCGGAGTTTCCCAAACGCGCCCGCGTTTCGGGATGCGGGTAAGGCGCACGCCTTCCGCGCGGCGGTATTATTCGTTAAAGGGAATTCGGATGAATTTGCGGACGCTGGGACTTCGAAAGTCGTCGCCGCTCCGAGCCGACCATCCTGGGATCGGCCAACGGTGCGTTCTATGTAAGCG
>PLDF01000073.1:0-3270 GCA_003135055.1 Bryobacterales bacterium | reverse complement strand
GCCGGCGAGCGCTGCGATGCGTACACCAGCGAAGCCGACTTCATCCTCAAGAATGGCCGTTCATTCGAATACGCTGCATTGCCACGCGGAGTCCGGATGGGGCGACCGCGCGAATGCTTCCGCAACGCCGCGGCACTTGCGCTTCGGAAGCCCGACATGTACATGTACGTGGAGGGCTACGCGGTCAACAGATGGATGACCATGCACACGGTGGCGCATGCTTGGTGCATCGGCATGGACAACCTCGTCGTCGATCCGACGTGGGATGAGGGCGCCGAATACTTCGGCGTACCCTTCCGACACGACTATCTGCGCCGGGTGCTCAAGGCCAGAAGGGACTACGGCTTGATCGACAATCCCGAGATGGACTTTCCACTGGTGACCGGCGCACACCGCGTGCACGAAGCCGTCATCGACCGGCGTGACTAATCGGCCTGTGGCTGTGGTGAGCAGTCCATGTACCTCGCAGTCCCAGATTGAATGCGCTGAATCTGCTGGTCGACGTCTTCAACATCAGAGACAATGGCGGCGGCCCAGCGACGGACAGGACTGTAGGAACTCAAGCCAATGTTCGGCCACACCGCCATACGACGGAACGATGACCAACCGACACAGCCTACAACATTGGGCAGAGGGTCAGTCTGAATCCACGGGGTGAGGTTCAACAGCAACCGCAAGCTTTCCCGTTCCACGCTGCACGACCTTCCTTGAGGAGCAACGGTACGGCCGCCAGTGCAGCAAGTGAATCAAACCAAGCGATATGGAAAAGTGCATTGAGCACCAGGCCAGCTAGAGCAATAACGGCCAGATAGGCACATGTGGCCGATTGCACTGCGTCGGCAGCCAGAGCTGCATTGTTGCTGCGGCGCGCTTCCCGGCGCTTCAGCCTGGCCAAGATAGGCATCACGATCAGAGCAGCCACGGTGATTCCGATACCGAGGCGGCTTGTTTCAGGGCGCAGGCGCAACGCCAANNGGGCTACGTGCCGCCGCTGCCGCATAAAGTGACAGGCCGCACTCGACCAGCATCCATATGAGGGTGATTCCCTGAAGCCAGAACACCACAGCGGAACGGCCCGTCGGTGCGCAAGTCACGTTACTGGACCTTGAAAACTGGATTTCGATCTGGACAAACTCGGACATTGTGCTTCCTAAAGCATAGCTCGTGATTCGTTAGGTTGATTTCAAACTGATCACCACACATCTGTGCGCAAGCAACTCTCAACCAGCTCACGCTTACTGCAAAACCGCCCAACGAGCCGTCACTTGGACCGCGCCGGTGTGTTGCGAAGCGCCAGGAGCGTAAGCGACGGGCGCGCGCAACGCACGCAAGCACCCGCCAAGGCCGGTTTATTCATTACGAGCCCCGGCTTCGCAGAAGACGGGGGGAGTAATTCGTCGCCTAAGCGGCCATCGCTTTAGCGACCTACAATTTATTCACTCATGAATAAAAGCGCCAATGCGCGTCAAAGTGATGGCAAAGGGACAAGTGTCAAACCCGGCTATGAGCGCACACGCCTCTCTCGGGGTTGTACCAAGATGTTCTGCAAGGGAACATCTCGCTGGGTTGTTCCTGCGATCATCACGGGGGTTCGAAGCAGCTTGTTCATGAACTCGGCGACCAGTCCGACGCAGACTCGCACTCGTTGTGGCGTGACGCGATCCCGGACGATGCACATCAAGTGATAGTTCGAGGCGAGGTACAGAATCGTGTCAACGAGGGTTTCGTCCTCCAGCGCATTGGCAATCTCGCCGTAAGCTCCGAACGTTTTTGGCGTTCGTTCGTACTCGAGCGCAAAGCGCGCCTCGCCACCATCACAACCGACCGCCACCACTGCGTCGTAATCTTTCGCGTACCTGTAGCTGGTCAGATTCTGCGAGCAGATTTCGGTTGCAGGAGTCCACCTCACCAGCGCCCGGCTCCTCCAGAGTGCAAGGTGCACTTCGTTTAGCTCGAGCCAGTGGGCGCAACTCTGCTTCACCACATCTACGTTTCTGCGTCCCGCGAACAGTTCACCCGCATCGATCAACACGGATGCACCGTCCTTGCTAATCGAGTACACCTGGTGCCGCCCGCGCGCCAGCCCGGGACGCTTCTCGATCAAGCCATGGCCGACCAGCCGACGCAGCCGGTGATCGAATGCTTGCCGGGAACCTTCCGTCTGTTCCAGCCGCATGAACTCGTACAATTGATTGCCGGTAACGAATCCCGATCGCAGGACTTGCTGCAACAGCGGGATGTCCCTCGCCGGGCTCAATTCCATGGTTCCTTTTTCGTAACGCATCGGCCGTTCCTTACTCTGCCAAGCCTGCCCTTTCCAGCCGAAGCCCGGCGGACCAGAACTGCCTAGTTGAAGGCTCCGCGTAAAACGTGCCCAGTTCCCCGTGCACCCAGGAGTACGCCGGCATCAACAGCATCGCCTCTTGTTGGTCAGCGTTTTCACTGACGGAGACAACCCGAACCGGATCGGCCTTCCAGCAAGAAGACTCAATGTCGAGTCGTCCTGTGTACTCGGCCGTCACGACGAACAGGTAAAAGTCGGGCCGCTCCGGACCACTCAGCATTCGTTTGAAGAGGATTTGCGTCCAACCTGCGCGAGTGGTTTCCGGATCCTTGCACTCGAACACGCGGTTCAGCGAACGTGACGGGTCGCTTGGAGGGAAACCGCCGACTCCGTTGAACCGGATTTTGCCACCAATTCTCCACCGGTAGCGGACCACGCCGTTCACCTGGACGCCGGTTGTGTTGTAAAAGGCCGCCTGAGCGAACCGCTTTGGATTGGCAGGGTTATTCCTAAACCGTCGCTCCCAGATCCCGCCAAATCCCTTCACAGTCACCAACACCGGCTAAGCTCCTTTCAGTGTGCGGTTCTTTTGTTTCTCCGCTTCGAGCTGTTCCGTGAGTTGGTTGATCCGTGCGATGAGCTTGCGCTCCGTTTCGTTTGGCCCTGGTGTTCCGCTCCCGTTCCGCGGCTGGATCGAGCCGCCAGTCTGTCCCGCCTTCTCGAGAGCATCCAGTGTCAGTGGCGCCGAGCGAAGGGGCCATTATGGCAGCGCCATATGGGGCCAAGGCGCCAGGGCTCGATGTCAGCGAAGGCGCCCGCAGCCTTTGACGGCCATGCGGACCTACTAACCGCGCTCGGCAGGGCGAGAGAAAAATGAGAAGCACGGGGCGGCGGCCCCTGGCTCTGCGATAAACTCTTGAGTCTGAGCTGAACCGGAACCTGCTGCGCCCTGGAGAGGAGTGAGGTCCCCTCCAGGGCATGAGCTT
>PLDF01000380.1 GCA_003135055.1 Bryobacterales bacterium | reverse complement strand
CTGCGTGTTTTGGACAGCAGTGGGATCGGGTTGATCTTGGTGAGCTCTATTTCACCCGGCTTGAACTTCGGCCGGATTCCACCGGCTTTCTTGCTCGCGTCGCGCCTGCCGCCACAATCCTGCACCAGGACGGAGCCTATGTCCACCGGCTAACATCATGACGCGTTAGATGGTTGGAACGTCGCGATCCGGATGTCTCCCGTGTCGAATGCTACGAATGTAGGCTGCGTGAGAGGCCGCGCTGGTTTAGCTTCACTCAGGTTGACGATAGGCGGCCCGGAGAACGTGGGACGGAAAGAGCAGCTTCTGCTATATCCGGAGGCGCGGATCATGGTTTCCAATCAGGAGACGAAAGAGAAGATCGAAGAAGCAACTGGGCGGTGAACGCGGCCGGTTTCCGGGGAATAACCGTCGCGAAATCCCAGCCCATTCTCACCAGGTGGGGCACTGAGATGCTGGCTGCGCGTGTCGAAGCCTCGCACCCCACGCGCCGCAGTAGATCGTAAGAGGGACACCAGCTGTTGAACAAGGACCTGATCCTTGCTATGGTAAGGATACGGGTTGTCGAAACAGCATGGCCAAGGTCACATCCAAATACCAAGTCACTGTGCCTAGGAAGATCGCGGACGAGTATCACATCCGTCCGGGCGACGACATAGACTGGGTGCCTGCCGGCGAGGCGATTCGCGTGATTCCTCCGGCCAAAAGGGCGGCGCCCCAAAGTCACGAGTCGCGCCTCCGCTGGTTCGATCAAGCCACCGAACGCCACCGAAAGCGTAGACCGTCAAGTGCCACCGGGCGGTCTCGCGACCGGGGATGGAAAAGAGAGGATCTTTACGGGCGTGGCCGCTCTCGTTCGCACCGACATTAATTACGAACATCCTGGTCTATCTCTTCGATGACCGATTTGCCGGGAACCAGAAGATTGCAACCGAGGTTCTCCGGCGCGGCATCGTCGAGGACTCCGTGCGCCTGCCGCACCAGGCGATCATTGAGTTCGTCGCAGCGGTGACCCGCCCGATTCGCGGCTCCGGATCCTAAAACAACCCGACGCGCTGCGAGAAGCGGAAGAATTCCTGAACCAGTTCACCGTCCTCTACCCGAATGAGGCCATTCTGCGCGATGCCGTTCGCGGATGTGCAGCTTACCAATTGAACTGGTTCGATGCGCACATCTGGGCATACGCGGAACATTACGGCCTGCCGGTAATCCTCACTGAGGATCTTCAGCATGATCGGCTTTACGGCGCCGTCCGCGTGGTGAACCCGTTTGCGTAACTTCCATCACATGGCCGCAATACGCCGGAGTTCCCATTCCGTATCGGCGTTAATCGGCGGCTAATCGTCTTTCCTACCAATTCTGCGCTCTCCCAAAACGACGGTCACAGCACTTCGACCTTTATTTTCAGGCCTATCTAAAGGGTTTTGGCCCTTTGGCGCCATTCAGCCCCAAAAACGCCTGCTAGGCTCTAATCGAGGTCTTATGCCAGCCGCTAAACAAATCGCAGCTAATCGCCTGAATTCACAAAAAGCTGCCGGCGCACGCACTGCCGAGGGGAAGGCCGCATCCCGCTTCAACGCTTTAAAGCACGGCGTCTACGCCGGACACCACGAGCAGTACCGCCCGTCGATCCCAACCGGTGCTTCCTCGCCGACCCTATTCACAACGAATGGCGTCTCCCCCGCATTCGCTTCGTTCCGCGATTTTTCGCGAACCCCCAGCCCGAACGCCCCGCAAAGTCCCCTCTGCGCGGCCTCTGCGTCTCCGCGTCGAAGANNCCTCCACATCCTCAGCTTCGTTCCACGGTTTATTCGCAAACCCCCGCTCCCCCCGCAACCCAACTGCCGGTTGCTGGCCCGGATGCCTCGCCGTTGCCAGCCCGAATACCCCGCAAAGTCCTCTCCTCGCCGCGCCTCAGCGTCGAAGAACCTCGCTTTTGGAACCAAACCCAGCCCCAAGCGGAATCACGGATGTAGAACCAAATTCGCCAGCCCGCGTATCCTTCCGTACCAGGGCCTCGCGTCAGACCTGACACAATTATTCTAGGGCTCTATCAGCTGTAATCCACGGACAATCATGACCAAAGTAGCCATTATCGGAGGCGGCCCCGGCGGGCTAATGACCGCTTACCAGCTCGAGCAGAAACACCGGGACTCCTGCCAGATCACTTTGTTTGAAGCCTCCGGCCGAACCGGCGGAAAGATTGTCACCACGCAGTTCGATTCGGCGCCCGTGATCTATGAGGCCGGCGCTGCGGAATTCTATAACTACGCAATGGTCGGCCCCGATCCGCTGCTGGAACTAATCGAGAGACTCGGGCTGAAAACTGTCCCGATGAGCGGCCAAACCGTCATCCTTGGCGGAAAGATACTGCGCAACAAGAGCGATATCCGGCGCCTTTGCGGCCGCGCCACGCTGGATGCTATCGAGGAATTTCGCCGACGCTGCGCCGAAGCCATGCCGAAGGCCGATTGGTATGAAGGCACTCCTCACTTCGACAATACCCATCCCTGGGCCAGCCGGACTTGCGAGGATATCCTGGACGATGTGCCTGACGACTCGGCCCGGAAATACCTGCAAGTGGCCGTTCACAGCGATCTGGCTACCGAACCGCATTTGACTAATGGACTGAATGGCCTGAAAAACTTCCTGATGGATGTCCCGGGCTATCTGCATCTTTATTCCGTTAATGGCGGCAACCAACGCGTGCTGGAGTTACTGCGGCGGCAACTCACTAACACCCGGGTCGAGACGAACTGCCCGGTGACGCGCGTGGAGAAGAATCCGGACGAGAGCTACCGTGTGTCATACCGGCGCGCCACAGCCGTGGAGCACCGGGATTTCGATGCCGTCTTCACCGCGCTGCCCCATAACTGCCTGGGATCCGTGGAATGGGGCGGCGCCACGCTGCGAAAGGCGATGGCCCGTTTTATTGCATACTACGACCGGCCCGGCCATTATCTGCGCGTCACGGTTTTATTCCGCAAGCCCTTCTGGCGGGAAACCATCGGCGGTTCCTGGTTTATGCTGGACGCTTTCGGCGGTTGCTGCGTTTACGACGAAAGCGCGCGGCACGATGCCGGCGAATATGGCGTCCTGAGTTGGCTGATTGCGGGCACGGATGCCTTGTCGCTGAGCAATTTCGACGACCAAAGTGTAACTGGCCAGGTCTTGGATTCTTTGCCCGAACCGCTTCGCGCCGACGCTCTTTCGTCGTTCCTGGAAGCCAAAGTGCACCGCTGGATGGCGTCGGTCAACGCGCAGCCGGGCGGTATCCCCGTCCGCGATACCCGCTCCTCGCACATGCCCGAGCCGAAGGGCCACCCCGGCCTATTCATGGTTGGCGACTATCTCTTCGACTCAACGCTGAACGGAGTGCTGGATTCGGCGGACTTTGCGACCGACTTTTTTCAATCCTGGCGCCTCAAGCAAAAGCTGATGAAAACCGCCGCCGGCAAGAAGGCGAGGATAGTCAATCGAAGCTACTTCGAGAAGTATCACGATAACCTCTCCTACGAGGACTCGTACGACTGGTATTTCGACCCGAAGTACGTACGCGATCTCATCGGGATAGTTTGGAAGGCGAAGCCGCCTTACCGTCTGCTCGACGCCGGCGCCGCCAACGGGCTGACGCTGCCGGATTTCGCAGCCTGTGGAATCGAGGCGTGGGGAATAGAAAACAACAAATACATTCACAGCCGGACGCCGGCTAAGTGGCGGAAACGCAACTTACTGGGCGATGTTCGCAAATTGCCGTTCCCCGATGGCTACTTCGCATTCGTTTATGAGACCTGTCTCGCATACATTCCCGAAGACCAGTTAGGCTCCGCGATTCGGGAATTGCGCCGCGTGTGCCGCCGCGGCGTAATTTTTGCCAGCCTGACCAGCGACATGAACCCCGAATTGTTCAAGCGCGATCTGCTGATGGGCGTCACAGCGTTGATGCCCACTTGGGAATGGGGCGAGCTGTTTACCGCCAACGGCTTCGGGATTGCCGCGCCCGATGTAGACACTCTAGATCGGCTGTGGCGCTGCGAGGAAAAATACAATGAAGGCGACGATCCGTGGTATCCCGACCGGGACAGCCTTCGTTATTGCTTCTACACCAAGCTGCCAGCCAAACCTGGTTCCCCGGCCGCGAAACCGCTTGCCGGCGCGCACGACTCCGATCGGAGCCACGACCGTAAGGGAGTGATTTCCCGCAAGAGCGCAAAATCACCCGGTCACGGCTCTACTCGACGAGTAAAGCCATGAATCAAGCCAAGCCGGACGATGTCGAAATAGAGGAAGAAGAGATAGGAGACGACGAGGATGAAACTCCCGACGTTGCTCACGGCGTGGGCGCGCTCCGCCCGGTCTTCGCCTTCCTACGGCCTTACTATCGGCAGCGCGGTCCCGTACTCGCCCTGCTGGCATTGGGCGTCCTGGCGGAAACCAGTTACAACGTCGCCTTCCCGCTCTCGTTGAAGTACTTAATCGACGACGCCCTCTTGAAACAGGATCACGAGGCCTTGGTTTGGATTCTGATCGTTCTTGGCGTTCTGGCGGCCGTCATTTCCACGGTCGCCATTTGCGTTGAGTATCTCAATGCCCGGCTTGCGGCGGCTGTCCTCCGCGATATACGCCATAGTCTCTTCGACCACCTGCAATCACTCTCGCTACATTTCTATTCCCGCACCACCGCCGGCGAAGTGATCTCGCGCTTCTCCACCGATCTGGCCGAAGTGGAAGGGGCCGTGAGGTACTGGCTGGGAATGGGGCTCACTCCGTTGCTCGAGCTCATCATTGCCGTCGCGCTGCTGTTTTATTTGAATTGGCCGCTGGCTATGGCTGCCATGCTCATCTGGCCGCTCACGCTGATCGGTCCCAGGATTTTCTCGCCGCGCGCCGTTGCCGCCACTTACCGTAAGAAGCAATTGGAAGCGGAAACGCTCAGTATCGTCCAGGAAAACGTGCTCGCGCAGCCCGTAATTAAGGTATTCGGCCTGCAGGCCATCGCCAAGGTATGGCTGCGGCAGCGAAGCATTCCATTGGCGGCAAGTTCGGTCCAGGTCAATTTTCTCAGCGCCATGGTGGAGCGCTCGGTCGCCACCGCCGTGCTCTTGCTGCACCTGGTCATTCTGGGATTCGGCGCCTCACTGGCGTTTCACAAGCGCATCACCATCGGCACGCTGGTTACATTTGAGAACGTCTTCTGGGAGCTAAGCTATAACATCGGCTATATCAGTCAGTTCTTTCCCGAAGTGATGCAGGCGGCGGGCAGTATTCGTCACATGAACGAAGTATTCGCCCGGAAGCCGCGCATCAACGACTTACCCGATGCCATCGCGCTTCCCCGGTTGCAGCGCGAGATTGTTTTCGACCGTGTGTCGTTCGGCTATAACGTGGAAGACCGTCATCTGAGCAACTTGAGCTTTCGTATCCCGCGCGGTTCCAGGGCCGCTATCGTGGGGCCGAGCGGTTCGGGCAAGAGCACCATCCTGAACCTGATCTTGAGACTCTACGAGCCGGTCGAAGGCTCGGTGTGTGTCGATGGCTATGACTTGCGTAAGGTCACGCGCGAGTCATTGCTTTCGCAGATCGCCATCGTCTTCCAGGAGAGCTTTCTCTTCAATGCCACCATCCGCGAAAACATCCGTCTGGGGAGAGCGGGTGCAAGCGATGCGGACGTGGAAGCCGCCGCCAGGGCCGCCGAGATTCACGATTTCATCGAGGGTCTGCCGCTGGGCTACGATACGAATGCGGGCGAGCGTGGCAGCCTGATGTCGGGCGGCCAGCGGCAGCGTATTGCGATTGCCCGCGCGCTCGTTCGGGACCCGGCGATCCTGTTGCTGGACGAGGCGACGTCCGCGCTCGATCATGCCACCGAAGCCGCGATTCTTGCGACGCTGCGCCGCGCCGCGGCGGGACGCACGGTAATCTCCGTGACTCACCGTCTAAGTTCAGCCGTGGATGCCGACATGGTTCTGGTTATGGCAGGTGGCGAGTTAGTGGAAGCGGGCGGCCATGAGATTCTCCGGCGCCTATGGAACGAACCTTGGAGCCGATAAAGGAACTGTCCAGGCCGACGTGGCGCACGGGGTGCCCTATGGGCCCATGCGTGCAGCGTTCACA
>PLDF01000457.1 GCA_003135055.1 Bryobacterales bacterium | reverse complement strand
CAGCGCCGCTGCCAATGCCATAGAGCGTCAGAATGGCCGAAAAAGGCCGAAAAATAAACTTGGAAGTGCTGTGAACGTCGTTTTTGAGGAAGGCGGAAATGGCGGAAAGAAAGAATTGGCCACAGATGAACACAGATAAGAAAAGTTGGGGCGGGCTTGTGCCTCAACGGCGTGTTCGACGGACGATAGGCTGGGACGACGGGCGGGGCTAGAACAAGTGCGCGGGTGCGACGGGAATTAGCGGACCGAAGCCGCCGAGCGGGGAGTAATGCGGCTAGGGGTTGCAGCGATCCGGAGGTCGTTCTCATCCAGCGGAAGGCCGTGGCGCTGTTGAGAAATCTTCACATTCGCGTACGGGTCGCCAGCGGCTGGCGGAATCGGCTCACACGGTAATACGGTGAACAGCTTCCCGGCTTTCCCTTCCAGTGAGGTTTTAGCAATGCCTGAAGTTTTAAAGATGAAGCAGTCGAAGGGAAAACCGGACGATGCGCGGTCCCCCGGTAGCGCCGCCGCTGCCGCCGGCCGAGGTTACGACCGCGCTGCCGGGGCTCCGAGTGATTGTTCCGAGGGACTTGTCAGGAAATAACAGCGCCATTTCAACGTGACGCGGGAGGAACCAGGCGTGTTCACACGATTGTGAACGCGGCACGCAGAGCCCAGCGGTCGCCCGTGCGCCACAAACGCACTTTTCGAATTATGGCAACGTTATTTCGCGACACTCACTAACTCACTAAGTTGGCATGGTTCATATCGAGGATCACTCAATGATAGGTGGTGACAGACAGCAGGAATGCACGGAGAGCCGCATTCCTGCGTCCGAGGCGTGGTGGAAAACTTGCGGGCGGTTCGCCTCTCCGAGGAGAACAGGCGGCATGCCCTCCGAATCATGCCGTCACATCAGTATGGTGAATCAGATTGCCACAGCGTTTCAATACCGGGGGTACTCGTTAGCGTACTATGCTCGGGCTATGCTCGGGCTATGCTCGGGCTATGCTCGGGCTATGCTCGGGCGGACGCCACTCGACGGGAAGAATGCAATCTCTGCCCCGCCACTTTGGAATTCATCGGGCGGCGGTAAGGCGGACGATAGCTTTGCGGGCGCCATCCGCGAGAGTGGCGCTGATGTCAGGGCCGAATCGGGACTGGAGGGCGCGGAAGCCGGCGAGAGCTTCATCGCGACGGCCGGCGGCTTCGAGCAGAGAGCTGCGAATGTAGGCATGAGTGAGCGGGTCGGAATCGCGGGGGCCTTCCCGCTGCAGCAGCCAGTCGAAAGTGTCCAGGTGATCGAGAGGCGGAATCGCACTCAGGAAAGCGGCCCTGTGATCATTGGGCGTAGCCAGATAATCCCAATATAGGTTCAGGATGTTATGGCGCTCGTGCGGGTCCAAGTCGCCGTGCTCCTTTCGGATATCGTTAGCCACGCGAATGATTTCCATGTGATTCTGGTCTGTATCCTGGTTATCGAGCGCGGTCATTTGCATGGACCGGATGTAAGGGCGCAGGCCGGGCCGAGGGGTGGCGAGCGCGGCGGCAAAGTGCTCGGAAGCCTTCGCGTAGGGTTCGCCGTTCCAGAGAATTAAGTGGCCCCACATGGCGTGCGCGTAGGGATTGGCGGGGTCCTTCAGAAGGGCGTCGCGATAGGCGGGTTCGGGATCGAGGCCAGAAAATGATTCGCGGCCACGCAGAAAATACGACCAGCCGAGGTGCGCCATCAGGTCGGCCTGGCGCTGGGGAGACTTCGCCGATGCCGCGCCGCGGGTGAGGACGGGTTCGAGCTCTTCGGCGATTGAGGCAAATGTCTGGCCACCCGAGACGTGGATGTTATCGAGCCATTGCATAGCAACATCTTCCTGGGCATGCCGGACGGGCTCGGAACTCGGGTCGACGGTGGCGGCCTGTGCGAGAGTTTTCCAGGCTGACTGGTAGTCGGCGGCGCGGAGTTGCACTGCTTCGGCGGCGAGGAACTGCTCGACGGCGCGGCGCCTTTCGAGTTGGCCGGAGAGGAAATCCCAGCCGGCGTAGATTCCGGCGATGAGAGAGAAGACGGCGGTGATGGAACCAACCCAGGCTAATAGGGTGGAGGGCTTTTTGGCCGCCATGAGATACCCATTATTCCATTAAAGACTTGTTGGGCGGGGCCAGGGCGCTTTAACGGATTCGGGAAACGCCGGTCAAAATCCGCTCCCTTACTTTAAGTCGCGGCTCCGTAATTATTTGCAGACACACAGCCGAGACAAAGACGACCGTGAGGGAGCGGGATTTCGCGGCTGAGCGAGGAGATCCCGGAAACGTTTAAGCACCTGCGGGGCACTGCCCTGCCCGCGAGCCGCCCCCCTGTTAACCTGCCCGAATTACCGGGTCCAACCTGCCCAAACTTCCGATGTAAACCCACCCCCCGCCAAGCCATCCTGTAATCAAGGAGACTTTATGGCAAACGAATTAGCCGCGCTTTCGAACGAACTCGCGGCGGCTGTGGAACAGGCGGGGAAGTCGGTGGTGGCGGTGCATGCGCGTCCGCGGTTTTCATCGAGCGGCGTGTTCTGGAAACCGGGGGTGATTGTCACCGCCGAGCATGGCATCCGGCGCGAGGAAGAGATCACGGTCACGCTGCCGGATGGCAAGAACGCGCCCGCGGTATTGGTGGGCAGCGACCCGGGCACGGATATCGCGGTGCTCAAAGTAGATGCTGAAGGCGTGCCGGTGCAGCCGGCGAAGGGCGCGCCCGTGGCCGGCAATCTGGCGCTGGCCATCGGCCGCTCGGAGGATTCGGGCGTCAACGCCACCATGGGCATCGTGAGCGCGGTCAGCGGCTCTTGGCGCACGTGGCGCGGCGGGCGGCTCGACCACTATATACGGCTCGATCTTACGATGCATCCGGGGTCGACCGGCGGCCTGGTGATCGACGTGGCGGGGGCCGCGCTCGGCATCGCCACGCCGGCGCTCTCGCGCATCGCGGGCGTGGCCATTCCAGCCTCCACCATCGATCGCGTGGCGGGCGAGATTCTCACGCGCGGGCACGTGGCGCGCGGCTATCTGGGCGTGGGTCTGCAACCGGTGGAGCTGCCGGATCATCAGAAAGGTCTGATCGTGCTTTCTCTCGAACCCAAAGGGCCAGCGGCCAATGCCGGCGTGCTCATCGGCGATATTCTTGTCTCGCTGAGCGGCAAGCCGGTCGCCGACACGGACGATATCCAGGCGGCGCTCGAAGGGCATGCGGTGGGCAGCGCCATCGAAGCGGGCGTTTCGCGCGGGGGCGCCGTACGCAGTGTTGCCATCACGGTGGGGGAACGGCCCCGTAAGGACTGACATGCGCGCCTTCGGAGAGATTGCCGAGCGGCTTCGCCGTTCCACGGTGCAGGTGTTCCCGGACCAGCGCGGCGGCGGCTCGGGAGTGATCTGGACGAGCGATGGCGCCATCATGACCAACGCGCATGTGGCGCGCAAGGATGCGGCGGAGGTTCGACTTTGGGACGGCCGCCGCTTCCCGGCCCGCGTTACCAGCCGCGACGCGCGGCGCGATCTGGCGGTGTTGCGGGTTGAAGCCAGTGGCCTGGACGCGGCTTCCGGCTTAGATGCGGTCGTGGTGGGCGATTCGAGCGCACTGCGGCCGGGCGAACTGGTGATGGCGATCGGCAGCCCGCTGGGCTTCGCGGGCGCGCTGTCCACGGGGGTAGCGCATTCGGCGGGCGGCGGGTGGATCTACGCCAGTGTGCGGCTTGCGCCGGGCAACTCGGGCGGGCCTCTGGCGAATGCGCGCGGCGAGGTGATCGGCATCAACACGGCTATCGTCAACGGGCTGGGCATGGCAGTTCCGTCGAACGCCGCCGCCGAATTCCTGCGGCACGGTCCGCGCCCGGCGCTGGGCGTCACGCTGCGGCCGGAAGTCCACGGGCTCCGCATTCTGCAAGTGGAGCCCCATGGACCGGCGGCCGGCGCTTCGTTGCGCGAAGGCGACCTGCTGCTGGGATCTTTCGAAGAATTGACGGCGGCGCTCGATTCCGGCCGCGAAGTGTTGCCCGTGCGCTTCCTGCGCGGGGAGCGGGTACGCGAGGCCTACGTGCATTTGGGAGCGACAGCGGAGGCGGCGTGACGCGGATCGTGATCGCGGCTTCGTCGGCAGTGGTGCGCGCCGGTTTGGAAGCGCTGCTGTCGGCGACGCCGGGCTGGGAGGTGGCGGGCTCGTTCGCCGATGCCTCCCACGTGGATTCGCTCAGGCCGGACGTGCTGGTGGCGGCGCTTCCGGTTGGCGGGTTGCCTGTCGTGTCCAACGGAATGTCCAACGCAGGCGCCACCGGGGCGCCGGCCATCGTGCTGATCACTTCCGAAGGCCAGCCGGAGTGGACGGCGGATGCGCTGCGGTCCGGCGTGCGGGCGCTGTTGCCGCGCGATGCTCCGGCGGCCGCGATTCTGGCCGCGGTGGAAGCGGCTGCGAACGGACTGGCGGTGATCGATCCACAGGAGCTCGAAGGGTTGCTGGGGTCGCCGGGCCCAGTGGATGCCGCGGACACGGGCGGCGCGCCACTGACGCCGCGCGAGTTGGAAGTGCTGCGGATGATGGCCGATGGCGCGGCTAATAAGGAGATTGCGTGGAAGCTGGCGATTTCCGAGCATACGGTGAAGTTCCATGTGGCGTCGGTGATGGGGAAGTTGAATGCTTCCAGCCGGACGGAAGCTGTAACGCGCGGGCTGCGGCGCGGATTGATCCTGATGTAGGTCGTGTCCAGAGCTGGACTCCGAGCGCTCTGAGCGGCGCGGACACGGCAGGCCATGGGCCCGCCCCACTTTTAATTCTCCGCCGGCTTATCCGCGTGGTCGATGACGAGAGTCTCAACCGGACCCTTTGCCGCTTCCAGCTTAAGCCCGAGCCCTTGAATCGAGGCGAAGATCGAAGCAATCACATCAGGTTGATTGTCGTCCGCCGCATAGTCGAACTTGAAGTCGAAAGCGCCCTTCAGCCCGGTCTGGTCCAGCACCGGACGGCGCAAATAACCGGTCAGGCGTGTAGCCAAAAGCTGCATGGACGCATTTGTACCGGCCACGCCGTTGCCGGATACGGTTCCGCCCCCGCCGGGGCGTCCCACCCAGGGAAAATCGTCGGCGCTCTTGGCCGGTGTCAACCTCAGCGCCTTGTTACCGACTGTCAGCACATACACCGGGCCTTCTTTCATCTCGCGGTGGAACTGTAAGTGGAAACGATCCGCCAGCAGCGTTTGCAGCATCAGTAACTGCTCGTCGTTGGGAGGCGCCTTCTCATAGGGCGGCATCGACCTGCTCGATTTCGATGACGCCGGCGGCTTCGCCACAATGTTATACCGGTCGTCGCCGAGCCATCGCGAGCCGCCCGAAATCTGAAAGCGCTGGACGCTGTATGCCTCTTCCATCAGCATTTCCAGAGTGTAATTCGTCGCGGTAATTCTGCCTCCGGGATAAGTGAACAGCCCGATAACTCTGTCCTCCGGAGTGGAGGGCTTCACCGAAGCCACCTCAAACGCCGGCTGGCTTGCCGCAGACTGGCCAAACAGCCCGCAGGAAGCCAGAGCGGCTGTACCGATGCTCAGAAGTGCTCGAACTTTCACAATCCTCCTACATGCGATCCGATGCCTTATCAATACACCATTTCCATTCGCAGCCCCCGGGTGTCAAGTTCCGGTGATTCCGAAACGCGCTCGCATCGGCCTCTGGCATGCCGCCATGCCGTCCACGCGGCAACTGTAGCGTCCAAAACATCATCCGATCCAGCACCATGCAACAGCCCCTCTGCTTCACGCCGTGCCGGAATCCCGACTCCAATAAACACTTGTTCCAGGATCGCTCGCCGTTCTTCGAACCCGGCCGCTTTACGCTTTGGGTGACTGAGCTGGCGGCGACCTGCGGCGGCCCAAAAACATACTTCGGGATGAATCTCAAAAACCCGCGACTGAAGTTCCGGAGACATGGCGGAATCCGCTTGGGCGATCTTACCGCAGATGGCGAAACTTTGGCGCGTGAGTCCTTTGCCGGAGTTCTCACGGGAGAAGGCGGATGCTTCCGAGTAAGTCGGGAACCGAAGCAGCCGGCGGTCCGGCGCCGGAAAGATACTACTCGATCGAGATCCAATAAGTCGACGCGCGAGCAGGTCGCAGCGGCGGGGCTGAAACGATTCGGTCAGGCCGATCGGTATGTCGACGGCGATGCTGGCTGCATCAACAAACGCGAGCAGGAGAGACGAAAAGTCGGCATGGGTCGTGAAGGTTAGCCGCCTGGCGTCGGGGTCATACTCCGCGGCGATCCAGCCGGCCTTGCAGCCGTCTACGCCGACTACATGACAATGCATTGCCTTATCTTACGCCTCGGCTAATCAGCAGATCAAGAAGACGCTATCGAGTGCGAGATTTGTGGGCCGGCGCAATAAGCGCCGTGTGTGTGCGTCGCACTGTATTGGGGGTATCCCCGCAGAACGTCGAGTGGGCGATTGAGAACTGCACTTCGGCGGGGCGCGGGAATTCGATTTCCAAGTAAGTGAGTGGACCGGCGTTTGTCGATCTGTTCTCCTTTCAGGTGGATTAGGATCCACTACCCAGCGCCTGCGCGAACCGCCGCAAACCTTCCACGAACATCTCATGATTGACGCCCATCCCGATGCGAATACGATCGGGCATTTCGAAGAAGCGTCCCGGCACGGCGGAGGTTTCGTATTCGGCGCGCAGGCGAGTCAGGAATTCATCGGCGCCGCCCTCGTTTAAGCGCAGAAATGACGTGGTTCCGAACTCCGCGCGCACCGCCGTTACTTTCGGCTGCGAATCGAGGAACAGATGAAGCGCGGCGCGGTCCGCGTCCACTACCTTGCGGGCGCGATTGAGCAAGATGGGAAGGTGTTCGAATGCGGCGGCGCCGATGATCTCAGCCGGATGAGCGGCAGTGGCGGCGAAGAGATTGTTGAGCTGCCACATGGCGCGGACGAGATCGGGCTGCGCCAGAATCCAGCCGCAGCGCAGGCCGCTGACGCCGTAGACTTTCGTCAGGCTGCTGGTGACCACGATATTGCCGGCCAGGTGGAACGACGTACGCGGCGTGTTTTCGTAGACTGCGTCGAGATAGACTTCATCCACCAGTAGCATTGCGCCCACACTCGCGGCGAGGTCGGCTATCTCATACAAGACGGAATCGGCAGTCAGGACGCTCGACGGATTGTGCAGATTGGTCACTACGATCAGCTTGGTATTGGGCGACAGCGCGCGGCGGACTTGCGCGGGGTCGAGCGCCCAGCCGCTCTCTTCGGTGCGCGCGAAGCGTTTGATGCCGGCGCCAATATACGCAGCCGCATCGAGCAGCAGGCCGTAGACGGGTTGCTCGATAAGAACCTCGTCGCCGGGTTCGAGCAGCGTCGCCAGGGCGACATAGTTCGCCATGGACGTGCCCTCGGTGGTGAAAATGCAATCGGGGTCCACGGCGTGTTTGCGCGCGATGGCGTTCTTGAGCGGCGCGTATCCATAGGTGTTGTCGCCGTTGATTTCGAGGCTCGAGAAATCGAACGGCATCTCGCGCAACGGAAACGGCCCAACGCCGCTGGTGGCCAGGTTGAATCGGGCGCGGCTCTGCGTCTTGGCCCATTGCATGTAGTCGGAGTGTCTGTGTCTCATGCGCAAGTTTTGGAGCGGCGGCTCCAATACAAATATACGGGAATGCCGGTGAGCAGAATCCCGAAACCGATGACGCTGTTCAGTGGCGACGCGGCCCATGTGCTGGCAACAATGGCGGCGCAGGCGAAAATGAAGAGACCGGTGGTGTAGGGATGGCCCGGCGCGCGATAGATTCCGGATAAGTGGCGCGGGACAACGGCCTGGCTCACGGCCTGGTCCATAGGCTGCGATCTCTCGCGCGAGCGAAAAACAAAAAGCGACGCGGCCGTCAGCGCGAAGGAAATGAAATCGACTGACACTTCGTAATTCAGAATCTGCTCGTACTTGCCCAGCAGCGCGATTACGGTGGCGAAGACGCCCTGCAACACGATGGCGACCACGGGAGCGCCAGTGCGCGCCGAGAGACGTCCCACCCATTCGAAAAACAGGCCGTCGCGCGCCATGGCGTAATAGACGCGGGGCGCGGTGAGAATTCCCTGGCTCAGGAATCCCAGCGTGGAAAT
This sequence comes from Bryobacterales bacterium, assembly GCA_003135055.1. Lineage (GTDB taxonomy): Bacteria > Acidobacteriota > Terriglobia > Bryobacterales > Bryobacteraceae > PALSA-243. Next base: position 64,300 of record PLDF01000457.1, on the reverse strand, counting down.
GGCGATGCCGATGGCGATCCACTGTGCGCCCCGGGAGCCAAGCGCGGCGCGCATCACGGCCGAAGCGGGCGTGGACGTGGCGGCGAGACCAGCAGGCGACAGCACCTTTACGCACACGAAGTTCACCGACAGATAAAGCAGCACCACTCCGGCGACGCCCGCGATGAGGCCGCGTGAAAGATCGCGGCGCGGGTCGCGCATCTCACCGGCGACGAAGCTGGCGGTCTGCCATCCACCGTAAGCGAACGCCACCGGGACCGTGGCCGCGCCGATGGCGCCGATCAAGCCGAAGGAAACCGGGCGACCAAGCAGCGGAGCCGCGTGAACATGCCCGCCGCCCCAGAAAATTCCCGCCAGCACCAGCGCGGCGATGGCGCCGGTCTTCATGAGCATGAGCGCGCTCTGCACGTTGCTGCCGGCGCGCGCGCCGAAACAGTTGATGGCGGTGAGCAACAGCAGCGCGGTGGCGGCGATGGCGCTATCGCTCCACCCTATGCCGGTCAGCTCGCGGTAATAATGCGCGAAGGTCACGGCCACCGCGGCCATGCCGCCGGTCTGAGTGACCAGCAGCAGCACCCATCCGTATACGAACGCGACCATGGGGTGATAGGCTTCACGCAAGTATAGATACTGTCCGCCGGCGCCGGGCAGACGCGTGGCTAGCTCCGCCCAGATGAAGGCGCCCAGCATGGCCAGTGCGCCGCCCATCAGCCAAACGCCCAGGATCAGCGCTGAAGTGTGCAAATGGCGCGCAACCACGGACGGGTTGATGAAGATGCCCGAGCCGACGATGCCGCCCATCACGATCATGGTGGCGTCGAAGAAGCCGAGCTGCCGGCGGGGTTTGCTCACTGGGTTGTTCAATGCGCCGCTCACTGGTTTGCTCAATGGTATGCTCAATGCGCCGCCGCCGACATCAACGCCAGCAGCTTATCGCGGCCCATCAGGCGGGCGACATCGATGGGCGTGCGGCCTTGCTTGTCGCGGCGTCCAAGATCGCCGCCGGCATCGAGCACGGCCCGCATGATGCTCGCGTTGCCTCGCGAGGCGGCCTGATGGACGGCGGTCCAGCCGTTTTCCACGTCCGCGATGTTGGGGCTGGCGTTGTGCGCAAGCAGCCACATGGTCTGCGGAATCTGGCCCCAGCAGATGAGGTTATTGAGCAGCGGTTTCTTTTCATGCGCGGCGCGGTCCGGGTCGCCGCCATGCTCGATGGCGATCGCGGCGAAATCGAGCGTGGCGTTCCACAAGGCGGGCCCCAGCGCGCTGCTGGCATTGGCCCCGCGCTTCAGGAAGAGCTCGAACATCGGCAGGTTCTTGGAGGAAGCGGCGAAGTATATTGCATCCACGGGATGCCCCCAGGATTGCGTTTCCGCGGCGACATCGGCGCCGGCGTCGAGTAACAGGGCGGCAACGGCGAGCGTCTTCGCGCCTGGAAGCCGCGAGCCAGCCGCGCACTGCAAGGCGGTAAGAACGCCGTGATCGCGGGCGCGGACGAAATCCGGGTCGGCGCAGAGGGTCTTCTCTACCAGCTTGATATCGCCCAATGCGGCGGCGGCGAAGCCATCGATTCTGGCGCCTTTTCGCAGCGCCTTGACGTACTCGGGCTGCCCCACGAAGGCCGCGATAATTATGGCGCGCGCAGGCGGCCAGGCGGAGAGCTGTTCGGGGTCGGCGCCTTGTTCGAGCAGCCAGGTGAGGCACGCGAGGCGCTCCGGACCGGCTTTGCCATCCGCCGCGGCATGAGGGTTCTCCTGGATCAGGTTGCTTAGCGCGCAGTAATTTTTGTAAGAGGCGTTGAGGCCGGACCCATTGCGATGCAGTAACTGAATTACGGGCAATGAGCCCAGACGTCCGGCCGCCCCCATGTACTTCGGATGGCGCGCCGCTTCCGGGTTGGCTTTGACGGCAGCGCGCACGGCGGCGAGCTTGCCGCTGCGGATCGCCTCGATTAACTCATCAGCCATTAGAGCGGATGCTAACATGCTTTGTGGGGCAGCCAATCCTGGCTGTGGCCGGCTTTCAGCCGGCTCTCTGGACCTGCGCACCCGTCGGTTTCTGCCACCAGAGAGTTCCCACTGGGGATCATCCCCCGCTCGCTTGAACGCATGCTTCGCACCGGCTAAAAACGCGTTCACACGAGTGTGAACGCTGCACGCACGAGTACGTGCGCCACAACGCGGCGGATGCTAACCTGCGAGCGGAGGCTGCGTCCAAGAAGAAATATGCGCTCGATTCTCTCCGATTTCCGCTTCGGGTTTCGCACGTTGTTCAAGAGCCCGGGACTGACTCTGGTCATCGTGCTCTCTCTGGCGATTGGGATCGGCGCCAACACCGCAATTTTCAGCGTCGTGAACGCGCTGTTGCTGAAGCCGCTGCCCTATCCGAATCCGGACCGGCTGGCGGTGCTGTGGCTGCGCTCGCCGGGGCTGGGAATTCCGCAAGACTGGCCGTCGCCGGGCGAGTTCATCGATATTCAAACGCAGAATCGCGTGTTCGGCGAGATGGCGATTTCGCAGGGCGGAAGCATGACGCTCACGGGCCGCGACCAACCGGAGCGGGTGCAGGTGCTGCGCACGTCGTCGCCGCTCTTCCATATGTTGGGCGCCAAGCCGCTGATGGGGCGGCTGCTGCTTCCCGATGAGGATAAGCCGGGCAAGCCGGCGGTGGCGATACTGAGTTACGGAACCTGGAAGGGGTTGTTTGGCGGCGACCCGGGCATCGTGGGGCGCAACATCATTCTCAACGGAAAACCCTGCGCGGTTGTAGGCGTGATGCAGCCGGAGTTCATGCTGAACAACGAGGTGATGCAGACTGTCGGCGGCAACGAGCGTTCGGATATCTACATGGCGCTGCCGCTGGGCGCGGATGCCGTCCGCGACCGTGGCAATGAGAATTTCAATCTGACCGCGCGATTGAAGCCGGGCGTCACCATGGCCCAGGCGCAGGCCGATGTGAGCATCATCGCCGGGCGCATCCGCGAACAGGATAAGCGCGACCCCACGTTCACGGTGAGCGTGGTTCCCTTGATCGAGCAAGTGGTGGGCAATGTGCGCCGCGCGGTGCTGGTGCTGCTGGGATCGGTGGCGCTGGTGCTGCTGATCGCTTGCGCCAACGTGGCGAATCTGTTGCTCTCGCGCGCCACGGCGCGGCAGAAGGAGGTCGCCATCCGCACGGCCCTGGGCGCTTCTTGGGCACGGCTGGTGCGGCAGTTATTAAGCGAAAGCGTGCTGCTGGGCGTTTTGGGCGGCGCAGCGGGATTGGCGATCGCGTTCTGGAGCTTGTCGGTGGTGCGGGCGATTCATCCAGGCAACATTCCGCGCCTCGATGCCATCGGGATCGATGGAACGGTGCTGGCGTTTACGTTTGGCATCTCGATCCTCACGGGCCTGGTTTTCGGGATTGCGCCTGCGATACGCGCGGTGCGGGCGGATCTGAATACCGCTTTGAGATCCGGTGGCCGCTCGACGCAAGGAGATGGCGGCTTCGCAAGCGGTCCCCGCAACCGGTTGCGCGGCGCGCTGGTGATTTCGGAGCTGGCGCTCTCATTAATGCTGCTGATTGGCGCGGGATTGTTGATCCGCAGCTTCGTGCGCCTTGAAGGCGTGCCGCCGGGCTTCAATCCGGATCACGTGATTTCCATGCGTGTCTCCGCGAACGGCCCCAAGTACCGCGACGACAAAGCGACGGCGCAATTCTACCGCGAGCTGGGCGACAACATCATGCGGCTGCCCGGCGTGAAATCGCAGGGCGGAGTGTCCGCGCTGCCATTTACGCCGTCGGTGGGCTGGGGCAGCATCGAAGTGGAAGGCTACACGAAATCCGCCAGCCAGCCGGAGCTGCAGGTGGATCTGCGCGAGGCGACGGCGCAGTATTTCCACACCATGGAAGTGCCGCTGATCGAGGGTCGCTTCTTCGACGCCCATGACACGCCCGATGGACAGGCAGTGGCCATCATCGACCGGAAAATGGCGCAGCGGTTCTGGCCGCAAGGCGGCGCGGTGGGCAAACACGTCTGGTTCGATCCCAAGAAGCCGTACATTATTGTGGGCGTGGTGGGCGTGGTGAAGCAGTACGGTCTCGATACGGATACGCGCATGGTGGTGCACTTCCCGCCAAATTCCAACAGCCTGTACATTGTGGCGAGGACTTCTGGCGACCCGGGCAGTCTGGCAAGCTCCATGGTGCGCGCGGCGCACGCGCTCGACCGCGATGTGCCGGTTTACGATGTGCGAACCATGGACGACCGCATGTACGACTCGCTGGCGCGGCAGCGCTTCGCGGCCACGATGCTGGGCGCCTTCGCTGTATTCGCGATGATCCTGGCGGCGATCGGCGTGTATGGCGCAATTTCGTATCTGGTGACGCGGGGCGCGCACGATATCGGCGTACGCATCGCTCTGGGAGCGTCGCGCGGCAACATTCTGAAGATGGTAGTGCGGCGCGGAATGGGACTGGCGGGCACGGGGATTGCGTGCGGGTTGATTGGCGCAGCGGCGTTGACGCGGGTGATGGCGAGCCTGCTATTCGGAGTGAGCGCGCACGACGTGGCGGCGTTCACGGCGGCGCCGGTGTTTCTGGCGATAGTAGCGCTGGCGGCGTGCTATGTGCCGGCGCGGCGGGCTACGCGGGTGGATCCGATGGTGGCGTTACGGGAGGAATAACTTGTGGGGCAGCCAATCCTGGCTGCAGCCGGCTTTCAGCCGGCTCTCTTCGGCTGTGCTCCCGACGGTTTGCCGCAAGAGACGCTCCCGCCAGGGGCAGTCCCTCGCTCTTGTGAACTCTACTTTTGACCGCCGGCCAATGCCTGAATCGTCGCTCTGCAGAACGCCGGCAGATCTTCCGGCTTGCGGCTGGTGACCAGGTTCTTGTCCACCACCACCTCGGCGTCCACCCAGTGCGCGCCGGCGTTCACCACGTCGTCTTTGATGGCGAAGAAGCTGGTTGCCTTGCGGCCTTTGAGCATGCCACCGGCGGAACACAGGACCCACGGACCGTGGCAAATGGCGGCGACTATCTTCCCCTGCGCGTCCATCTCCTTCACGAACGTGTTGGCCGCGGGATGACGGCGGATGTGATCGGGCGCGTATCCGCCGGGCACGATCACTCCGTCAAAGGCGGCGGCCTTGGCGTCGGCGTAGGACAGATAGGACTTCACCGGATATCCGAGCTTGCTGGTATAAGTCTCGCCGGCTTTGGCGCCGACAGTCACCACGGTGGCTCCGGCTTCCTGAAAACGGTACAGCGGATACCAGACTTCCATTTCCTGGTACATGTTGTCGACCAGAATCGCGATTTTCTTGCCGGTGAGTTCCATGGGTCTATAGTAACGCGCGCTGATGAAGCGGAAGTGGCGAGCTTTTTCACTTCTTGACCTGCGGCGGAAACGTCCAAGCGTCGGGGTTCGCGGGAGGCTTGAACTCGTCCGTGCTAAAAACCCGGAAGCGATCCCCGGGGCCGGCGACTTGCAGGATCAGAGCGACCTCGTCGCGCGGTCCTTGGAAATAGGACACGCGGATTTGGTGGATTCCGCCGCTTAGCTCCACGCTGCCGGCCCGGCGTTGGGCGGAATGGATGCCGTCGTTGTCGATGATTTCGCGGTCGTCGATGTAAAGCCGCGAGCCATCGTCGGAGACCAGCGCGAAACGGTACGCACCCGGCTTTTCGATCCAGAATCGCGCGGTGTAGTCGATCGCAAACCATTCGAACCGTTTGGTGACGCCGGGGAATCCGGCGCGAAAACTCTGCGGCGGAACGTTCAGCGCCGGAGCGTAGATGGCGCCGGCCGGCTTCAGCTTACGGAAATCGGGCAGCCGCTGGGAGCCGCGGCGGATGTGATACACAAGGCCGCGGAAGCCGGAATTAATTACGACCGTAGTGCCGAATTTGACAGCCGGCTCGTCTTGAGCGCCGGCTGGGAAGCAAATGCCGAGAGTCAGAAGACAGGCTGCCAGCCTCACGAGGCAAATATAGCATGGCAGCGAAATAGCGCTTGACCCTGGCGGAATAACAGAGGCGCATCCACAAGGTCTTGATCTTCCGGTTGGCGCCTTGCCCTACTCACCCGCCAGCGGATACGCCAGACTCTCCAGCAGCCACTCTCGATTATTCCGCACGTCCGCAGTCAGCCGCTCGCATAACTCCCCGCGCATATCATATAGCCTATAACCCGCGCGGTCCCGCAAATATCCGCGCGCCTTCGGCTCTCTGGCGAATACCGCTTCTTCGCCTTCCGCATTCACCATCGCCTCATATCGCGCGCGGTTTTCCAGCAGTGCCTTGATCAGAAAGGGCATCACGATGGAGTAATCGGACTGCATACTCTCAGTAGTCTGCAAGTAAGTATCTTTATCCACCTTGCCCCAAGTCACCGCTTCGGCCGGCGGGCACGAAGAGAGCGATCCATCGGTCACCGGCGCCGTCACTATCTGCACGTCGAAGAGGTAGCCGCGCACGTTCGGCAATCCCAGCACTTGCCCCAACGCCGGCTCCGGCTGCAGGTTGTAATTCTTGGGAACACCGCCGCCCAGAATCAACGTGCCCAGCGCCTGCACGGGGTTATCGAACAATCCCCAGCGATGATACGCGCAGGCCTCGTAGACTTCGGCGTGCAGGTCCAGCTCGAAGCCGTACTCCGGAATGATTCCGGCATGACGCATGGCCCACAACTTCATGGAATTCAAAAACACGCTGCCATCGCCCGGCGCGCCCACGAAGACCGGAATCGCATAGCGCCGGCAGGTGGAAAGCAACCCCTGCTGCACGCCATTGTGCGTTTCCTGCGCGTCGTAGTATTTGCCCAGCAGATAGCGCAGCTCGGTCCCGGTCATCTTGCGCTGAAATTCGGGACGCGCCAGCACGGCGGTGAGGAACCGGTCCTGATCCAGCAGTACGCCTTCGTCGAAAGCCATGTCGGTGACGCGAATGGTGCCTTCGTCGCGCAGAGCGCCGTCGTCGCCAAAAATCGGTACCTCGTGAATCGGCCCCGATTTGTAGGCGTCCAGGCTCCGGTGCCCATCGTGATAGCAAACCGCGTCGGTGGTGCTCAGATAGGCCACCCAGCCCGTCTCAAGCAGCGGCAGCAGCCACGTCTGGTGCTGGCCGGAAACCGTAACCGGTCCCGAAATGGCGAGTGTCAGCGGGCAGCCCATGCCGATGGCGCGATCCAGAATCTGGTAAATGCGCCGTAGGTATGCGCCGCCGAACGCCGGCAGGCAATGGGTGAAAAGCTCGTCGAGAGTCGAGCATTCATCCACCCGCCGGACGCGAACGTACCGGCGGGCGGAGTGCGATTCGTGAGAGGGATCCGAAGACATGAAGCCGGATTACGGTTTGGCGGCGGCCGCGGATTCGGATGCTGGGACCGCCTTCATCATCGCCTGGAAGGCGGCAAAGGCCTCCGGTCCGCGCGATTCAACGAATTTGATATATGCGTTGCCCACCGTTTCCAGATTGGCCCATTGCTGCGGGTTCTTCGTCATCTGCCGGAATGTGTCAACGATTCCCCGCAGCTTCTCCCAGACAAAGAGCAATTCGCCGCCCGATTGGAAGAACAACTCCTGGTTGAGAACGCCCGCGGTGACAAACGAAGCCACCATGTCCCAATAACTGACTACCATTCGGATGTTGGTGTTTTCCGGGCTGCCCGGAGGATATTTCTGCATAACCTCTTCGGCGCTGGCCGCGTTGAAATTGGCCCCGAACCAGGCACGCGCCTTGCGAAGCGTCTCTTCGCGGCGTAATTCGTAGAGTTTCAAGATCAGATTTGCATCGTCGTATGTTGCCTGCATGAGGAAATTATAACTTGCCATGCAGGCTGCGCCCAGAGCGGAGCGCCAACATTCTGCCGTTCGCGAGGAAGGCAAGCGAGGTATTATCGAAAAGGAGCCGCCATTCCATGACGCCTGATCAGCAGCCAGTTACCAAAGCCGAACTGAAGGCCGAACTGAAAGCCGCATTGGAGGGCTTCGCCGCGGCCCTCATCGGCAACCTGTCGGATCTGCGCGAGGAAATGCAGCGTCGCTTCGAACAGGTGGACAAGCGCTTCGATACCGTCGACCGCCGCACCGAACGCCTCGAGACCCACCTCCATGCCATCATGCTCCAGACCGCGGGGATGAGCAAGTCCCTCACCGAAGGGGAACGCTTCGACAGCCACTTCGCCGCCACGCAAGCCGCGCAGCAACGCGCCATCGACGATCTCTACACTAAAGTCGCCGATATCCAGCGTCAGTTGCAGCAGCGGCCGTGAGCGATCTACGATAGCAGCCGATTATAACGGTTATAACGGCTCAACAGGCCAGATCTTCGCGTCCGATCTTGAAGTTTTCAAGATTTCCCAGGACCGTGAGCGCAATCTGCTTCGGATCGAAAAACGTCTGCGCGATCCGCTGCACATCGGCGGCTGTTACCAGTTCGATGCTTTCCACTAACTCGTCCAGGGTGAAGAAGCGGCTGAAGTACATCTCTTGCCGCGCCAGGTTCGACATGCGGCTGCCCGTCGATTCCAGGCTGAGCATCAGCGAGCCTTTCAGATGGTCCTTGGCGCGCCGCAATTCTTCGTCGTTGACGGCCTGCTCCTTGAGCTGGCGGAACTCTTTCAGAATCGACTGCACCACCTTGGGCGCCGATTCAATCGACGTGCCCGCATAGATGGAAAGGCACCCCGTATCGCGGTACGGGTTCAACTCCGAGAACACGGCGTATGCCAGCCCCTGCCGCTCGCGAATGTTCTGGAATAAGCGCGAGCTCATTCCGCCGCCGAGCAGCGTATTCATCACGTAGCAGGCGAACCGCTCTTCGTGCGGCAGCGGATAGGACGGCACGCCCAGGCACATGTGCACCTGTTCCAGCGCCTTCTTATTTCGCAGCGCGATGCGCGCATGCGTGCCAGGGACCGGGTCGGCGCCTAGCGGCTCGCCCGGCGCTACCTCTTCGAAATGCTGGCGCACCAGGGCCACCATGCGGTCGTGCGCAAGATTACCGGCCGCCGTGATCAGCATGTTCACCGGCGCGTAAATGGAGGAGTAAAAGCTCTGCACCATCGCGCGGTCGTACTTCTTCACGGTCTCGCGCGTCCCCAAAATAGGCTTGCCCAGCGGGTGGTCCTTCCAGAAATTCGACGAGAAAATCTCGTGGACCAGATAATCCGGGCTGTCCGCTTCCATCTTGAGCTCTTCGAGGATGACGCCCTTTTCCTTCTCGATATCCTCCTCGCGGAACATCGGATGGAGCACCAAATCCGCCAGGACGTCGAACGCCAGCGATAGATGCTCGTCCAGCACTTTGGTGTTGTAGCACACCAGCTCTTTGGCGGTGAACGCATCCAGATTGCCGCCGATGGAATCCACCGACCGCGCAATATCCTCGGCCGAACGCTTGCCGGTACCCTTGAATAGCATGTGCTCGATGAAGTGCGACAGGCCGTTCTGTTCCGCGGATTCCCGGCGCGACCCGCTGCCGATCCAGATGCCCACGGAGACCGACCGGACGTGAGGCATTGCCTCGGTGATCACGCGCAGCCCATTGGCCAGCGTTGTCATCTCGATGTCCCTCGCGGGACTGATAGGTGATGTCATTTCGAAAAAAGGCGAAGAGTGTCTCATTCATTTGTAGCACCTCGCGGCGGGCCGCGCCAATACAGGTACACTAAAATTAATGCCTCAACCCATCGTCGGCATGGACCTGGCGGATCTGCGCGAGGCCCTTGGCTCAGACCAGCCAGCATACCGGGCTCGGCAACTCTACGAAGGCGTCTACCGTGGCCAGGCGTCGGATTTAATACAAATTTCCACGCTGCCGGCCGGACTGCGCCAGGATCTTGCGTTGCGCCATGAAGTGGGTTTGCCGGCCGTTTCGCGGCTTTACCAATCGGCCGACGGAACCCGCCGCTACCTCTTGAAGCTTGACGACGGCCTCACGGTGGAAACCGTGCTCATGCCCGAAGGCGAGCGCGACACCATCTGCATTTCAAGCCAGGTGGGGTGTCCGGTGGATTGCAAGTTCTGCATGACGGCGCTGCTCGGTCTTGAGCGCAGCCTCACCGCCGGCGAAATCGTAGGGCAAGTGTTGCTGATAGCACGCGAGAACCGCCTGCGGCACGATGGCGGGCGGCTCAACATCGTGATGATGGGCCAGGGCGAGCCGCTGCTGAATCTGGCGAACGTGGTCAAGGCCACGCGCATCCTGCTTGACCCGCATGGTTTCGCGCTCTCGCCGCGGCGCATCACGGTCTCCACTTCGGGCATCATTCCCCGCATCGCGGAGTTGGGCCGCGAGCCGGTCCGCCCCAAGCTGGCAATTTCACTCAACGCATCCACCGAAGAGACGCGCGAGCAATTGATGCCCATCACGCGCAAGTATCATTTGAAGGATTTGATCGACGCCTGCAAAGCTTATCCGCTGCGCCCGTGGGAAAAGCTGACGTTTGAGTACGTGCTGCTCAAGGGCGTCAACGATACCGACGCCGACGCGCGCCGCGTGGTGAAGCTGCTAGCTAACTTGAACTGCAAAGTGAACCTGATCGCTCTCAATCCCGGTCCGGAGATTCCGTTCGAAACCCCGGACCCGGCGCGCGTGGATAGTTTTCAGCAAATTATACGCCGATCGTTCCCCTGCTTTGTGCGCAAGCCTCGCGGCCTCGATATCTACGCGGCGTGCGGACAGTTAAAGCGCAGCGGGAACTAATAGCTCGCCCCGGTAGTCCAACTCTCTAGCAGCGGCAATCGCTCCCTCACGGTCAGAAGCTGTGAAGGAATTGCTGAGATCGCCGCGTTGACAGACGAAAGCGTCTGTCCCACGTTGGCGCGCATAGTTTGCATTCTTGTGGGGCAGGCGCTTTCGCCTGCCAACCGATTGACAGCTTTTGAGGGCACGAACTTAAGTAACCAAATAGCGCTAACCATCGCCTGAGCAACCAGACAGGACATAGAAATGCATTGGGCTGTAGGCAGCGCATGCATCAGCCTGCGTAAGTTGCTCTTTTGACGCAGTTCCCGGGCCACAGTAAGTGGCGCTTTAAGCGCCACTGTAGCAAGAGATTCACGGAGACGCAGTATGCAGATCCACAACGGATCCATTAAGCCGTCGAGATTCCAATTCCTCTTCCCCACAGCTTTACTGATCGTCGCCTCCGCGGGGTTAGTAGAATCCTTCCAGACAACGCAATCTCCAACCGGCGATTCTACCGTCGCCACTTACTCGCTCGGCGTCTTGCGCACCACCATTCCTTACCACGCGCCTCACGCGGGCGCGGGCGCGCTTACGGTGGAAGTCCTGGACCCCGAAGATGGGGTCCTGGGACGTGTGGAACAAAGCGTCACCGTTAGCGACGGTAAAGGCTGGTGGCAGGAAGATCTCAAACTTACGAAAGCGATAGCCGTCGAGGATCTTGCGTGGCATCGCCTGCGCTATCGCTTTGCATACAGCGGCCAAAAGACCGCGGCGCTCCAGGGTACGGAGTCTATCTCGCAGATCCTGCGCACCCCGGTGATCCACATTCTGGGTCAACAATCCTACCTGAGCGGCGGACCGGCGGCAGTGCGAGTTGTCGTCACGGATTCGACAAATGACCCGATTACCGGCTCCAGCTCACTGCGAATCGACTTAGTAAGTCCAGGCCAGAAGCCGGTGGCTCTATTCGATGGACGCTTGAATCGCCGGGGAACCACCGAGGCGCAATTCCGGTTTCCCGCTGGCGGCGTGGGCGCTTTCCAATTGCATTACGTGGTGGATACTCCCATCGGGTCCGCCGAATTCACCCAACCGGTGCGCCTCGAAGACAAAGCCTCCATTCTTCTCACTACTGAAAAGCCGATTTACCAGCCGGGCCAGACCATCCACGTGCGCTCCTTGGCATTGGAACGGGCCAATCATGAAGCCACCGCCGGCCGCAAGCTCACCTTTGAAGTGGACGACTCCCGCGGCAACAAGGTCTTCAAGAAGGCGACGCAGACCGACCAGTTCGGAATCGCTTCGGCGGAGTTCGCCTTGGCCGATGAGGTCAATCTCGGTACATACCATCTCCGCGCGCTGATGGATACCGCCGAAGCCGGCCACGCGAGCAAGGCGGAGATCGCCCTGAACGTGGAACGGTATGTGCTGCCCAAGTTCAAGGTGGCAGTGGAATTCGGCGAGAAGGATAGCAAGGCGAAGCGCGGTTACCGGCCGGGCGACCACGTGACCGGCACCGTCCGCGCCAACTACTTTTTTGGCAAGCCGGTAGACGCAGCGGAGATCGCAATCAAAGCGTCCGGCATGGACGTCGCACAGTTCGACGCAGGGTCCGTTCATGGCAAGACGGATGCGGATGGGGCCTATCGCTTCGACTTGCCGCTGCCCACTTACTTCGCGGGGCGCCCGCTGAGTCAGGGGGTGGCCCGCGTGCTGATCGAGGCCACGGTGAAGGATTCGGCCGGCCATTCCGAGGCCCACGGCGAGCCAATCACCGTCTGCGAATCGGCTCTGATTGTCACTGCCGTGCCGGAAGGAGGTACGCTGATTCCCAATCTCGAAAACCAGGTCTTCATTCTTACCTCTTATCCCGACGGGACGCCTGCCAGGGCCGATGTCGCGGTACATGTGGCGGGAAAGACCGACCAGACAGTCACAACCGATGAGGGCGGAGTCGCCGTGATTCGCTTCAATGCCGATGATGGAGCCGATGTATTGCGGGATGTATTGCATATAGACGCAACCGACAAAGAAGGGAACCACGCACTAAGTACCGTGCCGCTGCAATCCCGGACCGGCGCGGACCAGATTCTTCTGCGCACGGAGCGCGCCGTGTATCGCGCCGGAGATCGCATTCAGTTGCGAGTCTTCTCCACCAAAGAGCGCGGCGCCGCCTACGTGGATATCGTCAAGGACGGGCAAACCGTCCTGACCCGCGGCCTGGATATCGTGAACGGCCAAGCGGAGATCTCTCTCACGGCCACGCCGCAGATGGCCGGCACTCTCGACTGCAACGCCTACCTGTTTGGCCGCGACGCGCGCCCGGTGGGCGATCACCGCCTGGTCTTCGTGCAGCCTGCGGATGAGCTGAAGATCGAGACTGCGGTAGACGCTCCGGTCTACAAGCCCGGCGACGATGCGCGTGTCAGTTTCCGCGTGACTAACTCGCGCGGCGAAGGCGTGCAGGCGGCGTTGGGCTTGCAGGTGGTGGATGAGGCGGTGTTTGCGTTGGCTGAAAAGCAGCCCGGCTTCGCTAAGGTTTTCTTCTATCTGGAGCAGGAAGTCATGAAGCCGCGGTATGAGATTCACTCGATCGGCATGAATGGCGTCGTGGAGCCCGCGGTGAAATCGAATGCGGAGCAACAGAACCTCGCAGCCCGCGCCTTGTTCTCGGCGACGGAGATCGTGAGCACTAACAAGTTTGAGACGGAAGTCGGAAGGACCGTGCCACGGACGAAGTATGCTGCGTATTCTCAGCGCTACCACGCGCGTTTCGAGGAGCAAGTCGCCCAACTCGCCGCAAAGCTCACGCACGCGTATCCGGACACTGGCGACGGAATCGACCTGACGCAAGTCGCCGCGCCGGCAGTTCACGATGCCTGGGACACTAACCTGCATGTCGAGCACGCGTCCTGGAATCCACAGCAGATGTACCTGGTGCGCAGCGCGGGCCCGGATAAGCGCTTCGATACTGCGGATGACATGGTCGGCTATCTGGAAGTCAGCATCAGAAAGATTGCAGGTCCATCGGGCACGGCCCTAGAGGGCGGCGTCATCGGCATCAAGATCGAACATGATCGCGGCCCATTCAACGGTTTCGCGGAGATCGCAGGGTCAGTCAAGGACCAGACGGGAGCCGCGATTGTGGACGCCAGCGTGAAGGTGCGTAGCGTCTCCACAGGAAAGACGCGCACGGCTAGACCGGACGCCTCTGGCGAGTTTGATCTGGCGGGTCTGGCGGCAGGCGACTACGAAGTTGAAGTGTCTTCCCCTGGATTCCGAGAGGAGTCGCGCGAGCTCACTCTCAAGGTGCGTAATCGGGCCGTGCTTTCCGCGAGTCTGTCGATGCTGCCAGCCCGCGAGTTCAAGGTGGGGAGAATACTTCCCAAGGAGACGCCCCAACCCGTAGGCTTCGATGCGGCTATGCCACACATGGTGTTCGTTACGGCCGCGAGCGTCGCCGTGGGTACTGGTGGTGGATTTGGCTCCGGCCGTGGTGGTGGAGTCGCCGGCGGCATGATAGGCGGTATTCTCGGAGGCGCCCCCGGCGCTGCCGCGCCGCACGTGCGCTCCTACTTCCCCGAAGCGCTCTACATCAATCCGGAAATCATCACCGATCACGACGGCCGCGCGAGCATCTCCATCCCTCTGGCCGACTCCATCACCACCTGGCGCATGGCGATGCTGGCGTCCACAACGCGCGGCGCACTGGGCAGCGGAACGTCCAGCATCAAAGTGTTCCAGGATTTCTTCGTCGATCTCGATATGCCCGTCACAGTCACTCAAGGCGACCGCGTCTCCATTCCCGTTGCGGCGTATAACTACTCCGGCGCGGCTGGCAACGTCAGCCTGCAACTACAGTCCGGCGATTGGTATTCCCTGATCGATGACGTCCCCGAAAAGACCATTGCTGTCGAAGGCGGCCGCGTCGGTGCGTCGCAGTTCACGCTGGAAGCGCAGCGCATCGGCAAATTCAAGCTGACACTCTCCGCGCGCCTGGGGGCGCCCTCGGGGTCCGGCGCCAATCGCGCCGACATCGTGGTCCGTGAGATCGAGGTAGTGCCCAACGGCCGCGAGCAGACCACTGTATTCAATGGCCGCCTGGAAGCGGCTGTGTTAAACGGCCGCGCCCCGGGTTTGTCTAACGGCCGCGACCCGGCCGTGCATCACGAGTTGAGCTTCCCCGCCGCTGCTATCCCCGGCGCCGGCACGGTCTTAGTCAGGCTGTATCCCGGCCCGCTGAGTCAAGTGATCGAAGGCATGGATAGCATTCTGCGCATGCCGGGCGGCTGCTTTGAGCAGACTTCCTCCAGCACTTACCCCAACGTGCTGGCGCTCGACTACATGAAGCGCACCAATAAGCTGACTTCCGACGTACACGCCAAGGCCGAGGGATACATCGCCAACGGCTATCAGCGGCTATTGACGTTTGAAGTGCCTGGCGGAGGGTTTTCCTGGTTCGGCCAGGCGCCCGCCAACAAGATTCTTACATCCTACGGCCTGATGGAATTCTCCGATATGTCCAAGGTTTACGATGTGGACCCGCGACTCATTCAGCGCACGCAGCAGTGGCTTGCCTCGCAACAGCAGCCCGACGGAAGCTGGAAGCCGGACGCCAGCTTTATCAACGAAGGCGCTACCAATCGCTACAACTCCAACGTGCTGCGCATTACCGCTTACATCGCCTGGTCACTGCAAAATACGGGTTACGACGGACAGGCAGTCGAGAAGGCTAAGCAGTTCGTCCAACAGAACATGAGTGAGAAGATGGATTCATACACTCTTGCCGTTCTGGCTAACTTTGCCGCCGACGGCAAAGACCGGGAGTTCATCAATCAGGCGGCGCGGCTGCTGCTCGACGCCCGCACCGAGAAAGACGAGCAGGTATGGTGGAACGCGGAAGAGACCAGTGTCTATGCCACCGGCGCCAGCGCCAGTATTGAAACCACCGGACTGGCTGTCCAAGCCTTGCTCAAGTGGGGCGAAGACTCGGCCACAGCGCGCAAAGCCATCGCGTATATCACCTCCAAAAAGGACGCTTCCGGCGCATGGGGATCGACGCAGGCGACCATCCTCGCGCTTCGGGCACTGCTGCTGGCCAGTGAGAAGGGTGGGGCGGACGCTCGCGGGTCAGTCGAGATCTCGCTGAACGGCAAGCCGGTCGAGACACTGACTCTCACTCCGGACAACAACGACCTGCTCCACCAGTTCGTATTCAAGAACGTCGATTCCAGCGGCGCAAACAAGGTGGATATCCGGTTCGATGGAAAAGGCGGTCTCGCTTATCAGGTGGCTGGGCGTTACTTTCTCCCCTGGACTCAGAAACCTGCCAGCGAGGCCCTTTCGATCGATGTAGCTTATGACCGGATGCATCTCTCGCAGGACGATATTGCCACTGCCACGGCGGCCATCCGTAATAACTTGACTAAGTCGGCGAACATGGTAATGGTCGACTTAGGAATTCCTCCAGGGTTCGATCTGCTCAGCGAGGATTTGCAGGAGTTCGTGGAGAAGAGCGCCAGTCAGAAGAGCGGGCGTCTGGAAAAATTCAGCCTGACCGCCACGCAAGCTATACTTTACTTCGATTCCATTGCTGCCGGCGGTGAAGTGACACTGCATTTTCGTTTGCGGGCTAAGTATCCTATTCGGGTGCAGACGTTTGCGTCGCGGGTTTATGAGTATTATGACCCGGAGGTTAGTTCGGTCGCGCGGCCGGTCCAGTTGGAGGTGCGGAAGCGGTAAGCGTGAAACATGTCGCGTTCACACGAGTGTGAACGCTGCACGCATGAGTGCGTGCGCCACGGCACGGTGCAAACTATTTCGGGCGGCCGCTGGCGGCCGGCGGCGCTTCCGCAGACGAAAAGCGCCGGCTGAAAGCCGGCGGCAGCCAGGATTGGCTGCCCCACATCAGATTCACCAGGTCGCTGAATACGCCGTAGGCCGTCTGTTCTACTTTCGGCTCGATGGATACTGTGCCGAAGGTTCCCATTAAGTCGGTGTGGAATAGGATCATGTTCGTAGTGCCCGGCGTGGCGGCCAGTATGTCGTTCCGGTCGAGCACTTCGGCGCGGGCGCGCAATGCAACGCCGCTCTTGTCGCGCCGTCCGCGGCTGATCAGGCGCACGGTCTTGCCCTGGCGCGCCATCTCTTGTACGCGCATCGGGGTAAGGCGCGCAATGCCGCGCGTCGAAACCTGTTGTGGAGTGGTGCGCGCATCCATCAACACGTTGGCCAGGGCAGCGGCTTTGGCGGCGGAATCCCAGCCTTCAATGTCGTAGGCGCCATCGCCTTCGGTAATGCCCATTTGGCGGGCGGCCGCGAGGCCTTCGTCGAAGCTGCCGCCGCGCTCCATGGTTTCAATCACCACCTTGGACGTGGAATTCAAGACTCCGGTGAAGCCGAGCACTTGGACGCCGGGCAGGCTGGAATGCCACAAATTGAAGACGGGCGCGCCATCCATCACTGCCGATTCGAAGCGGAAGCCGAGCGAGGCCCGCGCGGCTTCGTCGCGCAGATCGGCGAAGGCATGCGCGATGGGTCCCTTGTTGGCAGTGACCACGTGCATGCCGCGGGCGAAGGCGGCGCGAATATGCGAGATCGCCGGTTCGCCGCTGGATGGATTCAGGGTGGTCAGCTCCACGGCGGTATCGGCGCGCGCGGCATCGAGGAATTCCTCTACCGACGCCATGCGCGGGCCGAACTCAGGGGCATCGGGCAGACCGGCCGGATCCACGGCCGTACCGTGCCGCAACGTGTGGATGCCGGTGATGGTGAATGGAAAATCCGCGCGCTTCCGCTGGAGCAGTTGCGCCAGCGCGCGGCCCACATTGCCATATCCAATGATCGCGAGCTTCACGGATGAATTGTGGCATAGTCGGCGTCGACGTACCGAGCTTAGCCAAGCTAGCTTAACCAGGCTCGACGCGTGCTACCATTTCGCCATGAAATCGCTGTTTCCAGCCATGTTGCTGCTCGCGTGCGCGGCTGCGCTGCCGGCGGCCAGGAGTTTGGAGATTTTCTCCATCGACGTGGAAGGCGGGCAAGCTACGCTCTTCGTCTCGCCCAGCGGCGAATCGATGCTGGTGGATGCCGGCTGGGCGGGCTTCAATCGCCGCGACGCCGACCGCATCGCGGCCGCGGCGAAATTGGGGGGCGTGAAGAAGATCGATTACCTGGTGATCACGCACTTCCACGCCGATCACGTGGGCGGCGTGCAGCAGCTTGCCGGCAAGATGCCGATCGTGAATTTTGTGGATCACGGGGCGAACTCGGAGACCGATAAAGCCGCGATCGTCCTCTTCAACGAGTACAGCGCCTTCCGCGACAAGGGCAAACATATTTTGGTGAAGCCCGGCGATGCCATTCCTATCAAGGGTCTCGACGTAAAAGTGCTCTCGTCGAACGGCGACCTGATCGCCGCGCCGCTGCCGGGCGCCGGACAGCCCAACCCCGCGTGCGATGGCTTCGCGCAGCCGGCCGCGGACGCCACGGAAAATTCGCACTCCGTCGGCATGTTGATTTCGTTCGGCAGCTTCCGCATGATCGACATGGGCGACCTGACGATGGACAAGGACTACCAGCTCGCATGCCCGGTGAACAAGATCGGCGCGGTGGATGTGTACCTGGTTTCGCACCACGGTCTGGATCAATCGAGCTCCATGCCGTTCGTGCGCGCGCTGCAGCCGCGCGTGGCCATCATGAATAACGGCGCGCGCAAGGGCGGAAGCCCGCTGGTGTTTCAGACGCTGCATGGCAGCCCCGGCTTGGTGGACCTGTGGCAGATTCATTACGCCATCGCGGCGGGCAAGGACAACAACTCGAACGATTCGTTTATCGCCAACGTGGAGGAAGTCTGCGAGGGCAAATGGATCAAGCTCACGGCCGAAAAAGATGGCTCGTTCAAGGTATTCAACAGCCGCAATAAGTTCGAAAAGGCATACGCGAAGAAGTAAGCTTGGCCATAAGCGAACGCTTGCTACCATCGAGGTTTGAAGCCTACTTTGAGCCAAGCAGCGCAAATTGTGGTTTTGGACGCCGGCGGACAGTACTGCCATCTGATCGCCCGCAAGGTCCGCGAGCTTGGCGTGTACGCCGAGGTGTGCGCCAGCGAGACGCCGGCCGCCGGTCTGGCCGGCGCGAAGGGCATAATCATCTCGGGCGGCCCGAGCAGCGTTTACGACCCGGCGAGCCCCACGGTCGACCCGGCTATCTTCACGCTGGGCAGCCCGGTGCTGGGCATCTGCTACGGTCAGCAAATTATGGCGTACAACTTGGGCGGCACGGTGCGCAAGGGCGACAAGGGCGAGTACGGGCTGGCCACCTTGGAGATGAATCGGACTGCCGACCCGATGTTCGCCGGGCTCGCCGGCAGTCAACAGGTGTGGATGAATCATCGCGACGCCGTGGCGGCATTGCCCGACGGTTTCGCGGTGACGGGCAGCACGGCAACGTGCGCCGTGGCGGCCATCGCCGCGCCCGCGAGGAAATTTTACGGCGTCCAGTTCCATCCTGAGGTGGTCCACACCGCGCGCGGGCAGGAGTACCTTTCGAATTTCGTCTTCCGCGTGTGCGGGTGCGAGAAGGATTGGGACCCGCGGCGGCGCGCCCCCGCGCTGGAACAGGAGATTCGCGACTGCGTGGGCGATCGTAACGTCTTTTTCTTCGTGAGCGGCGGCGTGGATTCCACCGTCGCATTCGCGCTGTGTACACGCGCGCTGGGCGCCGGGCGCGTGCGCGGCGTCTACGTGGATACCGGCTTGATGCGCGAAGGCGAGACGGAATTCGTGGGTAATATGCCGTGCGTGACGGTGGAACATGCCGCGGAACAGTTTCTGGGCGCGCTGGCGGGCGTCACCGATCCGGAAACGAAGCGGCATATCATCGGCGAAGAGTTTGTGCGCGTGCAGGAGCGGATCATTGCGTCGCGGCATCTGCTGGACGAGAACTGGATTCTGGGGCAGGGCACGATCTATCCCGATACTATCGAATCGGGCGGGACCAAACATGCGGATGTGATCAAGACGCATCACAACCGCGTGGCTGGGATTCAGAAACTGATCGAGTGCGGGCGCATTGTGGAGCCGCTGAAATCGTTCTACAAAGACGAGGTGCGCGAGGTGGGCCGCGAGCTGGAATTGCCCGCGGAGCTGCTGGACCGGCATCCGTTTCCCGGACCGGGGCTGGCGATTCGCTGTCTTTGCTCGGAAGTGGATGCGCCGGTGCGCGCGACTGAAGATGGGTTCGTGCTTCCCTTGAAGTCGGTCGGCGTGCTGGGCGATTCGCGCAGCTATGCGCCGGTGCTGGCGATTGAGGCCTTTGACCACGAGGACGCGTTGGACCACGAGCGCGCCACGGCGCTCACCAACCGGATTGTGGGGATGAATCGGGTAGTAGCCGTGGTCGAAACGCGTGGGCCATTGGGGCAAATGCAGGTGCGCGCGTGCGGGTTGACGCCGGACCGCATCGCCACGCTGCGCCGCGCCGACGCTATTGTCCGCCGCATTTCGCATGAGACAGGCTATGAGCATAAAGTGTGGCAGTTCCCGGTGATTTTGATTCCGCTGGGGACGGTGGAGGCGCCGGAATCGGTAGTGCTTCGGCCTGTGCATTCGGTGGATGGCATGACGGCGCAATCGGTCGGGATGGATGCGGGGCTCTTAGGACGGATCTGTTCGGAACTGATGACGATGCCTGAGGTGGCGGGCGTTTTTTACGATCTTACGCATAAGCCGCCTGGGACGATTGAGTGGGAGTGACTGTCGGCGTTCATACGAGCGAAGACGCGTTCACACGATTGTGTGTGGCGCCACGGCTGGTTACAGGTTTGGGTAGGACTATTTCGCGGCGGGGAGATTGACTTCCTGGCCGGATTCTTTGTTCAGGCGCGCGGTGAGATCGCGATCCACCAGCGAGAGCGACGCCTGGTTGTGCACGTTGCCGGCGGTGAAATAGTGTAGTGTGTCGCCATCCACCCAATAGGCCACCACCGAGTAAATCGTATGGTCTTTGAGGGCGATCAGGTAATGGTCGGCGGAGTCTTGATCGTCTCCCCGATCCGTCGAAGGTTGATAAGGACTGACCGGTTCCCGATCACCGCCCGACGGCGGCATGGCGCCAGGGCCGAACTGGTTAATGATCACCGGCGCGGGTTGCGGCGGATAGACCACGACGAGGCTGGACGTGGCGGTTACGGGGGCCGTTGAGTACGATCCGGCTCCCGCGTAAGATCCGTCGGTATAGCCGCTGCCAACGTAGACGGGATAAGCGTACGGAACGGCGACGGCGCCAGTGCCGGTAGTAACGGGCGCGCGGCGGGCAGCGCCTGGGTGACCCGCATTCGAACTGAAGCGCTGGATGCCTGGGTTGGTGGCCGCGGTGCCGGCCGGGAAAACGGCGTTGCCGGCAGTGAAAATCGGTGCGCCAAAATGATACTGCCCAAACAGGGCGCCGGAAAACAGCAGCGCCATGGAGAAGCCGGCAAGAGTTCGCATCGTACGAGTCCCCTGGCAGAATTGTACCGCCAAAATGGAAGTCAAGGCTAGGGGACCCGCACCACGGTGAAGTTGGTCAGCGTCAGGGTGTCGCCGCCATTGGCCGTCAGCCCGCGAAAATCGACGGTGATTCCGTTGGCAAAGGCGTCGGCGGCGGCCACCGCGGTCACGCTGAACGCCAATGTGGAACCGCCCCACGTCTCCGAGCTCAACTGAGCGCTGGCAGCGAGAATGCCGGCATCGGCGCGGCCGGCGAGCAGGGTTTCCGTAAGCAGCGCATCGCGATGCACGATGGTGGTGGAACCCCAATGAACTTCGATGGAAAATCCACCGGCCGTCCCACTGTGCGCGTAGTCGAAGCGGATCTCCAGGCGGTCGCCTGGCGACAGTAGCCCGGCGGGAATCGAGCAGGTTCCCAGGCTGGTCAGCGAACTGGCGCTGCCGGTAGCGCCCATGCCGCTGCACAGCACTTGCGTGGTGGAGAAACTGGAAAACGAACCGGTAATGGCGCCGGCGCCGGCACCCGTGCGATAGCTGGCGAGCAGCGTGTCGCCTGGCTGAGGCGTGGCGCCGGTGAGGAACTGGACGCTGTTGCCGGTGGCGGTGAAATCGACCGACGGCTTCTGCAGCATGCCATTCCGGTAAAACGAAAGACTGGTGGAAGGCGCCGGCACGGCGGTAAGGGCAAAAGTCGCGTTGGAGCCATCGACGATTCCCGTGGGCAGATCGCCATCCACAAATGTGGGCGCGCCGCCGCCGCAGGGTCCGGAAGAGCCATCCACATGCATGCAGTCGGTGGCGTTGCCGGTTGCCGATTCCACGAGGCCGGAGCCATCGACTACCGCCGCGCGGCCCGCGGCGAAGGCCGGGCCTTTGATGGGTCGCGCGGCCAGGTCGCTAATCAGCGCCGTGACTTGCGATTCGGGAATGGGACCGGTGAGGGAGCCTGTGCCGGTGCCGTTACTGCCACCAGTGCCGCCGCCGCCGGTAGCCGAGCCTGTGGAGGCCACGCGAACATCGCGGAGCCGAAGCGGCGTGGCGCTGGCAGGGACCGACCACATCTCCTGAAACTGGATGCGCCCGTCGCTGTTGTAAGTGACCGAATAATCGATGGGGGGAGTGCCAGTGGCGCTGGGGACTAACTGCACGCGCAGATTGCCGTTGATCACTTTGACGGTGATCTGCTGCATCACAATGGCGGAATTGTCGGCCGCTTGAAAACTATTCCAACTGATGGTCAACGTACCGTTGAAGGGTGTTCCATCGGCTTTGTAGAGCACGTCTTGAATGGTTGTGAGTACCGGCGCAGCGAGAGCATAGCAAGCCAGCAACACCACGGCGAACGGAGAACGGCGAATCATGATACCTCCAAAAAAGGGAAACCCGCGTCCGAATGGGCGCGGGTTGGCGGCGGAACTTTCCTGCCGACTTCAGTTTACAGAGTGGAATGCGCCCGAGACGCTGGTTCCGAAGGCGTTGCGGCGGCTAAGTTGTGGCGCAGGCAAGGGTTCTGCGCCGTTAAAGATTTTCGAAAGTCCTGTGACTGGAAAACCGGAGGTGCGCTATTCTGCATGTTTGAGGCTGCGGATCACCAATCTGACGCGCAACACCGTGTTGGGCGATTCCATCGACCTTGCCGACACCAGCGCCAAACGGCGGACTGGCCTGCTGAAGCACGAACGGCTGGCGCCGGGCGAGGGATTGTGGATCGTTCCCTGCGAATCGGTACACACGTTCTTCATGAAATTCCCCATCGATCTGGTGTACCTGAGCAAGGATCGCAAGGTAAAAAAGGTGAGGCACGCGGTGAAGCCGTGGCGCATGTCGGCGTGCCTGAGCGCGCATTCCATTCTGGAATTGCCGGCGGGGGCGGCGGAGAAGACGGGGACGCAGGTGGGAGATGAGTTGGGAGCGGAGACGCCTGGGGCGTGAGTGCCGGGTTTCGATTGGAACGAAGCCAAGTTTGTGGAGTTGGTTTGGATTATTGTGGTTGGACGATTCGGGTTCGACGCAGAGACGCTGAGATCGGCGCGGAGTTTCGAGATATAAGGGCATGAGGATTGGAGAAAACTACATTGCGGGCGGTGTTGCGAATGACTGGCTTCGGGGAACTGTGCTTGCCATGTCATGTACAATGGTATTGACCGATGGGTCAACCCACAGTGTTGCACCAGAATGAACACCCGCCTCGTGATCGATAAAGCCGGCCGCGTCGTTATCCCTAAACCGCTGCGGGAAGAGTTGCATCTGGGAGCCGGCGACGCTCTGGAAATGGAGAGCGCGGGAGAACAGATCACCCTGCGCCCGGTCCGTGGGACGGGACCACTTACGAAGGAGCACGGCGTCTGGGTATTTCACACCGGGCAGCCTCTGCCCTCTTCGGCGACGGATGAGATGCTGCGGCAGATCCGCGCGGACCGCGATTTGGCTAACCTCGGCAAGGGCGAATGAAGGGGTTTTTCGATACGTCGGTCCTTGTGCCGGTGTTTTACGGGGATCATGTCCACCATCAGTCAAGTCTGGCGCTCTTCATCCAATTTGAGAAAGTAACGGGCTGCTGTGGCGCACACAGCTTGGCCGAAGTTTACTCCACGCTGACCCGGATGCCAGGCAAGCGCCGTGTCAGCGGCGAGCAGGCCATGCTGTTCATAGGTAACATACGGGAACGGCTTTCCATCGTTGCGCTGGACGGCGATGAATACGCGGATGCACTGGAAGCCTCGGCCGCATTGGGCATCGCCGGCGGCGGTATCTACGACGCCATGCTTGCGCATTGCGCCATCAAAGCGCAGGCCGAAGCCATCTACAGCTGGAACGGCCGGCACTATGCGCAATGCGGACCCGAAGTGACCCGGCGCTTGCGAATGCCTTAAAGGGCGTCTCCCCTCGCTTTGCATCTTGTTCTTCTCGCCGTCGAAGTTTGAAGTGTTGTCGTGGATCTATTTCCGGTGGGCGGCATCGATCCTTTCGCGCCGGTTGCCACTGCCCTTCCTCTTGCGGAGCGAGCTATTCTGTGCGGTTCCGCGGGCAGTGGCTGAAAGTGCGTTGACGAGCCTTTCGCTACTGCACTCCAAAGCAAAAGACCGCTGGGCCGTATGGATGTCCGACTGCGTATTCTCCGGGCGCGAGTTCCGCCGTAGTCATCTTGAAAGATGAGCCTCCATACTTCGAGAACTCCACCGGAAGCGCGACCCCTACTAGATTCGTGTTGGTCGACATCCCGGTCGGGGTAAGCCGCCCCTGCATCGTCACAAGTTGCCGTGTCTTTTTCTTGGAATTCAACTTACGTAAACAGTAAATAGTATTCGGATCAACCGAGGATGCGGCCAGCAAGGAGCGGACCACGAAATCCAGTTTCTGCCCAGCGCTGAACCGAATCGGATTACGTTTCAGGCGCCAGGAATAGCGGCCTGATTCCTCCATTCTCAGAGAACGAACATTATCCCTTTCTCTTCGCCGACGATGATGCCTCCAGGGGCTGCATCGTCCAAGGAACGGGTGTGTGGGCTGGCGGCGATTTATTCTGTTCTGTCGTCATCGTCAGTTCCTTTGCGTTTGGTTGCGCTCAAGATGGGAGCGACAGGACCGGGCGGATGAGACGGGAAGTCACACAGCCTTACACGGAGTCCTGGAGCGGGCGGCTGTTGACTTCCCGGCGCGCCCGGTCAGAGTCCCATGCTTGTTGAGGGCAACCGAAGAAGGGGCGGTGAGCGACGGACAAAATCAGGTGGCGATGGGCAATGAGACGGAATTCGTCCGGCATGCGTCGCGGTGATGGCCGGCACAACAGGGTGCCAGATTAAATAACTTATAAAGCTCTTCGATGATACTGTGCCGGAGTGACAACCGATGACAGCGATGATGACGGGCAAGGGGAGGGTTAGCTCGGCCCCAATCGGGACGCGGGCACAATCAGTCCGAACAAACGCTGAAGATTCCTTTTGATGGCGTGTACTGGTTTTTCAAATTGCCAGATCGGGAGCCACCCAAGAATTCCTACACAGTCCACGGAAGTCCTTCGATTCCAGAGTTTCGGTCTTCAGACCGTTTTCCGCTCGACATGGCTCTAATGCCACGCGATGCCCACCAGCACAAACAACTCGTCTTGGGGCGAATGGTACTGATAGCTCCCGTCGCCGCCCTCGCTGTTGAGGAACGGCTGGTTCCAGTGGACGTAGCGCAGCTCCGGCGAGATGAGCACGTGGTGCGCGCCGAATTCCACCCCTCCCGAAACCACCAGGCCCTGCGTCACGGGATAGCTGACCTTCGAGTGCACGTTGGAGTAGTATGTCATGACGCCTGTCCCGACGTCCAAATTGTTCCCGGCGGAAACGTCGTTTCCAGACACCGTGCGCGGCGCGTAGCCGATGCCGGCGAACGGATGCAGCCGCGCCACGCCGGGCAAGTGGTACTTCACGATCATTGGAAACTCCCAGGAGTTGTCGCGCTCTCGCGTCGCAGAGTTGAGCAACACCCGCTGACGTAGCCGCTAAATCCGATGTCGCGATAGAGCGCGTCAAACTCAAGCGACAGATGCAGCGGAAGCCGGACTTCCACTCTTGGCCCCACGATGTAGCGTTTCGACTCGGGGCTGAGAGTGCCGCTGACGTCGCCGGTGGTCCGGAGTCCGCCCTCTCCTCCAATCGCAAAAGGCTGAGCGATCGCTGGATAGCCGCTCAGGAATAGAAATCCAACAGTGCCTGTAAGAAAAAACCGAACGCGCATGCCCATCGAAAGGGCACGTGCCGGGCCAATCAATTCAGCCGCCCCAGCCATTGAATTAATGGTCTCTTCGATACTTTGGGAACCGAAGACCATCAATCGCTATCATCACGATCTTTCATGAAAATACCGTGCTAGCCGTTCCCAAGGTGGAGACCTTTACTCCAGATCCAACTCCCAGTTCTGCCCCACTAGATCCTTGCCAAAGCTATGGTGGCGGCTCTCTTCCACCAGCCGGAAGCCCGCCCGCTCGTAGATCGTCCGCGCCGCGGTTAGCACGTCGTTGGTCCACAGCGTGATCTTGCGGTAACCCCTTTGCCGCGCGAAGCGGATGCACTCCTCCACCAGCCGGCGCCCGATTCCCAAGCCGCGCGCGCCCGGTTCCACCAGCAGCAACCGAAGCTGCGCCACGTTCTTCGACCGTTTTACCAGGAACACCGAGCCAACCACTTCGCCGGCCCGTTCCGCCATCCAGCAGCGCTCGCGCTGTGGGTCGAACCCGCGGATAAACTTCGCCGCGATCTCCGCCACCAGGGCCTCGAAGCTTTCATCCCATCCATACTCCTGCGCGTACAAGACCCCGTGCCGGTGCGCCACCCATCCCATATCGCCCGGCTGGTGCGGCCGCAGCACATAAGGAACCGGCGCCGCGGCGGCGGTATCGCCGCCCAGCAGCCGCTCGATGGTCTGCATCGCGCCCGCTAATTGCCCGCGGTCCGCGGGCGCAAGCTTCCCGGCCATGCCGCGCACTTCATCGCTCGACTGCGCATCCAGCGCGGCGAAGGCGCGCCGCCCCTTGGCGGTGAGCGAAAGAATGCTTTGGCGGCCATCCGATTCCGAGCGGGACCTGCGCACCAGCCCACGCTTCTCGAAACCCTTGAGGATACGGCTCAAATACCCCGCGTCGAGCCCCAGATCCCTCGCCAGCGCGCTGGCCGCCGGATTCTCCCGGTGCGCCAGCTCATAAAGCGCGCGCGCCTGAGCCAGCGAGAACGGCGACTGCAGCAGCCCCTCCTGCAGCACGCCGATCCGCCGGGTGTAGAACCGGTTGAAATGCCGCACCGCCTCCACCAGCGGCGCCAGCTCGTCCACGCTCATATTGACAGAATCAACTAAATCATTGACTCTGTCAACTAATTCCTATCGATACAAAACTAGCGGTATGAACCGCTCAAGGGCGCTTAACGGATCTGGGGTACAACAGCCGAGATCGCCGGGTCGACAGACGAAAGCGTCTGTTCCACATTGAACCCCAATTATGGCTCCCGCACGGCCCGGAACCCTACCATTCGATGGCCCTGAAACGAAGGCCACGCAGCCGATCGCGCGTAAGACCGCAGCTCGAACGGCTCCATGAAAAACGTTCCGCCGCGCATCACGCGGTACGCACCCGCGGCCGGGCCCTTCGGATTCTTCCGCGGCGACACCGAGTAGTAATCGCGGCTGTACCAATCCGAGCACCATTCCATCACGTTGCCGGCCATATCGAAGGCGCCGTAAGGCGATGCGTTACTATGCGTTTGCAAGGCGCCATGAGCGCTGCCGTCGTAGAATCCGACCAGACTTCCCGTATCGAAGCTCTGCGCGCCGACATAATTCGCGTAGGAACGGTCGATGGAATTTCCCCATGGATACCGCCGCTGATCGGCGCCGCGGGCGGCCTTTTCCCATTCGGCTTCGGTAGGCAGCCGATACTTCTTGCCCGTTTTGGCGCTGAGCCAGTTGCAGTAAGCGACGGCCGAATCCCAATTCACGCCCAGCACCGGATAGTCGCCGCTATCGGGCGTTCCGCCTCCGTGATTGCGCGCATCGTTCCAGTAGGGGACCTGGTCTTTCGGCGTCGCTCGCCCGCCTGGCCAAAATTTGACATCGTCATAGCCGGCATCGTCGCGGAACTTCTTCCACTCGCCGTTGGTCATCTCATACTTGGCGATATAGAACGCATCGAGCTCCACCACGTGTACAGGCCGCTCGCGCGGATCGCCATCGCCGAAATTGTCGCCCATGCGAAACGCTCCCGCCGGCACGTAGACGTAATCGCCATGACCGTCGTTGACCACCCGGGCGGACCCCGCGCCGGGGCCCGATGCGAGCGCCAGCGCGGCCAGGAATAGCATGACGCCGGTCAGCGCCAGACGGCGCCTATTCATTTGCATTTAATTACCCCCCGGAAGGAAGCCGTCCAGCTTGAGGAACAGTTCCAGGCGGCCCATCCAGTCGGAAAATTCCGGACTTCCGAAGCCGCTCCCAAACCCGTGGCGTCCCTTCTGATAGACGTGAATCTCAGCCGTCGCTCCGGCGCGGGTCAGGTCCATGAACAGTTGCGCGTTCCCGAGCGCCGGCCCCGTATCGGCCGCCGCCGAAACTAAAAACACCGGCGGAAAGCTCTTCAGCGATTCACCTGGCGATGCGCGTCCCACACCGTATACCAGGACCAGATAATCGGGCCGCGAGCTGAGGCGGTCGATCGGGTCGGCGGCATTGGGATCGCCGGGCCCGGACGTTCCCACTACGCTGCGCGCCGTGTTCGAGCCGGCGGAGAATCCAATGTAGCCGACCCGATTCGGGTCCAGCTTGAATTCGCCGGCGCGCGAGCGAACCAGTTGCACGGCCCGCTTTCCCTCCATGACGCGCACGTTCTCGCCGTAGCGTGGCGATAGCCGGTAGGTCAGGACGAAGGCGGTTACTCCCCAGCTGTTGTAGCGCTCGGCGACGTCGAGTCCTTCGACGCCGTACATCAGCATGATGTTGGACCCTCCGGGCGCAACGATCACCGAACCGCCGTTGCGCTTACCTTCCGGGGGAAGAAAGACGGTGAGGAACGGGCTGTCCAAGGGTCCGTTGCCCAAGGCGAGCGGCACTTTGCCTTCCGCCCACAGAGGGATGTTGTAATTGCCGGACGACTTGTCACCGGTCTTCGCGCCGCCGGCTTTATCGGCCTTCGGATGTTCGTTGTCGGCAGTCCAAAGAGTGCCGGAGACCGCCAGGACGGCCGCAATTAGCCGCCAGCGAATGATTGGAAACAGGGGAACCGCCATGCAGACCAGTGTCTGCCCCGCGGCTGCCCGCGTCAAGGGGCAGCTTCGAAGATTTGCGCCCCGGTAGTTTGCGGGCCCAGATCCGGCGTTCCTTCGCGCTGGCCGGACGGCTGCCGACATTGATATCGTTCTCCGACCCCCATTACCCTTTCGCGCAAACAAGGGCCTAGTAGCCGCCGTCAGCGCCAGGTGTTGGAGGTGAAGGGGATTTGCTGCCGAGGGCCGCGTTGAAGGTTCTGCCGAGTTGCGCGACTTTGTCCGCTCCTATACGCCTTCGTACAGCATCCGGAAGCGGCGTGGGCCGCGCCGCGTATCTGCCGATGTTGGTTGCGGGTTGCCGGTATTTAGTTGGACACCTATCAAGCGATAAGGGATAGTCGAACCGCGCCGGACTTACTAGGACGAGGTCATACTTAGGGGGCGGCGATACGCCCATTTCAGAACACCAACGTCGCGCTCATCGCCTGAGGGCAACTCAGCGGCCACTGTCGACCAATCCCCGCTTAGATCGGATGAGTAAGTCCGGAGTCGCTTCAACTCAGGGAAAGGGAGTAGACGGTGATCTCCGGCGGCGCGCCGATGCGGATCGGAATGAAGATGGTGCCGATGCCGCGATTGACGTACAGTTGACCGCCCGGCTTATGAAACCAACCCGCGACGTAGGGCGTCACCAGGCGGCTGGGAGCGATCTCCGGGCTGATGAATTCCAGGGCAGCCTGTCCGCCGTGGGTGTGACCGGCGAGGCTGAGATCGATCCCGAGCTCCGCGGCGCGGTCGAAGGTGTCGGGATTGTGGCTGAGCAGAATGTTGACACGATCCCGGTCGATGAGACCTTCGATATTTCCCAACAGACGCTTCACCGGTGGGGATGGTCCGAAGCGTCGCGCGCTCTGGAAATCCACTCCGATCAGGTTGAAGGACTCGCCGCGATCGGCGATGGGCAGGTTGGCTGCGCGGAGAATCCGCACGCCCGTCTGTCTAAATAGCTCGGTAATCGAATCCTCGACGCCCGCCCATGCATCGTGGTTGCCCAGACTGCCGTAGACCCCGAAGGGCGCACGCAGGCCACGCAGAGCGTCGACGACAGGCTGCTGCGTATGGGGGTCGAAGGTGACGAAGTCGCCGGTGAGCACGATCATCTCGGCCTTTTGCGCGTTGGCAATGGCGACGTATTTCCGGATCTCGCCGGCGGGCATGAACGGGCCAATGTGAATGTCGGAAAGCTGGCAAATGCGGAATCCCTCGAAGGCGCGCGGCAGCCGTGGCAGGCGGATGGCTTGCGCCGTGACCTGGAGGTTGAGCCGCCCGTAAAGCAGGCCGTATGCTCCGGCCACGAAAGGCGCGCCGGCGGCCACGGCGGCGGTTCGTTGCAGAAGATCTCGCCGAGCCGGCGATCGGATCTCCGGGCCCGTTGCGCGCCGCCTGGCGATTAGCAAGCGCACGCCATTAACGATTCCTCTCAGGATGGCGAACAGGATCACCACCAGAAAAGCGACCAGCGAGCTGGCGGCCCACCAAAGAAACGGCGCGGCCAGCAACGCCTCGCCGATCGTCAGGCGCACGGGCGTTCCGCGCTCGCGCCAGGCGCCGAAGTTAATCTGGTATTCGATCAGGTAGGCCGCCAGAACCGCCCCGCACACAGCCAACCGCCGGCCGCGCGATCGGATGCGCGCGGCGGCGAACAAATATCCGCGCCAGGCCCAATAGAGTTGGCTTACGCCGAAGATCAGGAGAAGAGTTGAGAAGATCGACATCGTGCGGAGTGCGGCGCACCGATTCTATTGTCCGATATTTGCGGGGGCGGCTTGCCGAAGCGACGCGCTGAGGCGCCAAAGCGAGCCGGCGAAAAGACCGATCGCCAATCCGCAAAAAGGAATGCGATTCAATGCCAATCGTCTCCCCAATTGCGCCGAGATCGACGTTCCGCGCCTCACGGGTGCGAATAAACTGTATAACGGACGCTTGCTTTCAAGCGTATCTTGCGATTATCACGGAGGTCGAAGCATCCAGCCGGGACGAAAGGAACATCCCTAACCGAGGTGTCCGTTCTCACACAGCGCCGCAGTGCGGCGGCGCCTGGGCGACCACTTCAAGCAGATGATGGAATTTCCCGGCCGCGCGGAGCTTATCCGCGTCCGCGTTTATCGACGCGCCAAACGTCGTGACCGGCTCGACTACGTCGCTAAACACATTATGGGGATAATGCAACGAACAGGTGGTTTGGCACACTCCCCCGACGCCGCCACCGAAGCGATACGGAGCAATCGTATATAGATCGACAGAGTCACGGGCGACGCTCAATCACCTAGGCGCTGGAGTCTTGGGCTTCAGCGCGACGTGCTTGCGCGGGTCTCCGATCTCGTCGGAGAGATACGCGAAATGGAGTCTATCGCCAAGCCGCGATTGGGACGGAGCGCCTTGCAGCCTTAGCAGGTGGGCTCCGATCTCTATCCGGAGTTCGTTAAGGGAACCTTTCGGGCCCGATAGCTTCCCTAAGCTGATCCGTCCCGTCGCCGATTTGTTCTTCCAAGTGATGCTTTCCTGGACAGGCTCTCCGTTTAAGAGGCGATCGACTGCCTGAAACAGATTGTCCGCGAGCGCCGCCGCATCGAGTGGATCGTATGTGAAATTGCGAATGGCGAAAACGAGGCGTTCCTGTCCGTCAAATAGCAACTCGCCCGCGCATTTGCGGCTTCCGTCTCCGGATTCAAAATCGATCTGATTGCGGTCGTCATTGAGGAACGCCGGCAGGCTGTTGCGGCGGCAGCAGACTGACAGCGCATCTCTCACGCCCTGCTTCGACTCTCCGAGCGTTACGCGGGCATCGTCGCAGACAACTAGTTCAGGCTGCGAATCGGGCGGTGCTTGAGCGTAAGCGGGAAGTCCACCCGCCAGCAGCAACGTCAGCGCGAGTTGGATGTTGCCGGTTCCCGAAGCACATCCCCCGATCATCACGACCGAAACGCCTTTCATTTTGAGCGGCTCCTGTTCACCAAGCTGTTACACAGGGTGCTTTCATGCAGCATACGCCCTAGCCTCCAGACGTTGCAAGGCGGCCGGAGACGGAGGTCACGATGCGGGATCCGACGGCAACTTGTAAATGTGGTCACCGCTCGGTTGACAGGGCGACGCCCATTCCGGCAGGTTAAGCGGGCATTTGCTTGACGCCCATCGGCTGATCAGCGATGCTGTATCGCGAATACCGGCGCGAGGAAAAGGAACTACGGCGCATTCAGCACCCGGCCGGAGATCTTCCCATCGGGTATATTTCGGCCTGCGGACGCCCGGCTCGGCTCCGGCGGCCATCTGAAACGGAGGGCTCCCATCAGGATCGCAAACAGGCCGGAAATTGCGAGCCTTATCATTCGCAGCGTAGGTGCGTTTGGCGGCCTCTTTTCCAAAAACGGCCGGGGGCGGGTGGTGGCTGAGCTGGCTATCTTCCCCACGTGAAGGGGCCCACCCTGGCAACGGAGCGACGAGGCGGCGGCTCTCCATAGGAAGGGTATAACCGGCGGCGCAGCCTCAGCGCCATGTCGCTGATGAGTCTCCGCGCAAGCGCTTACTGAGGGCGCTTACCTCTATCGGTCCGCGGAACAGCCAGACTTATCCTGGCGTACTGAGCCTCAGCGAACCGGACGCCGGCATCAAGAGCAGCTAACGTCCGATCGCGGAAGCGCGCGCGGTTCTTTAGAACGTCAGCTTCGCGGCGATTTGCGCGCTACGCGGATTGCTGGAGAATACCATCGTCGGATTCATGAATACCGAGGTAGTCGGAATCAGGAAGTTGTGAACGTCTCCGCTGGTGACGCCACCCGCGGGGGCAACATCGCTCAAAAATCCGCCCGTATACTGCGGATGGTTGAGTA
This sequence comes from Bryobacterales bacterium, assembly GCA_003135055.1. Taxonomy (GTDB): domain Bacteria; phylum Acidobacteriota; class Terriglobia; order Bryobacterales; family Bryobacteraceae; genus PALSA-243. The sequence goes on along the minus strand of PLDF01000457.1, from coordinate 31,513 downwards.
GGTTGATGAAGCGAGCGTCAAACCGCAGCTTAAAGCGGCCTTCGTGACCGACGTCGAATGACTTAGCGAAAGTCATATCGATGTCGTCGATGGGACGGAGCCTGGCGGTGTTGCGGCCACCGGTGGCGATAGTTCCCTTCGGGGCCACGACATATCCCGCGCTCGGGTTGCTGACAAGGTACGCCACCGTTTGACCCGCGCTGTTGGTTAACGCGGTCGTGCCGGAGCCAATGTTATTATTCCCGCTGGGGTTGACGATGGTGCGGTCGCCCGCCGTATCGCCGTTCAGGTTGGAATCGAGGCCGCTTTGAACGGTCGCCCACGTTCCAGTCTGATAAGTGTAGACAGGAGCCATCTCCCAGTTGCCGACGATGTTTTTCATTATCCAATTGCCGCTCTTGAAGGGCCGCCAGTCGTAGATCAGCTCGGAGGTGAGGCGGTTGGCGTGATCGAGCGCCGAGTTGGAGCGGTCGGGCCGCAGATTGCGTGCGTCCTGCGGACGGCGCGGGGTCACATAGGTGCTGAAGACATCGGCTGTGGAATCGTCAATCGCGTGGCTCCATGTGTAAGCCGTGACGAATTGCAGCCCGTTGGAGAACCGGCGCGTGAATTGGTTCGCCCAACCGTGATAGGTGGAGTTTCCCCAAGGCTGGTACGATGTGATGATGCCCGTAAAGCCGGCATTCAGGTAGCCGGGCACGATGTCTCCTCCTGCGTTATAAGCGTTGGTCAGGTTGGCAAGGTTATTCGTGAGTGAATTGAGCGTAGCCTGGCTTGGCGCGGTGAAGTATACCGGCAGGGCGTTCGAGGGAGTAACCGTGGGTTGGCGGTTCAACTGATCCTGCACCGGGAGGTCGATGCCGCGCGTGCCCAAGTAGCGGCTCTCGATAGTGTAGTTATTGGCGAAGACGTGCTGGATGCCGATGTTCCACTGCAGCGCTTTCGGGCGGACTTCGTTATTAATGTAGGCTCCCGTTCCGGCCCTTAGCTGCGCAGGTGTCAGCGCTACTCCGGAGGCGTTGGGAGCGATGCCGCCATTGGCAAGGAATCCTCCCTGGTTCAGGCCGGTAACATCCACCGTGGTAGTGAGTTCCGGCGGCAGCGAAAGAAGTCCCTGGTTGTCGTACAGCACGTCGTAGCTGACGCCGAAGCCGGCGCGAATAGACGTCTTGCCGCTCTTACCAGGCGAATATGCCAGACCGACGCGCGGCATGGGATTAATTCGCTGAGCTTGCGGATTCTGGAATATAATGACTCCCGGCGTGTTGGAGACTGCGTTCAGCGTCTGCGTATGCTCGCTGAGCGGAATGGTCTCGTGCTCCAGCCGGATACCCAGATTGACGGTGAAGTTGGGACGGATTTTCCAGGTGTCGTTGGCATAGCCTCCCACAAACCAGCGATTGCCATAGTAGATCACATTGCCCAGCGAGCGTTGCGCCAGATAATCGGGGTTAAAGTCGAAGAGGTAGTCGGAAAGGTAAGACCACTCATAATCGCCGCGCGAGCGCTGGGTGAAGCTCTGCGGAGCGATCATGCGCCATCCATCGAAACCGAACTTGAAGTTGTGATTTCCCTTGACCCAGGATACGTTGTCCGTCAACTGGTACAAGTTCTGGAATCCGAACTGGGGCGCGCTGCCGTCGGGGCCGATGCTCACGCCGCCCAATTCGTAAAGCACTATGTTGGGAAATTGATCGAGCCCTGGAAAGGTGAAGTTGCCGGCCGGAAGACTGGTGGCCAGGCGGTTGTACCCCAACCGGAACTCGTTGGTCAGCGTTGGCGCGAAAGTGTGGTACTCGGAAAAGGTGGTGACATAGCCATTGGTGGGCGTTATCTGGAAGAAGACCGGCAGGCTGGCCGCAGTGTCGATGGAGCCGCTGCGATTGAGAATGAAACGGAAACGCAGATTGTCGTTATCGGAAATGTTGTCGTCGATAGACGCCACGGCGTTCTCGCTATTGGTGTAGCTTGGAGCCGCAATCGAGATCTGCCCGACGGGAATCGATACGGCGGCGGCGGTCTGCGCCGGGGTCCAGCCCAGGCTTTCGTTCGCATTGTAGATGAGGACGGGTGCGCTGTAGGGCGTACCTGCCACCGGCACTGCCGACGGAGCCGCGCCCAGGTACTGCTTCATAACGCTCAGATTAGTCTGGTTGATGCCCGGGATCGAGGAGAGCTGACTGTAGCCCTGTTGCGTCGGGGCGAAGATCAGGCCGGAGGACGACGTGCCGCCGATGGGGTTGTATTCGTAATTGAAGAAGAAGAACAGCTTGTTCTTCCTGATAGGTCCGCTGACGGTTCCGCCGAAGCGGTTGCTATCGAAGCGGGGATGCAGCGGGTTGCCATCGATGAAGGACAGGTTATCGGCCGCATTGAGGTTGCGGTTCTCCAGGTATTCGTAGGCCGAGCCGTGAATCTGGTTGCCACCGCTCTTGACTACCTGGTTGAATTGGCCGCCCGAAGAGTGGCCGAACTCAGGCGAGAACTGATTCTGAAGAACGGTCAGCTCCGCCACGGAATCGTTGGGGATCATGACGATCGGCCCGGTGACGCTGCCGCTGTTATTGTCGATGCCTTCAATGGTGAAGTTGTTATTGCGCGGACGCATGCCGCCCACAGTTGGTCCCGAGCCGGCGCCCACCGATCCGGAGGTAGCCACGCCCGCGTTCAGCAGTGAGAGATTGAGGACGCCGGAGCCCGAAGAAGCCGTCGGCAGATCCATGGCCTGCGCCGCGCTGAAGGTACCCTGCACTTGCGCGGTGGTGGTATCGATGGTGGCGGCGGATTCAATCACTTCCACAGTTTGAGTGGTGCCGCCAACCTGCAGCGTGAAGTTGGCGGTCTGGCTCTGATTGATCGCAACCTGAATGCCCTTGGTCTGGCTTTGGCTAAATCCGGCGGCCAAAACGGTAATGGTGTAACTACCGGCGGGCAGATTGCTCAGCCGGTATTCACCTGTATTGGTGGATTTAGTGCCGGTCTCGACACCCGTCGCATCATTCTTGGCCGAGATAGCGGCATTAGCGACAATTGCGCCGCTGGCGTCAAAAACCGTACCGGTAAGATCGCCGCTAATACTCTGCGCGAACATGGCTGCGCAGAGCGGGGATAACAGTGCGAACAATGCAAAATGCCGCATGCTGACTCTCATTGCTTTCCTCTCAAACACCTGGATTCTCCTTATTCTGTACTTCGAGTTTGTGACCTTCTGTCCTTCGTGTTTGTGGGACAACTTGGCCGTTAGCGTAATAGTCCGGCTAACGCACGTTGAGACCCACGGTTCGGATTCGATCATTTCTTTATTTTTCAATGAGTTAAAACCTATCGGCCGCGGGCTATTCCGGCGGAAGGTAGTTACGGCGTCACACCGGTTAACTTCCAAAACTCGGACACTATTAGTAAGTAGTTTTATAATCAGTATATTACAGGGATATGAATTTGCGTAGAGACGCTGCTACCATTCAACGGATTCCAGGGGGCTCAAATAAGCTATTTGTACGTAAAATACCTATCACATTTAACGAGCCGAACTTAGCTCAGAGGGCATGGGGGAATACTCACTCCTCCATCCTCCAACGCCGCGCCGACTCTCAGAATCGTGGCCTCGTCGAAAGCGGCGCCCAGGATCTGCAGCCCGATGGGAAGACCCGATCCACTGAGTCCGCACGGAATGGAAAGGGCGGGTAGCCCAAGAACGTTGATGCCGCGCGCCAGACGGGTCGCGGCAAGGCGCGCATCCTCGTCGCGGCCGCCCAGGTTGACGGTGGTCTCACCGATTCCCGGGGCGGTGTTGGGAGTGGCGGGTGTAAAGATGCAATCGACCCCGGACCAGAGCTTGTCGAACTCGACGCGCAGCCCGCGCCGAATGCGCTGCGCGTTGATGTAATCGGTGGCGGGAATGAGGCGGCCCTGATCGAGGCGCGTGAGAACGTCGGCGCCGAAGAGTTCGCGAGATTCCAGGTACGGCTCCATGACGGCCGAAGCTTCCGATAGCAGGATCACTTGCCCGACGGCGTTCAATGCAGCGATATCGGGGACGCGGACAGGTTTGATTTCCGCGCCCAGCGATTCGGCGCGCGCGATGGCGCCGCGAACGGCCGACTCCACTTCCGGGTGAAGCCGCTCGAAGTAGAAATTCTCCGGGAAGCCGATGCGAATGCCGCGGAGCGAACAGCCGTCGCCGGGAACGAAATCGATCACCGGACGGCGCGAAGAAGCGTCGTCGCGGCGGTCGCGGCCGGCGATGGCGTTCAAGAAAAGACCCGCATCGCGGACACAGCGCGTTAGGGGGCCCATATGATCCAGCGAGTACCCCAGCGGCATTGCGCCGTAGCGGCTGACGCGCCCGTACGTGGGTTTGAGCCCCACCGTGCCGCAGAACGAGGCGGGGATACGGATGGATCCCCCGGTATCGCTGCCCATGGCCCCGAAGACGATATTCGCGGCGACGGCCGCGCCCGATCCGCCGCTCGACCCGCCGGGACTGCGCTCCGTATTCCACGGATTGCGGACTATGCCGAAGTGCGGATTGGCGGACGTGACCCCGTAGGCAAGCTCGTGCATGTTGAGCTTGCCGAGAATCACGGCGCCGGCGGCTTCGAGCCGCTCGACAACCGTCGAATCGAAATCGGGAACGTCGTTTTCGAAAATCCTGGAGCCCGCGGTGGTGCGCACGCCGCGCATGGCGAAGAGATCTTTGACGGCGATGGGGATGCCGTGCAGAGGTCCGCGGTCGCGCCCGCCGGCGAGCTCGGTTTCGGCCTGGCGCGCGCGCATCATGGCGTAATCGGCGGTGACGGTGATGAAGGCGCGGAGAGTGGAATCCAGCCGGCCGATGCGCAAGATAGCGGCGGCGGCTAATTCGACCGGAGAAACGCGCTTGTCGCGGATTGCATCGGCGGCTTCGCGGATGGTCACTCGACGTCCGCCTCCATACGGAACTCAACGGAGGGCTCCAGATCGGGAGGCAGACTCTTGGCCAAGGGACGGAAGGTTTCTTCGAGCGTCGCCAAAGGCAGGGTAACGGCATCCAGATCTTTGCCGGTGAGTGTTGAACCGCTGGCTTTGGCGATGGCTTTCCAATCCCTCATAGTAAGTTCCTAGCGTCTTAATGATAGCGAATCCGGAGACGGGGGAGAGATAGGGGAGAGTGTCTTTTCGACGCAGAGACGCTGAGACGCAGAGATCGGCGCAGAGAGGACATTAAAGTACTTTCTCTGCGCTGCCTCCGCGTCTCTGCGTCTCTGCGTCGAGGTTTTTCCCGGCGCTCCATTCGGCGCCTGCCAGGACGATCATCGAGGCGGTGAAGCTCCATAGGAGGATGGTGGCGGAATGCTGGAAAACGCCATACTCGGCGCTGATTTTGTTCTGCATGAGACGCCATACCAGGAGGTTGAGGTACTTCAGGGCTTCGAGGATCAACCCTACAAGGATGGCGGCGGGCGCAACGTGACGGGGATCGATCTTGCAGTTCGGCAGAATCCAGTAGATCAGGAATAGCGCCAGGATGGAAAGCGGCACGGCGGCGAGTTTGAAGACGATCAGGTTCAGCCACACTGCGCTTTCATGCGCGCCGGCCCAATCGCCCAGCCATTTGCGGTTGAGCGCGGTGAACATCAGGGAGAGCAGCGCGAGCGATCCGCAGGCGAAGATCATGCCCAGCGCCACCAGTTGGTTGCGCCAGTAAGGACGATTGCGCGGCGCGCGCCAGGCGCGATTGAGCGCCACTTCCAGCGGTTCGAAGACGCCGTTGGCAGTGAGCAACAGCAGCAGCATGGAGCCGACCTGAATGGATTGGCGAGGCGGATTGTGGCGGACGAAAACGCCGAGATCGCCGGGGAAGTAATCGTCGAGGGCGATGTAGATCGCCTGTACGGCCGCGGGCCAATGCAGGATGTTGCGGCAGAAGGAGACCATCACTGTGAGGAAGGGGTAGAACGAGAGCAGAACGCTGGCGGCGATCGCCAAAGCGTAGACGTGCGCCTCGGTTTCCATGAGATAGCTGGCGGTGGGGCGCCAGCGGGCTTTTTCGGGGATCAAGGTTCAGAGTAGCAAGCGGCGCGAGGCCGCGAATCTAATCCGCTTTCCGGTGCGTTGCGCGATGAGAATAAACCGGCGGCAAGACCGCCGGCGCTACCAAGACCGCCGGCGTTACCCCATCCCCAACGCTGCGCGCAGGCCGGGATCGTGGCGTACGCGCCAGATGCGGCTATCGAGGAAATAGTGCGTCAGGCCGAAACCGCAGAAGAAGCCGAAAGCCAGGTCGCTCGAGCTACCCAGTTGAAAGCCGGGGATGCGGTAAAGCGCGCTGAAGGCCAGCGCGATGCCGATATAGGCGAGTAAGTGGCGGCCGATGGCGGCCGGAACCGCGCCGTGCTTCCGTTCGCTATCCGGGCCGCCATAGCGGTTGCGATTGTGGAACCACACCAGAGCGTGATACTGCAAGTTGTGTACGATGGTCACCGTGGGCACCGCGGCCTGCCAGCTCATGTAAGCGAAAGTGAGCCAGTGCAGCGGAATCACGCCCGCGAACAACAGAAATTTCGGAATATCGGGAGGATCGCCCGCCCGATAGCGCACGGCCTGGCGAGCGAGATACGCCGCGGCGACGGCGATCACGAGCGTCCACGCGGGAGCGGCTAAGTTATGCAGCGGGCGGAAGGGCAGCCCTAACTCCTCAGGATGGTTGATGAAGAAGCGGTGGAACGGCGGGAAGATCAGCATCACGTTGAGAAACAGACGGTCGAGATTGTTATCAAGGCGGGCTAAGTCGCGGTTCTTGACCTTGTAGAGAACCATGAAGCCGTAGTGTTGCTTCACCACGTGATAGTAAGCCCACACGCCGACTAATAGCGCCAGCCAGCCTTTGAGCCCGGCGAGAACCATGATCGGTCCAAGCGAAAAGAAAAACAGCAGGCTGCCGAACAGTAACTTCGGGTGTTTCGCGCGCGCTTCGCCATCGAAGAACGTTCGCGAGGCGGTGCCGAAGATGTGAGTGCCGTCGAGACCTACCGACCAGAACCACCAGAGATAGGTGATGGGCACGTGCATCGCCACATAGAGCAGTAAGTAGAGGTAACCTGCGGCTGAGCTGCCGATAACCAGGGATAAGTCGACGCCGGGTCCGATAATCCACCGCGGTTGGGCGCGGGTGACGAGAGTCGCGGTGCGGGCGGCGGCGGCCATGGACGCCTACGCGAAATGGACCTTGCTGGCGGCCTCGTCCCAAATCACCTTCTTCTGGTTCTTGAAGGAGATGGTGGCCATGTGCCCGGAAATGGCGGCCTGCTGGCCGATGGTGGGCGGCGCAATCGGCTTCTCATTGCCGAGGATCGACTGAATGTAATTGCGGAAATGGCTGATGGCGCCATCGCCCTCGTTGAAATCGGCCTTTCCGTTGAGGTGGATGGGCTCGCGCGACTTGACGGCGTCGGGCGGCTTGCCTTTGAACGACTCGGGCGTGAAGTAAAGGTCCTGGCGGTTCATCACTTCGATGGTTCCTTCATTGCCGCAGATCTGCTCGCCATAGCCGTAGTGATCGTTACCGAAGTAGCAACTGTAATTGATCTGGAAATTGTCGGGGTACTCGTAAATGGCGCTGAAGGTATCGGGGACTTCGCGATCGTCGTTCTTGTCGGTCCAGCGATAGATGCCGCCGGAGGCGATGCAGGTTTTGGGCACGGTCTTGCCGCAGAGATAGTTGACGATGTCGGTCTGGTGCACCAGCAGGTCGGTGGAAATGCCGCCGGAATAATCCCAGTAGAGCCGCCACTGGAAGTAGCGCTCGGGGCTCCACGGCCGCTTAGTCGCGGGGCCCAGGAAACGGTTCCAATCGGTGTTGGCGGTGGTGGCTTCGGGCGGGATGACGTAGCGCCAAGCGGGGTCGTTGGGCAGCGAGTTGCGGTACCAGAAGGCGCGCACGAAGTGGGCGTCGCCGATCATGCCCTTGTCGATGAGCTCCTTGGCCCGTTTGTAAATCGACGAGCTGCGGTTCTGCGTGCCGACCTGCGCGATCTTGCCGGATTTTTCCCACGCGTGCACAATGTCGTAGCCCTCTTCGATGGTGTGGGCCAAGGGCTTCTCGATATACATGTGCTTGTTGGCCTTCATCGCGGCGACGCCCATTTCGTGGTGCAGATGCTCGGGCGTCATTATGTAGACGGCGTCGATGGATGGGTCGGCGAGCAATTCGCGATAATCGGCGTAGACCTTGGGAGTGTTGCCCCAGACGGTTTTCATGCGATCCTGGGCGCGCTCAATGTAGCCCTGATAGGTATCGCAGATGGCGGTGATCCGGACGTCGTTGGGCGCGGCGGTATGGAGCCAATCGAGGGCGGCGTAACCGCGCGTGCCGACGCCGATCCAGCCGATGTTGATCTTCTCATTGGCGCCGCGGGCGGAGATGACGGCGGGGCCGGCGGCGATGGCGGCCGCTTTCAGGAAATCGCGCCGATTGAGTGGTTCGGACATAGAGCCTCTGGTGTTCATGATACCAGTCGCGCTGGCCGGGCGGGCAGGGCTTTGCCGGCTATTTCGCTCGGTTCCGAGGTATTCTAATGAAGTAAAGTCGAGTGGAAGCCCATGGGTGGGAGCGTCCCGGAAAATGTCAAAAACCATATACGCTACCCGCACTGTTTCAGAAGGCATCTTTTCGAGCGAGTTTCATATCAACATCAAAGACTCGTCCTTTTTGGTGGACCGAGTGAACGTCCAAGTTAGCCGGCTACCGCACAACGGCGATGAAGTCGAAGGAAGAGTAATAGCATATGTTGTGGCGGAGAAAGGCGATCAGACCCTGATTGAGATGCCGGGCGCCGATAGCCCACGGGCATGGGCTTCAAAGTCCGATTTGGTTTTCGCCTAATGAATAACAGGATGACGGTTCAGTCATCTTCCCTCCGTTCCGCGAACATCCCTGCCATATGCTTGCCGTCACTCGTGAGCGTGTGCATCTCCACCCCGACTTTAAGCTTGCCGCGCGAGTTGAAGGCCGTAGTTCCCTCGCTCGTCTGGGGATTGTGGTCCACCTCACCGCGCCCACTATCCATGCCGGGTTCAATGGCCAGATCACTCTGGAAATGATAACTTTCGGCCCCTTTTATCTGAGGATGGCCCCTGACCAGACCAGAATTTGCCAGCTCATCGTTGAGCAGTTGGAATCTGCCCCTACGATGGAAATCGCTACGGATTTCCAAGGTCAGACCCTCCCCTCTGGCGGGAAGAAATGCCTACGTGATGCTTGGTTCCATGACGACCCACATGGTAAACAGTGACTGGTGGTTACCCATCATTACGCCAAAAGTCGTTGGCGTAATCGGCGAAACAGGCACACCGGCACAGGCAAGCCCTGATTGGCATCACAAGACGGCGACAGACAAATCAGGGCGTTTCCGGGCTGTCATCCTGGCCGGAATGAAGATCGGAGTCTTCGGTACACTTTGGACCTTGAGCGCACCCCCAATGCACAAGGCGGGTGTCTCCGATTGCCCGACGACAAATGAGCCTCCGCGACGTCCTTGCGCAACCCTCTTGGTCGCGCTTTTTATTGAACCTGTCCCCGAATTGCCAGCAGATCCCTGTAGACCTCCCAGGTTTGGTCCACCGCTTTTTCCCAGGTGAAAAGCCGTGCGCGTTCCACGCCCAGCCGCGAGAGCCGCGCGCGCAGCTCTTCGTCCCGCGTCAGCCGTTGCAGAGCGTGAACCAGGGCGCCGGTGTCTTCCGGATCGGCCAGCAGCGCCGCTTCGCCCGCTACTTCAGGCAGCGCCGAGCGAGTCGAGGTGAGCACGGGCGTGCCCGCGGTCATGGCCTCCAGCAGCGGCATGCCGAAGCCTTCATCGAGCGAGGGGAAGGCGAAGACCATGGCGCGCGCATACCACGCGGCGAGCTCTTCCGGCGTGACGTATCCTAAAACCGAGATACGCTCGCGCGCGGGGCTGGCGGCGATGCGGGCGTGGATCTGGGCCGCGCCGTAGCCGCTCGAACCGATGAGCACTAGGCGCCAGGCGGGGTCCACAGCTTCGAACGCCTCCACCAGCCGCGCGATGTTCTTGCGCTTCTGTATGGCCCCGACGTTCAGAATCACCTTCTGCCGCGCGGTCTTATCGGGCAAAGCCGTCACGGTTGAAGCGCCGCTATGAATAGCCCCGCCCGGAAAAGCCAGCGCGCGGGCGCCGTGATGGATTACGCGCACCCGCGCCGGTTCCACGCCTAGCAGCGAGATCACCTGGCTGCGCGTGAATTCCGAAATGGCGATTACCATATCGGCGCGCGCGGCCGCATCCCGCGCCTGATGGGCGAAGCGCGCGCGAAACTCGGGCGTGGAGTATTCGCCCGTGAGCACGAAAAGATCGTGAAAGGTGGCCACCGCCGGCCCCGAGTGAAACCGCGGCAGGCGCTGATTGAGGCCGTGGAAGAGCGACCCCATCGGCGCCATGAAGCCGCGGCGCGCATTCGGGGGCAGTTGAGCGCCGAACGACTTGAAGTAGCGATGCGGCCGGAAATAGAACGTGAAGCGCGAATCGCGATGGGCCTTGGCGAGGCCGAACGCGATCGCGCGCGAGTATAGCGCTACGCCGGAAGGCGAAGGGTCGAGAGCGTACGTTACGTCGAGGCAGAAGCGAGGCCGTGGCAATCCAGCTTGTATTGTTTCATCTTGCGGTAGAGCGTGGTGCGTCCAATGCCCAGAATCTCGGCGGTGCGGCCGCGTTCGCCGTGCGTCGAGGCCAGCGCGCGCTCAATCGCCAGCTTTTCGCTTTCCGGAATGGAGATCACCGGCGATGCCCGCGGATGGAACTCCTCGCTCAGCAGGCTCTCGTCCACCGCCTCGGAAAGTTGGTGAAGGCTAGCCGCCGAACGCGCGTAAAGCAGCGCGGAGGGCAGCGCGTCTTCCATGGCTCCTTCGGAATGCATGGCGGCCATGCGCTCGATGCAGTGCTTTAGTTCGCGCACGTTGCCCGGCCAGTCGTAGGCCAGCAGCGTGGCGAGAGTCTCCGCATTGGGGTGGAATTCGGGCAGGCCGTCGTCGCGGCCGGCGTCGAGAAACTGTTCGATGAGCGGCGGAATATCTTGTCTGCGGTCATGCAGCGCCGGCAGCCGCATGGGAAAAACGTTCAGGCGGTAGTAGAGATCCAGGCGAAACCGCCCGGCGGCCACTTCGGCTTTGAGATCGCGATGGGTGGCGGCGATGACGCGCAGATCCACGTGGCGCCATTGCAGCGACCCCACGGGGCGGAATTCCTTCTCCTGAATCAGGCGCAGCAGCTTGACCTGCAGCTCAAGCGGCAGGTCGCCAATCTCGTCGAAGAAGGCGGTGCCTCCGTCGGCCAGCTCCACCAGGCCCTTCTTGTTCTCGGTGGCTCCGGTGAACGAGCCTTTGGTGTGGCCGAACAGCTCGCTTTCCATCAGCGGGCCCACCAGCGAGCCGCAATCGATGGTCACAAATCGCCCGCGGGGGTTGGCATTGTAGATGGCGCGGGCAACCACTTCCTTGCCGGTTCCGCTCTCCCCGAGCAGCAGTACTGGCAGACGGTTGCGCGCAGCTTTTTCAATCATGTGGCGGACCGCGCCGATTTGCGGCGAGTCTCCCACCAGACCGTGGCTCAAGGCCGCGGTTGTCGAATTCATTAAGAACCCCCTAAGTTCGCGTCAAGCTAAGTTCGCGTCAAGTCAATTCGTACGACGAAGGAGGTTTTATTCTCAGGAGAATCTTGCCGGATGCGGGCGGCCAGCGCCTCGGCGGCCTTTTCGGTGGCTTCCTGGCCCACCAAAACGCGCCAAAAGCCTTGCTCCAGCACCACTTGCGCGTGGCCATACCGGGCCTGCATCCCGGCGCGGGCGCGCTCGGCGTTGGCGCGGTCGCGGAAAGCGCCTACCTGGACGGCAAAAGCGGCGGGCGTCACGGTTGCCGGGGTGCTGATGATTTCAACGCGGACCTGCGCGATCCCGGTGCCAATCATGTCGACAGCCTGGGCGGCGGCATGAGAAAGGTCGATGATGCGGCCATCCACGAACGGGCCGCGGTCTATGATGCGGACATCGACGGTCTTATTGTTGTTGAGGTTGTAGACGCGCACCCAGGTGTTGAAGGGCAAGGTACGGTGAGCACCGCCCGACGGCCGCGATTCGAGCCATGCCGAGATGTCCTCGGGCTTGTAGCGGACGGCCGCTCCAATCTTCAGGTACTTCGGCCCCTGACGAAGAAGCCGCCAACGTCTCACGCTCGCCACGGAAAGCCCGGTGAAACGTGCTACGTCATGCTCATTCAGAAGCGTTTCAATGCTGTTGTTTGCCATTACCATTTGATCCCTTCTCGGGTGGCTGTTTTTGCCTGCCCAAGAGAAGGATTGAGCACCACGCTTAGCGTGGCACAACGCGTGGAAATGCGTGGAAATGCGTGGCCATGCGTGGAAACTACTTCAGGTGGGGTTTTTCTCTGAGAAGTCTGGTGAACCGTCGGTCCGCGGATGTGTTCAGCTTTCCTCCCCGTCGCTCATAGAAGTAGCTTTCCCATCGTTCGAATTCAGTGCGGGTTTTGTCGCCTGCCTTCCGCCAAATATCAGCCCGTGAGATTCTCTTACCAGTTGAGACGCAGACTTCCGCGATGTAGGCGTCAACCGCCGCGCGTCGGTCAGTTCCGTGGCGCCTGTTTGCCACAGTTGCCACTACGTCTGCACGCGGCCCGTTTTCCGCATTCGATGCGCTCGGATTCTCGCCGTTTCCGCCGCTCGGTACGGGTGAGGCAACCGAAGGGCCTTCGGCTAACGATTTGAGCTGCAAGCGGTGCTGTTTCCATTGCGGGCTAGTTTTGACCATCGTTGGCATCAGGCTACGGCGGTCCCGTTCCTCATCATCTGAGAGCCGGCGGTCGAGGTTACGCTCGAAATCGCGCCTGAAATACTGCTCGAAGTAGTAATCGATGATAGCTGGCAACGCCGCATCCGAGGCGCGCCTCGCTTCCGCAACCGTCCAGATACCCTGCCGGCAAGCGCCCCTTGCCTGAGCGCAATATGCGAAAAACACGGCACGGAGCAAATTCTGTTGTTTGGCCGCGGCGCGTCGATCATCGATGAGCTCTGCAAGAATGCGATCCAGGTAAGCCAATTCCGCGTTGGCCTTTTCGGCCTCAAAGGCATCCTCGAAGGCCCGCGGAAGCAGCGGCAGGTTGTCCATCGCCCCCTCAGCGAATCCCTGAAGTGGAGTGGCCGCCAACCGGTCAGGGAAACCGGCGTTCGCCGCGTCGAGCTAGGCGGCTACTACAAGACTATCCGAAAATGTTCAGGCTATGTCGTTGGGGTCCGGGGAAGGGTAGCAGCGAAACCTTGATTTTCACTCCCGATACAATCCAAGATCCTGACACGCCTTCACCTGCTCGGTTTCACGCACAGTCAGATCGGACATCTTGCGATCCGCGGTGGCCTCGTGAAGCGCATGACAGTTAACTTCGGCCTTCTCGCGCTGTTCTTTGTGCAGCTTGGCCAAATCGATGGTTAGCTTTTCCAAGTCGATGGCGTTCTGCCGTTGCGCGCGCAGTGACGCCTGAGTGGCGTCGTCAACGGGCGCTAGGCCAACAAACTTCACCGGTCCGACCGAATAAACGGTACAGGACGAGCCGTTTTTCCGAAAGGCCGGCTCATAAGCGGAAATCGTATTAAGTCCCGGTGCGATCGGCTGAAAGGAGGTCGTAAACTTAAACTGATGGCGACCCCTTCCGCAATCGCCCGTCACGGTCATCAGCATAGACTGCATCCGCCAATCTTTGTCTGATAAATTGCGGAGTACCGCCGTTAAATTGACCACGAAATCGCCCGGTTTCATTTCTGCCTGCACCGTAAACTTCAGGCCGCCGGCTTCCATTTCCACTTCCGTTGCTCCCGATTGGGCTTGCGCGCGATCACCGAGCGCCATCAAGGACGCCACGAGAAGGAACGCGAGAGCGTGTCTCATGAATTGACTCCTCTGCCAACTGTAAACGCAATTGTGACTGTGCCCAATTCTGTCCCACTCCGTGCATAGAGGCATTGCTCACCGTTGCGAGTAACGAAAGTTTCTTGCAATGCCGGCACCGCCGAACATCCTGATTACTATTAACTTGCAGCAACTTCTAGCAGGGTATCACAAAGCCTATGTGCCCATTGCTAAGTTGTTGATTCCTAAGGCGTTGATGGCTTCGAACCAGTAGGCCGGGAGTTCGAGTCTCTCCGGGCGCACTACGTAACGGCTTTTTCTCAATTGATTGCGGGCAATTGTCCGCGGGCATTGGCATTGTAGATGCCACGGGCAACCACTTCCTTGCCGGTTCCGCTCTCCCCGAGCAGCAGGACCGGCAGGCGGTTGCGCGCAGCTTTTTCAATCAAGCGGCGGATCGCGCCGATTTGCGGCGAGTCGCCCACCAGACCGTGGCTCAAGGCCGCGGCTGTCGAATTCATCAAGAACCTCCTAAGTCCGCGTCAAGCTAAGTTCGCGTCAAGTCAATTCGTACGACGAAGGAGGTTTTATTCTCAGGAGAATCTTGCCGGATGCGGGCTGCCAACGCCTCGGCGGCCTTTTCGGTGGCTTCCTGGCCCACCAAAACGCGCCAAAAGCCTTGTTCCAACACCACTTGCGCGCGGCCATAGCGGGCCTGCATCCCGGCGCGGGCACGCTCGGCGTTGGCGCGGTCGCGGAAAGCGCCTACCTGGACGGCAAAAGCGGTGGGCGCCACGGTTGCCGGGGCGCTGAGGATTTCGACGCGGACCTGCGCGATCCCAGGGCCAATCATGTCTATGGCCTGGGCGGCGGCATGAGAAAGGTCGATGATGCGGCCATCCACGAACGGGCCGCGGTCTATGATGCGGACATCGACGGTCTTATTGTTGTTGAGGTTGTAGACGCGCACCCAGGTATTGAATGGCAAAGTGCGGTGGGCGGCCACCAGCGTCTCCATATCATAGGTTTCCCCGTCGGCTGCGCGGCGTCCGTGGTAGGGGCGGCCGTACCAACTGGCGATGCCGGTTTCGACGGCGCCGGGCACAGCGGACGGGCGGGATGGCGGGGGCGGCGGAACCTGCGCGCGCTTCTTATGGGAGCACGCGGAAAGAAGCAGCGCGGCGAGCGCAACCGCGAGAGCGGGCGTTCGAAACATCTGGAGCGATTATGGCACAGTAACGCCGGCGGTCTTGCCGCCGGTAGTTTGCGGACGCTTTGCCCGAAGAGCCAGCCGCCAGGCGGTCATCTGACGTGTTCTCCATAGTCTTCCTGCCGGCGGATAAAGTCCCCCAGAAGCGGGACGGCGAATGAGTACTTTCCATGGCGGTTCTTGTAGATCAAGCCGGCATCGGAAAGTGACACGAGCATTTGATTAATATGGCTGCCGCTGAAGGATTTCTTGAGAGCCTGGTTTTCCTTGGCTTCGACAACTTCCAGCACCGTGAATTCCGAGTGGCAGTTTGGCAGGCGGGCAACGATCCCGAGTAATTCGCGTTGGCGGTCGGTGGCCCTAGCCCACCTTCCCGCGAAAAAATCCGAATCCAACTTCCTGATGATCTCTTTGATAGGTATACCCGGAGGCCGATGTCCGGCATCAATGGCCTGTACCCAAACATCGAACATTTCGCGGCATACGTATTGAACGAAATAGGGGTACCCGCGGGTCATTGACCAGATCGTCTTGACAGACTCCGCCGAAAAACTGGCAGGGGAACTCTCTTTATGAATTGGCTTGCGGATTGCCGCTGTGGTTTCCCCCTCGCTCAACGGATTGAGAAATACGACGTGAAACATGCGCTCCGCGAACGTCCGCGCCTCTACCAGTTTTGGGAATAGCGTCGGCAGGCCAGTCAGCGCCAGCATAAACCGGACACCCTTACGCTGAAGAGACTGGAAAACGTCTAACAGCAAGGATAACGGATACTGATCCTTGGGCGCATGGTCGGCTAGGTTCTGGGCCTCATCATACGCAAAGATAATGCCCCTCTTACCTGTCGCCTCCACGTGTAACCATACGCTTTCCAGAACGTTCTTGAGCTTATCGGATACCAAACCGGGGGTGATGTCATAGAGATCTTTGAGAGAATAGTAATCTAGAGTGACAGGTTTAGGCGGTTGTCCAGTGAACCCGGCTGGTTGGGGGTAAGACATTGCCGTCATAATGGAGCTAGTCACTACAGCCAGGTCCGTTAACAACCGGGTCGCCATATTTTCTTCACTAACGCTGGTGGATTCCGACAGATCCGCGCCCGCCCAGAGCCATCCGGCCTGAATCGCCATAGGTTTAAACGTTTCCAGTAGTACTGTTTTGCCCAAGCCCCGAAGACCT
The DNA here is from genome assembly GCA_003135055.1 of Bryobacterales bacterium. GTDB lineage: Bacteria > Acidobacteriota > Terriglobia > Bryobacterales > Bryobacteraceae > PALSA-243. The sequence goes on along the minus strand of PLDF01000457.1, from coordinate 15,222 downwards.
GTCAGGATCAAATTGGCGAGGATTGCGTCCTGTTCCAGCAGCTGACGAAATTCGTCGGTTTCGTGCTCCCTGCCAGCCAGGTAAGGCGGCATGTGGCCGGCTCCGGGCCGGAAGGGGTTGCGTACCTTTTTTCCGGCATTTGCCATGAATGCCTCCTAAATTTAGTCTCCTATCTAAATTTAGAACATACTCACGAAGAAGTCAATAGGCGCTTAGTCGACTATATAAATTTAGTACAATATATAAATTTATGGTGCTGCCTAAGCCGATGTTGACATCATCCGTGCATGAGCAAAAAGCCCCGAGCAGCGTGACGAGCGCTACCTGGACGGGCGGCAGAACCCCGCCCCACACGCGTTATGATTAGCTTTCCGTGAATACCGCCCTAGTCACCGGCTCCTGTGGCCTGATCGGCTCCGAAGTCACCGCCTATTTTGCGCGCCTCGGCTGGCGCGTGACCGGCGTCGACAACAACCTGCGCGCCACCTTCTTCGGCCCGGAAGGCGATACCCGCTGGAGCCTCGAACGCCTGCGTCAGTTTCCGCTCTACGATCATCGCGATCTCGATATCCGCGACCGCCCCGGCGTTCTGGCGCTGATGAAGGAGATCCGCCCCGCACTGATCGTCCATGCCGCCGCGCAACCTTCGCACGACCGCGCCGCGGACATCCCATTCCTCGATTTTGAGGTGAATGCGCTGGGCACGCTCCACCTGCTGGAGGCGGCGCGCCAGTTTTGCCCGGAAACGCCGTTCATACACATGTCGACCAACAAGGTATACGGCGACCTTCCCAACTCCATCCCGCTCCAGGAACTCGAAACGCGATGGGACTATGCGGACCCTGCCTACCACGAGGGCATTCCGGAAGCATTTTCCATCGATCAATCGAAGCACTCACTGTTTGGCGCATCCAAGGTGGCCGGCGACATCATGGTGCAAGAGTACGGCCGCTACTTCAATATGCCTACCTGCTGCCTGCGCGGCGGGTGCCTGACTGGGCCGAACCATTCCGGCGTGGAGCTGCACGGCTTCCTGAGCTACCTGGTGAAATGCAACGTGGAAGAGCGCGAGTATAAGGTTTTCGGCTACAAAGGCAAGCAGGTTCGCGATAACATCCATTCCGAGGACGTCGCCGCTTTCATGCACGAATTCTACAAGAGCCCGCGCGTGGCCCAGGTCTACAATCTGGGAGGAGGCAAAGGCAATGCGTGTTCCGTTCTGGAAGCCTTCCGGATGGTGGAGGCCGTCACCGGCAAGCCGCAGCGCTGGTCCTACGTGGCTGAGAACCGCGCCGGCGACCATATCTGCTACTACAGCGATCTGCGGAAAATGAAGGCGCATTATCCGGCCTGGAGCATCACGCGGCCGCTGCCGAATATCTTCGAAGAAATCGCGGCTGGCTGGTCGCAGCGTCTGGCAAGCTGTAATAGTCGCTAAATGCGCATACTGATTGCGGGAATTTGCGGGTTCGCCGGAGCATCGCTCGCGCGCACGTTCCACAGCGCCATCGAAGGGTCTCGCATCTTCGGCGTGGATAATCTTCTGCGGCCCGGCGCCGAAAGAAACCGCGGCGATCTGCGCGCGCTCGGCATCGAAGTCTTGCATGGCGATACGCGCATGCCGTCGGACCTTGAGACCCTGCCGGGGGCGGACTGGGTGATCGACGCCGCGGCCAACCCGAGCGTACTGGCGGGCGTCGATGGGCGTTCGAGCAGCCGTCAATTGATTGAGCACAACCTGCACGGAACGTTGAACCTGCTCGAGTATTGCAAGCGGCACAAGGCCGGCTTTATCTTGCTGAGCAGCAGCCGGGTGTACTCCATCCCCGCGCTGGCCAGCCTGCCGTTGCGCACCGAAGGCCGGCGTTTCATTCTCGATTCGTCTCAGCCGCCGATGCCGGGCGCGACCGCCGAGGGCATCGCCGAAACATTCCCGGTGACGGCTCCGGTTTCCTTGTACGGCAGCACCAAGCTGGCGTCGGAAGCGGTGGCTTTGGAGTACGGGTACGCCTTCGATTTTCCGGTGTGGATCGACCGCTGCGGCGTGCTGGCCGGCGCGGGGCAATTCGGTACTGCCGAGCAGGGCATTTTTTCCTATTGGATGCACGCACACTCCGCCAGACGCCCGCTGCGTTATATTGGCTTCGGTGGATTGGGTCTGCAAGTCAGAGACGCGTTTCATCCCGAAGACCTGGCCCAGTTGCTGCTTTTGCAGATGCGGGATACCGGGCCCAAGGGCGAGCGCATTTTTAACGCCGGCGGAGGCGCCTCGAACGCCATGTCGTTGGCCGAGCTGACGGCGATCTGCGACCGGAAATTCGGCGCCCACGCGCCCCAGCCCGATTCGAGCGTCCGGCCGTTCGACCTGCCCTGGGTGGTGATGGATTCGGCCCGCGCCCAGCAGCGTCTTGGCTGGATACGGCGGCGCACGCTCGTCTCCATCCTCGATGAGATCGCGGAGCATGCGCGCAGCCATCCGGAATGGCTCGATGTGTGCGAGGGGAAGCGAAGCTGAACACCTTGCCACAGCCGGACGCCGCCATGCGCGTTGATGACGAGCTGCGCCTGCTGACGGTGGTGATTCCAGCGCGCGACGAAGAGGGATGCATCCGTTCCACGGTGGAGCATCTCGATCTCGAACTGCGCCTGAACCACGTCCCGCACGAAATCATCGTGGTGGACGACGGCAGCTCGGACCGCACCGCGCAGATTCTCGCCGAGACCGCTCAGGCCATACCGGCCTTGCGTCCATTGACCAACCGCGGCCAGCATGGCTTCGGCAGAGCCATCATCCATGGGCTGGAGCGCATGCGGGGCGATGCAGTGGTGGTCATGATGGCCGACGAATCCGACGACTGCCGCGATGTGGTGCGCTACTGGAAGACGCTGAACGAGGGGTACGATGCGGTGTTCGGATCGCGCTTCATGAAGGGCGGCGGCGTGATCGACTACCCCGTCTTCAAGCTGTTCCTCAATCGCCTTTTCAACGGCATGATCCGTTTCCTGTTCCACATCAAGCTGAACGACACCACCAACGCCTTCAAGGCATATCGGCGGACCGTGATCGAGGGATGCAAGCCGCTGATCTCTCCTCACTTCAATCTCACCGTGGAGCTGCCGCTGAAGACCATCGTTCGCGGCTACAGTTGGACGGTGATTCCCATCACATGGCGCAATCGGCGGACCGGCGACGCAAAGCTGAAGCTGAAGGAAATGGGTAGCCGCTACTTTTTCATTTGCCTATACGTATGGCTGGAAAAGTACTTCAGCCGGGGCGATTACCGCAAGCCGCAATAAGAACGTGGCGCGTGCGCCACGGAATTGGGAGTTAACCCAGCACTTTCCCTAAGTCGCCCGCCGCCACCCGCACGCCCACGTAGAACGATCCGAAGAGCGCGTAGACGGCGCTTACTTCGTCGAAACGCATTTCGTAGATCAGCTTCTTGAAGACCAGCGGGTCTTCGGCGAAGAGGTCCACGCCCCATTCCCAATCGTCGAAACCGATCGACCCGGTGATGATCTGCCGCACTTCGCCGGCGTAGCGGCGGCCGATCTGGCCGTGCAGCTCCATCATGCGCTTCCGCTCCGCCATGGGGACGGTATACCAGTTGGAATGCTCGCCGCGGCGGCGATCCATGGGATAGAAGCAGATGTATTTCGCCGGCGGAACTTCCGGCCACAGGCGCGACGACATGGCGGCGCGCTGCCTCGCCAGCACGGCTTCGATCTCGCGGTTCCATTCGTCCGAGTGCGGCTCTATGCCGCGCTCCGCAAGGGCCGCATAGGTCTTCGAGGTGGATTCGTAGAGCCCCAGCTCCACTACCGAGAGATACGAATGCACCGGCTCCAGATAATCGGCGATGTGCAGGAGAGAGAGATCGCGTTCCACCAGATTCAACTCTTCGAAGCTGCGGCGGAAATGGACAAACATCAGATCGCCCTTGTGCCCCAGCAGCGAGAAGAGCGCGCTTTGGCGGCCGTCGGACGGAGTTTCCATCGGCGCCAGCGCTCTGGCGGCTTCGTCGAGCGCTTCCATTTGCGCGGTGGCGGAAAGAGAACGCCACGCGCTCCAGCGGATGCGCATCATCTGATGCAGTACGCTGGCCCCTTCAACGGTGAGCGGAACGGCGGGTAGTGCGGCTTCGGGCGTCATGCTCTCATTATGCCTTCCCGCGGTTCCATTGCGCGAGGAACGATTCGGCGGCCACCGCTTCGAGCTCGCGGTTGAAGGCAGTTTCCCATTCGGCCTTGCGCCGCTCTTTTAACCGCTCCAGCAGGCGGCAGCGGCGACGCGCTTCCAGCATGGCGTTGCGGCGTTCTTCCAGCTTCTTTTCGCCCTCCACGCGGCGCTGCGCCAATTCTTTCTCTTTCGCTTGCACATGCAGCCGGAAGGCGCCCAGCGCGGCCAGGTCGAGTCCCTGGGCCCACCCTCCGGCCCGTACCTGCGCTTCGGCATTGGCCCGCGATGCCCGCATGACCTCGCGCATGCGGTCCAATTCCCGCAACGCCGCGGCTTGCTGCTGGAACCTGGATTCTTCCAGCTCGAGCTGCAGCCGGCGCAGGTCCAGCGCCTTTTCCAGCGAAAAATGGAATCCGCTCATCGCTTAGCGGGAACCAGCGTCCCGGCTTCCAGCTTTTTGGCGAGCGCCTCCATTTTCGAAAGCGTTTCCGGAAGCTCCGCGCTCGAAAGGTGATCCTGCCGCAAGAAATTCAGCAGATCGGGCCGCATTTGAATGCTGGTATCGAGCGACGGATTCGAGCCTGAAACGTAAGCCCCAAGCTGGATCAGATCTTCGGCGTCGCGATATGCCGCCAGCGCCGAGCGCATCTTCTGCCCGGCCAGCTTCTGCGCGGGCGTGGCGATGGCCGATGTCAACCGGCTCACGGAGTGCAGAATGTCGATGGCCGGATAGTGCCCTTGTCCGGCCAACTGCCGGGAGAGAATGAAATGTCCGTCCAGAATGCCGCGCACGGCGTCGCAGATGGGCTCGTTGAAATCGTCGCCTTCCACCAGCACGGTGAAGAACCCGGTGATCGATCCGCGCTTGAAATTCCCCGCGCGCTCGAGCACTTTCGGCAGCAGGTTGAATACCGAGGGCGTGTAGCCTTTCTGGCTGGGCGGCTCGCCGGCGGCGAGGCCGATCTCGCGTTGCGCCATAGCGAGGCGGGTGACGGAATCCATTACCAGCAGCACGTTCTTGCCCTGGTCGCGGAAATACTCCGCCACCGCCAGCGCCACGAAGCATGCGCGGACGCGCAACGGCGCAGGCCGCTCAGAGGTGGCGCAGACCACCACCGATTTCTTCCGTCCCTCCGGGCCCAATTCATTTTCGATGAACGCACGCACTTCGCGGTTGCGTTCGCCGATCATGGCGATCACGGTAACGTCCGCGGAATTGTGGCGCGACATGGAACCGAGCAGCGTGCTCTTGCCCACTCCGCTGCCGCCGAAGATGCCAATGCGCTGTCCCTTGCCGCACGGCAACAAGCCATCGATGGCGCGAACCCCGGTCACCAGCGGTTCGGTGATGTGTTCGCGATCCATGGGACTCACCGGCTTGCCATAGAGGCTGTACGCATCTTCGGCGACGATCGGCGGGCCCCCGTCCATGGGCTTGCCGAAGCCATCGATCACGCGCCCCAGAAGGCCGCTGCCCACATCCACGCGGGCATCTTCGCTGCGCGCCGTCACTTCATTGCCCAGTTGGAGGCCGTCGATCTCTTCGAGCGGCATAGAGAGCACGCGCCCGTTGCGGAATCCGATCACCTGCGTGCGGATGCTACGTCCGCCTGAGGTGAGCACTTCGCAGAAATCGCCGATGGCCGCGCTGGGCCCGCGCGATTCGATGAGCAGTCCCACGACCTCGGTCACCTGGCCGGTCCAGCGGAACTGCGGGATGCGCTCAAGCTCGTCGAAATAGGGCGCAAGCGAAATGGGCTGGCTCATGACTGCCTCCGCAGGTGGCCGGCGAGGCCGCGCTCGGTGACCTGGCGAGGGTCGAAAAACCCCGGCCTTCCGGCCGGTTGGCAAGCTGAAGCGTGCCCCACCTTAAAGGGCGCAAGCGAAATCGGGCCGCTCATGACTGCCTCCGCAGGTGGTCGGCGAGGCCGCGCTCGATTTCCGCGAGCTGCGAATCCACCGAGGCGTCAAGATTGCCCTGATTGGTTTCGAATACCACGCCGCCGGGCTGCAGCGAGCCATCGGGGATTACTTCCACTTTGGCGTTGGACGCCCCCTCGCGCAGGCATGCTGTTACGGCCGCGGCTTGCGCCGGGTTGGTACGCACGCGGCAGATCTCCTGGGCTTGCAGCTTCTCGAGCGCCGCCATGACAAGGCCGCGCATGGCGTCATTATCGATGGCCAGCTCGCGCCGCAGCACGCGCCGCGCGATGGCCAGCGACAATTTGATGACGTCGCCTTCGGCCTGCTTGCGCAGGCGCCCGCGAATCTGCGCCAGATCTTCGATGGAGCGCGTCAATTTCTCGATCACCGGCTGCACTTCGGCCGCGGCGCGGGTGCGCGCGGCCGCTTCGCCTTCGCGCAGCCCCGCGGCACGCGCCTCCTTGACGCGCTGCTCGCACTGCTGTTCCATCCGCTGGATCTGCGCCGCCAGATCGGGACTGGCCGCCTCCGCGTTACGCGCGGCTTCCGCGTTACGCGCCGCCGCGCCCACCTGTCTCCAGACGACCGGCGTTACCTCCCCTTCACGTTCCGCTTCGATGACCCGCGCGAACCGCGGCCCCAGCAGGCCGCCCGGCCGCGCCGCTACTTTTGGCTGCCAGGCGTTAGACGACATATTGTTCGCCCACCGCACCCTTCAAGCTGATTACGCCCTCCGACTCAAGCTGCCGCACGATGGCGATAATCTGTTGCTGCGCCGATTCCACTTCCTTGATCTTGATGGGACCCAGGGCTTCCATGTCCTCGCGCAGCATCTCCGCCCCGCGCGCCGACATGGTGTCCAGTATCATAGTGCGCAATTGCTCGCCGGCGCCCTTCAGCGCGACTGTCAGTATCTTGCGGTCCACCTTGGCTGTAACCTCCTTCAACCCGTTGGGGCCGATGAGCAGCAAATCTTCGAAGACGAACATGAGGTGGCGGATAGTCTCCGCCAGGTTAGTATCCTGCGCCTCGATGTGCTCCAGAATCCCGCGGCTGGACGTGGAATCGAGACGGTTCATCATCTCGGCCACGGCGCGCACGCCGCCGTAGGATTCGCGGCTGAATTCGCCTAACGCGCTGAGTTTCTGGCCGATTACTCCGGCGATCTTCATGATGACTTCGGGTGAAATCTGGTCGAGGCTGGCCATGCGCTGCGCCACGTCCGACCGCATTCCCGGCGGCAGAGACGTCAGCAATGCCGCCGCGGCCGAGGAATTCAGATGAGACAACACGAGCGCGATGGTCTGAGGATGCTCGCTGTGGATGAACTTGGCCAGCAGTTGCGGGTCGGCCTTTTGAAGGGCGTCGAACGATGCCGCTTCCGACCCCATGGCTTTTTGCAGCCGGTCGACCAGCCTGCGGGCGATTTCCGGCGGAAACGCGCGCATGAGCAGCTTGCGGGCGTAATCGATGCCTCCGCGAGCCATAAAATCGCGGGCGGTGGAGATCTGGTGAAACTCGTTGAGAACGCTCTCGGCCTGATCGGCGGAGATGGACGTAACCCTGGCCACCTCGCGGCTGACCTTCTGGATATCGTCTTCGGAAAGCTGGGTCAGGATCTCGGCGCTCGATTGCTCACCCAGAACGATGAGCAGCATGGCGGCCTTGCGCACGCCGGTGAGCGCTTCTACGTCCGTTTTGGAATTGAGAATCATAGATAGGCTCCGGATCTAAGCGTCGTCTTTCTCATGGATCCATGTGCGCAGGACTTGCGCCGAAACATCCGGTTCGCTTTTGATTTTTTCGCGGAGATGCTTGGCCAGGATCTCGGCGGTCTTAGTGATCACAGGCGTCAGGTTGAGCGCGTTGAGCGCTTGCGTTTCCAATTGATGCTGCATGGCGTCGCGTTCGGCCAACTTCGATTCGAGCTGCTTTTCGAGCGACCCTGGGGCGCCGCCGAGCATCGGATGGCCCGCTTCCGCCGCCGCGGGCAGCGCCTTGGCCGCCGACGCAGTGACTTTCCGCTTCCCGCCGCGGAGCAGCATGGCCGCTAAAAATCCCAGCACGATGAGGGCTACCGCCGCGCCGCCGCCGATCAGTAGAGTCTTGCCGTCGGGAGGCCAGGAGAGGGTCTGCGGTTTCGAGGGCGCCGCCGGCTTGATCTTTTCCGGCGGGTCGATGGCGAGAGTGCTTTCGAAAGGCAAGGTTTCCACGATCAATTGGTCTCCGCGCTCGGTGTTCAGGCCGGTGATGCCCGCCACTAGATCGCGGATGGTTTTCAGTTTCTCGGGCGAGGGCGGCGCGAGGACGCGTTTGAATCCGGTCTTGTCCGGCTCCCAGGTGAGGTCCTGATCGACCAGAATCGCCAGCGACATTTTCCTGACCGTGCCCGCCGGCAAGCGCGTCTTCTTTACCGTGCGGGTGGCCTGGTAAATGATGTTCTCCGTCATGCGAGTTACTTTGTTGGAGGCGCTATTGCCGGGGCGCGAGGTGGGCCGCGGCAGGCTGGACGCGGCGCCGGGAACGCCACTGGCGCCGGCCGCGCCCGCGCTATCCTCAGTGCGCTGGGAACTGGCCATTACGGTGCGCGCCGGGTCGAAGATTTCTTCGCTTTGTTCGCCGCCGCTGAAGTCGCAATCCACGGAGACGCCGGCGCGGAATTTGTTAGCGCCGAGCAAAGGCTCCAAAGTGGAATCGATCTTGGCGATGAGGTCGGTCTCCACTTGATGCCGGTAGTCGAGCGAACCCTGGGAAGACTCCGTGCCGTCTATGCTGGCGGCTTTGGGATGGCTGAGCAGATTGCCGTTCATATCGAGCACGGAGACCGCCTCCGGCGCGAGACCTTCCACCGCGCTCGCGACCAGGTGACTGATGGCGACAACGTTCTGCGGCGACAGATGCGCGCCCGCCCGCACCTTGACCAGCACGCTGGCCTTGGCGGGCTGCTGCGCTTCGAGGAACACCGAATCTTTGGCGAACGTCAGATGGACGCGCGCCTGCTCCACGGCGTCGAGAGACATCACCGACCGCTCCAACTCGCCCTCAAGGGCGCGGCCGTAGTTGATGTGTTCGGTGAACTCGGTGGCGCCGAGGTTGGTCTTGTCGAATAGCTCGAAGCCGATGCGCCCCGTCTTCGGAAGACCCGCCGCAGCCATGTTCAAGCGCAACTCGGCGAGCCGCGCGGAGGGAACCAGCACCGAGCCGCCGCCTTCCGGCAGACGGTATTCCACGCCGCTTTCCCGCAGTTTCTGAATGATGGCGGCGCCATCCTCGGGGGAGACTCCGGTGAAGAGCGGCTTGAAATCCTGCTCTTTTTGCCAGTGAACCAAGCCGTAGATGCCCGCAACGACTACCACCGCTACGATGGCGATGGTGATCCGTTGCGTCAGCGAGAGATTGGCTAGGAGCTTTTTCATTGTTCGGAGTTCCGGCTATGGTGCGGCCACTGGTTTAATCGGCGGGGGCGGGGAAAAACCTTAGGTTGGGGTTTACATTTTGCCTTCTGGTTTCCTGGTGGCGCGGCAAAGAAGAGACAGGCCAGGAGGCCTGTCTTACATTTGCATTTTCATGATTTCCTGGTAGGCGCCGACTACTTTGTTGCGTACCTGCAGGAACATGTCGAAGCCGAGGTCGGCCCGCTGCTGCGCCAGGATCGCGGTGTGCAACTCGCCGCCTTCGCCGGAGAGGAAGTTTTGGACTGAGGTGGTGGCGTCGGTTTGCAGCGATTCTACCCGTTGAATGGCTCCGTTGAGGACGTCTTGGAACGCGCCGGGGGAGGAGGCGCCTGCGGCGGCGGGGGCAAGCGTGTCCGGGAGGGCGATGCTGGAGACGGGAAGAATGGGAAGCGACATGGTTTAGGGCTCGGTGGAGGGGTTGGTGGGTTTCGCCGAGTACGGTGGGAGCGGTAAGCCGCAAACCGTGCAGCGTTTCTCCATTGGTCCAGGGAGATTACTGGGGCCGGCAGTTGGCCGATTAACAATCGGCCGCAGGTTGCCAACCTGCCCCACAAAGCTGCTGGCAACCTGTCTCAAGAAGCTGCTGGAACTGGCTTGTGGTGGCACGTTGGCTGGCAGTCTATTATGCGAGGCTCTGGGATTTGGCATGGGTTAGTGGAGAAGATCTATGGATTTTTGGATCATGTCTTTCACGGCGCCGATGGCTGCGACGTTGGCCTCGTAGTTGCGCGAGGCGCCCATCAGGTCCACCATGTCTTCGGCGGGATTGATGTGCGGAAAGGCTACATAGCCGTCGGCGTCGGCGTCGGGGTGGCCGGGCATGAATCGCCGCTCGGGCGCGCTGGTATCGGTGACGATCTCGGAAACGGCTACGCCGCCGCCGGCTTGCATCTGCGCGTTGAACACCGAGGAAAACGGCGAAATGGCCGAAGAGGTTTCGAACACGGCATCCTTGCGCCGGTAAGGGCCGCCTTCGGGCGTGCGCGTGGTTTCCGCGTTGGCCAGGTTCTCCGTGAGCAGCTCGGCGCGCATGCGCTGCGCCGCCATGCCGGATTCTCCGATGGACAGAACTGAAAATAGACTCATGCGCCTTCCTTAATTGCCGCGCGCAGGGCTGAAATCCGCCCGCGCATCAGGCCCGATGCCACGCTGAACCGCATCGCATTTTCCGAGAGCAGTTGCGACTCGCGGTCTAAGCTTACGTTGTTGCCGTCGTTCTTGACTGCCAGTCCGTCAGGGCGCATGGTTTGGGGAGCGCCGCCCATGGCGTGTTGGAACTCGGCCTGGAAGTCGATGTCCTGGGTGCGGTAGCCGGGCGTATCGGCATTGGCGATGTTGGATGCGACCAGGTTCTGGCGGGCGCTCAGCAGGTCCATGTAGCGTTCGAGTTTTCCGGAGAGCGGATCGTCCAGCATGCAGCTACGAAGATGCATTTCGGGAGCCATGGGGAAGTGGTTTATTATCAGTGCGGGAGGCGGGACTTGGCGGCAAATTGTTGGCGGGTGGCAGGAATTTGGCGGGAGTGGGGGCGGCGGCTGGACTGGCGCGGAATAGTGTCCGTTTGTGGGACTAGGGTCGTTTGGCATATCGGATAATCGGGGCGCCGACCGGCTTGCGGGCGCGAAAGGTGTGGACTGTGATTCGTGTGATGACAGCGGCAATAGTGAAGCAACGACAATAGTTTGTGGCGGGTAACTGCGTCAAACGAGGGGTTGGACGGCTAATCGCCGCCGACTGGCCGGCGCGGAAGGAATCGGGGTTCGCCTGCGTCGGCCTGTCGAGTATTCAATTGTCAAAGATCCGAGGCGCGGCGAACGGCTGATCGGAAGAGGAGCCGCGGGCGCAGAGAACTGTCCGTTTATGGGACTAGNNGGTCGTTTGGTAAATCGAAGGGGACGGACCAGGAGGTCCGTCCTACTAATAGTATACAGTATGGGAAAAAGCGCTTTGGTGGTTTGCGTATTGTTTTCATGGGGATACAGCTTGTGACCGAGTTTATGCGGCGAGCCGAGCCCAAAAGCCGGCCTGCCATTGAAAAGGTGCAAGCGGGTTGCATTCATCAAGTTAATGTCCACCGGAAGTGGGCCCCGCGCGGACTCACATTCTCGGGATGCCCGCATCCTTGATACGATCAAGATCAGAGCCCCGGTTTTGCGCGCATCGGCGCGCAGGCCATTCGCCGGACACGCTGGACCTGGGAAAAGATGTTTGACGAATGCCTGAGATCAGCCGGTTTTTCGGTATCGTGGTGCAGATGGGCTGTGCAGATGTAAGACAGCGATCACGACCCGCCGCACTCCATGTGCGTTATTCCGGCCAGAAGGCGCTCATCGCCATCGGGACACTGGCTCTGTTGAGAGGGCGTTTTTCGCTTCGCGCACTTGGCTTGGTGACGGAGTGGGCGGCGTTGCACCGGGCGGAGTTGATGGAGGATTGGAATCTGGCGAGGGCGCAACTCAAGCCCATTGCGCCTCTGGAGTAGATTATGTTGAAGGACATTTTTGCCGCAAAGGCGATCGGCGATTATCGCTTGCATCTTCGGTTCGAGGACGGCGTTGAGGGCGTGGTCGATCTCGCGCCACATCTCAGCTTCCAAGGAATCTTCGAGCCGCTGCGCGACCCGGCATACTTCGCGGAAGTCCGCGTTGACAACGGGTTGGGCACAGTAGTTTGGCCAAATGGCGCGGACCTTGATCCCGATGTGCTCTACGGACGGGTCACCGGGATGCCGGTCTTGCTAGAGCCGGAGCAGGGGGCCCATTTGACGCATTAGCTGGGGCGCCGCCGCTGGAGCCGGTCAGTCGAGCAGGACACAAATGGGCTTCGATGCATGTCCTGAGCACCGTGCCAGATATGCAGGATTTCGATGGTGGAAAAGCCTTTATCAGGTCACGAACGCTTAGGCGCTCATCCAAAACTTTGGTACTGTTTTGTTTCAGTAAATACGACGGCATCAGGGCGCGGCCAGTGGCTTCTTTCTTCGATCCGACATCGTATCCGACGAGAAACTGCGCCAGCAGCAAATTGGATTAGTACCAGTACTTCTAATCCGATGGTTACTGAAGGTTAACCACCTTTGAAGATGTACACTTGTTTATTCATGGTGACTGGGTCTTGTCCGCAGATTGACTAAAGGTTCCGTTGATCCCACAGGAGAAGTACTGATTTGAAGCATAAGAGCTGCCAGACGCTGTTTGGAGTCTTAAGAGGAAGCGTTGGGGCGTTATCACCGATCCCGATGCCGATGCGAAGGCCGGCTCAGCAATGACCCCCCCCGTCGCCAGCCCTGCTACCGTGCCGATCATTTACGCCTAATAGATGCGAAGGCAGCGCACTCTTGAGGCGTTGCCGCCGGCTGCTGGCCAGGTGATGGTGTTGGATGCGTGTTATACCTTCGTTAGTGTCGTAATTAGTCGCAGCCGAAAATCTAAGGCGCTACTAGGGTGATCATGAAACCTCAACGAGTCGGGCTTGTGTTGGCATTCCTTTTAGCATCCACTACGCATGCTTCAGCAGCTATATCAATCTTCGCGATAAACGGTTCTCTCACCAATGGGGCCTTGATAAGTGGCGGGATTGCGATCGACACCGCTTCTGGGGAGGCCAAAATAATCAATATTTCGCTTGGCGCACCCGTAAACCTAACCTTTGCGTCGCTCGGGTCCTACATTCAAGCTCTGGCCGGCGGCAACAACGGCTTCGGCCCTAGTATTGACCTAGTCACTCCTAGTAACTCTGTGCCACCGGCGTTTGTTGCCCTTTTGCCGACGCCCACTCTGGTTAATTACACTGGGGGCATCATCTGTTCCTTCGAGGCTAATTCTGGCCCTGGTTGTTATGGGATTGGAACATCTGGGCTGGTTTCAGCCTCTTATTCTGTAACGCAGGTCGAGTCGGCGACCTTGACAAATATCGGCCAGTTGGATGTGGCCTGGTCCGTTGGGCTCAACGGGAGGTCGATGAATGCGTATGCGACCGCCACTTCTGGGCTGACGCTTCTCGCTGCCGCGAGTGCGCTCGGCTTCGAAGGATTTGATTGGCAACAGACAATCACTGCTATGCCTTGTCCGAGTCCATATAACGCCAACCCTTCGGCGGTCGGCCCACAAAATATCTGTCCCGATGGTTCCCTGACGGCATCCGCTGGTTATGCCTACAGCGATCCTCCTTCCGGCGGGTACATTATTCCACCGCGGGATGCGGGGTATGATCCTTTTCCGTTTTATTATCCTGAAGCAGCAATCGTCAATCAAGCAAATTTGTGTGCTTACGTGGACCCCAAGTACGGCTGTATTGTTCCACTCGTGAGTGGAAATGACGAGACCCTTAGCTTTTTCGATTCCCCTTCGAATGCGTGCCTACCAACACCGCCGCTTACAAATGAGTTTTCGACATTGAATCTCATATTTTGTAACGGCCGCACGGCTCCTCAAGGGAGTTTTATGGGATTCACAACAGCTCTTGTTGGTATTACTCACGCTGGCACTGCATCTCCTCCTCTTTACCAATGGACTTGGACGGACAATTACAATGGGGTAAACGGAGGAACTCCGGCAATATACACAAACCTTCCGCCTGATCCCGGCAGTGGCAGCGGAGGCATAACGGTCACAAGCATCAATGGCGTCCAGTTGCCGCCAGCTCTGTCGCCGAGCCAGGTTGCCACGGTATCGGTAACTCCGGGCAGCGGGTCGGGAGCGCAACAGACATTCGCGCTGCAGTACGCCGATCCGATTGGGGCCACGGACCTGGCGACGGTGTGGGTCTGGTTCACCTCGAATTTCAATTCGGGCTCGTCGGCCAATTCCTGCCTGGCTTACTACTCGAGCGCGACGAATCAGTTATTCCTGCTCAACGACGCCGGCACGGCTTTTACGTCCGCGACGCCGGGGGCGGCGGTGACGCCGGCCAACAGTCAGTGCTCGATCAATGTGGCGACGGCGAGCGTCACGCCGTCGGGGACGAATCTCACTTTGAGCCTGCCGGTGACGTTCGCGGCGGGGTACGCCGGAGCGAAGAGCACCTACATGTACGCGGCGGGGTCGAGCGCCAACAGCGGATGGCAGGCGATGGGAACTTGGACGGCGCCTGCCGCGGCCGCAACGGTGACCACCGTATCGGTGACGCCGGGCGGCGGGTCGGGAGCGCAGCAGACGTTTGCGTTACAGTACGCCGACTCGCTGGGCGCCACGGACTTGGCTACGGTGTGGGTCTGGTTCACGTCGAATTTCAACACGGGGTCATCCGCCAATTCCTGCCTGGTCTACTACGCCAGGGCCACGAACCAGTTGTTCCTGCTCAACGACGCCGGCACGGTTTGGTCTGCGCCCGCGACGCCCGGGACGGCAGTGACGCTGAGCAACAGTCAGTGCTCGACGAATGTGGCTGCGGCGAGCGTGACCGCGTCGGGAACGGGTCTGACTTTAAACCTGCCGGTGACGTTTACGGCGGCATACGCCGGGGCGAAGAGCACCTACATGTATGCGGCGGGGTCGAGCGCCAACAGCGGATGGCAGATGATGGGAACCTGGACTGTGCCTGCCACGGTCGCTGCGGTGACCACGGTATCGGTGACGCCTAACAGCGCTTCGGCAGCGCAGCAGACGTTCGCATTACAGTACGCCGACACGCTTGGGGCGACCGATCTGTCGGCGGTGTGGGTCT
>PLDF01000227.1 GCA_003135055.1 Bryobacterales bacterium | reverse complement strand
ATCCATCTCCTCGGACATCCTGAACAAGGGTCCGTTTGCGTAGCGAACCGGCACCGTCTTCGTCGAGTAGCCATAGAAGATCGGATTTTCGGGACGGAGAATGTCCGCATCGACAATCGGACCAGGGGCGTAGAAGTGCGCGCTGGTATTGCTGGTTTGGATGGTGGGCGCGAGGCCGAATTCCGGCGGAAACGCGCTGGACGTGCCCAGCGTCACCAGCAGTCCGCCGCCTTCGGTGAACTTCTCAACCTCCACCACACCGGCCGCGCCCATACCTCCCGAGATGTCATCCGATGACCCGTAGTCTCCGAGAAACTTGAACTTGTCGGTCTTCTTGTAGGCCAGCGGCTTGTCGGCTTTCGGGATGTCGACGACGAGTTGCTTCGCTGAACGCACCTGATTCGGTATCAGAATCAGGTCATAGTCTTTCGCGAGATTCCCCTGGAGAACGCGCTCTTTAAAGATGAGATCGTAAGGCACCTGATATTGGTCAAGGGTGTAGCGCACCCAGCCGACATCCTGTGTGCCGCCCCATGTACTAAAGATGGCCAGCCGCGGCAGCGGGGCTTCATGCGTGGCGATCTTTGGAGAGGCCGCCAGGCCCACGACATCCAAGCCCAGTTTCGCAGCCAGCGGTTTTAGCGTTGACCCCGCGCTTGTTGGAACAAGAAACGTCCCCGCGGGAAAGGTCGCGCCCGCGGCGGTGAACGGCTTCTCCGCAATCTGCATGGAGACATCTTTCAATCCGTAGCGAAGCGTGACCAGGTTCGGAGAGCCGTGATCCGGCACCGCATAAACAGCGGCGGCGGGCACATCCTTCAGCGTTCCCTGCGGGGTGTACTGATCGACGGCCTCAACCGCGACGGCCTGCACGGCGATGTCCTTGGTGGGCTTGATCGTCGTGTCGGTCATCAGGCTCATGGTCCACGCGCTGTCGTCGTAGGTGGTGAGCTCCGGGTCGGGGTCGGTCTGCTTGCCCAGCAGCGTCTTCGCCAGCGGGCCATAAGGCTGGTTCGTTTTTACAATGAGCGATCCCACCGGGTAGTCGCCATCGCTCAGTTTGATCGCCGCCTTGGCTCGACCAACTTCAATGCCCTGCATGCGAAGGATGTGGATCACGAACGCAACACGCGTTGGATCTTCCTGATCCGCGGGCAGAATAAAACCGTAAGGTTCCTGCTTCGTTCCGGCGCTGACCGCATTGCGGCTCTTAACGTAGAAGTTTTCCAGGATGACCTGCGGAAGGGCTGCGACTAACTGCAGCGAGTTGAGGACGCCGGTCTCCGCATAGTTCGTGTTGTCGCGCATCGACCACAAAACGTGCTCGTAGGGCGGATTGGGACGGTACCACTGGCGTTTCGTGAAGTCGCCAAAGCCGCCACCACCGCCGCCGAGGATCGCCGGACTGGACGGCGGCGCAATCGTGCGCTCCATGGTGGTGGCGCCGGCGTTGCCGAATATCTCGTAGAAGCGCATCAGGCCGTTGTGATTTGTAGCCATGATGGCGACGTATCCCGGCGACCACGCGTCGACGTACCCGTGATTCCAAACACCAGGCATGCCGTACTTCGTCAGTTGGGACATGTCCCAGTTAGCGAACATGGGGAGCTCGCTGTAGACAATCGGGTCCCAGAGGGGGTTCTGCGGCGCCTGGCCGCTGTAGATGTAGAGGAACGGGACGGACTCATGGAGGTCGTGAATGATGGGCGGATGCCAATCGAGATACCAGCGCAGAAAGTTCTGGTTGGCCATGCCCGAATAATTAATGTCGCGGTTTATGTCGTGCTTGATGTACTTGCCCCAGTAGGGGACGCCGGACATCTTTTCGTAGTCGGTGATGTCGACGTTGTGGGCGTAATACCAGTCGATGGAGCGATCGCGTCCGTCGGGATCGGCAACGGGCATGATAGCGACGATGACGCTGGCGCGAATGCTCTAGATGAGCGGCGAGTCTTCCGTGACCAGGCGATACGCCAGCTCCATGAGCATTTCCGGGGGCCCCAGCTCGGCGCTGTGCAATCCGCCGGAAAGGGTATAGATCGGCTTGGTTTTGGCGATGAGGGCGTGGGCTTCAGCGTCGGTGAGACCGCGTGGGTCCGCCAGGCGGGCGAGATTGCGGCGATTCTCGTCGAGATGGGCGATGGAGTCTTCAGAACCGACGAATACGATGACGGAGTCGCGGCCTTCTTCGGTCTTGCCAATGCGCAGCACTTTGACGCGGCCGGAATGCGCTGCGAGGGTGTCGTAATAGCGGAGGACATCGGCGTAGTAAGTGAGTTGTTTGGGCGCGCCGATGTGATGGCCGAGCACGTCCTTGGGCGAAGGCACACCGGCGCTCGCAGGTGGATGGTCGACCAGAGGGCTGATGAACTCGGGCTTCGTGGTCCAATCTTTGACGCGTGCGGCGTAGTCAGGATCCATGGTCTGCGCGGGGGACGCGGTGGAGAGAACAGCAAAGACTACGAACAGCACCACAGCGAGGCGCCTGGACATGAATTCTGTCTCCGATGCAGCGAGAATGTTCGCCCTATAGTAACGCGCTCGAAGCCGATCACACCGATGCTGTCTGCATGAAGCGGGTCGCGGTCTTTGCGCTTGCTGGGATGCCGCTGGATGGGGGTTGGACAGGTTATGGCGGAGAGGGAGGGATTCGAACCCCCGATACCCTTACAGGTATGCCTGATTTCGAGTCAGGTGCATTCAACCGCTCTGCC
>PLDF01000226.1 GCA_003135055.1 Bryobacterales bacterium | reverse complement strand
TGGATATTGAGCTTGGTGAGGTTCTGTTCGGTGGCGTCGGGTTCATGCGGCAAAATGACCTCGTGATGTGAAAGACCTTGAGCTTCCACCCGACCGCGCGCCCGCTCAATTGCTCGGAAGGCGTCCTCTGTGCGGCCCTGGTCGCTTAGAGAAACAAAGTATCCCGCGTAGACGATGCTGAGATCATTCAGCAATTGGCGCTCAGCGGTCGGCGTGGGAACCTTGCTGAGGAGCGCATCCAAGAGATCCGCGCTCTTCTCATACAGTTCGTTCGATGCCTTTGTGTTGCCAAGGCGGGCCATGATTTCGGCCTTGATTCCGAGATTCCGCGGCACGAAGTACAGCTCATCGGGGATGTTCTCATTCGCCGCAATCGCTTCATTGATGGCGGCCAGCGCCGGCTGCAATTCCCCTTGGTGGATATAAGCCTTTGCGAGCAAGCCATCGACCTGGGTCAGGCCGCGCCAATACGAAAGCTGCCTCGCATATTGGGCGGACAGGGCGTAGTCGGATACCGCTTGATCCCATTGTCCCATCCGCTCGTATACGCCGGCTCTCTGCTGGTAGAGCTCGTAAAGATGTCCAGCAAGATGGTAGACGGAGACTCTGCGCAGCTCCTCTGCGGCTAGCGCCAGTGCTTCTTTGTTTTCTCCGAGGCCGCTCAGTGCATCAATCTTTGCGTTGACAGCGATCGTCGGGTACGCGGCCCCGCGAGTCTTCCCGGCAACCTTGATCGCTTCGTCCAGCGGTCCGAGAGCCTCTTGGTACTTATGCATTTCCACCAGGCCCGCGCCGTACAGGCTCGCGTATCGAATGTGTGCACCTGGATCGGCGACTTTGGCGACCGTCCACGCTCTAACTACATTCTTTTTCGCGGTTGCGATGTCGCCAAGCAGGAACGCTGCGACACCCTGTTCTCCCATCGCGCGCGCAGACAACAGGTAGTGATGCTGTCGGTCCGCGAGTGCCTTTACTTCCGTCCAGGTCTGGCGCGCCATTCCAGAGTCGTAGTTCACTTCGAACATCCCAAGAATGGTCAGGATGCGAAGACGTGTTTCAGGATCCTTCGCTTCCGGGAGATCCAGATCCTGTCGAAGCAGAGCAATTTGGCTTGGGATCGAAGTGGAGGATTCGCTGTGCGCCGGCATCTGGCTGACACGCGCGTAGAGNNGCCGGAAAACTTGATACCCGACAACACTCAGAAGGACGGCAAGCAGCAAACCGGTAGCAATGCGAAAGGTGGGGGAGGCGATTCGCATAGCGCCCGATTTACTTTCCGTTTATACTGCCATATCACAGCTTGCGAATCAACATGCCTCGCCATAAACCATTGAAATAAGTGAACCTACGCCCTCTCGACACATCTCAACGATCTTCCCTGTGTTCAACTCCGAAGTAATCCACATTGCAGTTTCGCCTTTCGTTCTCCTATACTGGCACTCGTGTTCAACCTTCCGCAAACTCGGCACTGCGACTTCACGATCCGCTGCAAGAAATGCGGTGAGAACATCCCAGCCCCGGTAGGCACCATGCCGGATTCGTGGATTGCCGCACAGTGCCCGCTCTGCGGAGAGAAGAGGAACTACCTTCCATCCGAGATTTTCCGAGGAAATCTCTCGTACAAACTTGGTCCCAAACCGGTGCGAACCGCGGTGCACTGATGGGCGAGATGAAGCGAGCCATTGCGCGCGAGCGGGTGGCCTGGGCGGAGCAAATGCAAGAGCAGACGCGCATGAAGTCGACACTGGTCATTGCCGCCGCGATCATAGCGGCCGTTCGCCTCGCGCGCGACCCGGATATAAGCCGCCCTTCTCCTCGTCTCACCGCCGTGGTCTCCGACAGCGTGAACCTGGCGCGGATGATTTTGGATCGAGTGGGCCGACAGTAAGGTGGTAGCCTCGGTTCATGTGCGGACGTTACGGCCGGAGAGCGGACAAGCAGCGGATCGCAGAGTGGTTCCATACCCACAACACCGATGTGTTCAACGACGAGTATTACGAGATAAACAGCACCCGCCTCGCGCCGTCCTACAACATTTCCCCGGAAAGCATTCAGCCGATCGTGCGGCTCGACCGTGACACGGGCGAACGCGTTCTCGCACTTACGAAGTGGGGCCTCGTCCCTTACTGGTCGAAGACGCCAAAGGCGAATTTTAGTTCCATCAATGCGCGCTCCGACAAGCTTGAGAGCAGCGGCGCCTGGCGAGAGCCGTGGAAGCACCGTCGTTGCCTCATCCCAACTAACTTTTTCTTCGAATGGGAGCCATTGACCAAGGAGGAGGAAAAGAAGAAGCTCAGCAAGCCATGGGCAGTTTCGCTTGCGGATGATGGCCTTTTCGCCTTCGGAGGAATCTGGGACAGATGGAAGGGCCAAAACGAAAACACCGACGAGATTATTGTCGAAAGCTTCACTATCATTACGACGGATCCGAATGAAGTGCTGGAGCCCTTCCACAACCGTTGCCCGCTCCTCATCGAACCGAAGGATTATGAGCGGTGGCTCGCGCCGTCGGAACCGTCACACCTTCCCATTGAACTCGTTCGAACCTATCCGGCAGAGG
>PLDF01000423.1 GCA_003135055.1 Bryobacterales bacterium | reverse complement strand
CGAGGTTTTGCTGCCTTGGGTTCCGGTGCTGGCAATCGTGGTCCCGTTCATGAGCCAGATTTAGTCCTGTCCGGTTGTGCTGTTCCGCCACAGAATGTCGGCTTAGCCATCTCCATTGAAATCGCCTACGCCCTGAATGCTCCAGTCCGAGGTGACGGCGCCAGGGCTCCCGGTGCTCGCGATCGTGGTCCCGTTCATCTGCCAGATGTCGACCTGCCCGGTGATGGTATTCCGCCACAGAATGTCACTCTTGCAGTCGCCGTCGAAATCGCCAACCGCGGCAAACGACTCTGGATTCTGATTTGGATTCGGGTTGGGGCTCGGGTTTGAAGGGGTGCAGGATCCCACGGTCGATTCAATCGAGAAGGAGATTGCATAATCGTCAGGATTGACGATACCGGAGGCGGTGTCATGGCAACGGACGTAATAGGTATAGCTGGCGCCTCTTTGCAGGCCGGCGACGACGGTGGAATGCGCCGTGCCTCCCGTAGTGCTGAACGTATTCGACATGGAGCTATATGCGACGCCAGCCGTGGTCGAGTACCGGCAGGTCGCCTTTAGATCGGTCTTGAGGCTGAGCGTGGCCTGGACGGTTCCGACGGCAAGGGGTCCACCAGGCAGGCCGCCTGTGCGCGCGGGCGCCATGTTGCCGCCGACGGGGGCAATCGCGGTCGGGTTATTGGCGTCGAGGTCGGTCACGGCGCCGATAAGCCAGCCGCTGTTCCAGCTATGCGCGCGCTGCGGGCCGGCCACCCAGGTATGAGGAATAGATGCAGCGTTCAGCTGGACGTTGAGCGCATCCATGTCTGCGGTCCAATCGGCCTGATCGCCGCTGATCCACAGCCGATTCTTCTTCTGGAAATCCTGGGCGTTGCTGGCGACGAGACTGGGGATGAAATAGTTGTTGTAGTTGGCCTGGTTGCCGAAGTTCTCCGGGAGATTGGGATCAGCGGAAAGGCTGCTGTGTTGGGCTGGAGAGTCCCAGGCCGCGCCCGCATTGAAGACAGCCGGGTGGCGAAACATCAGGAACAGAACGCCGTTGCCGGATTTACTGAAGCCGATGAGATAGCGCTGGGTCGTGGCGCCCTTCAGGAAAGTGTCGCCCCACGGAACGAGATCATCGATGATGAAGCTCTCCATGCGGAGAGCGGGATCGGTAATGTTGTCGCCATACCAGGGTGTGTAGTTGAAGGCGGGCGCGATGAGGATCATGTTGAAGCGATCCTGGACGTCGAGCATACGCAGCTCTTCGAGGCCATCGCTCCATGTGGAATCGGTGGTGTCCACCCCCTGATCCACCGGCAGGACGTAGAGGATGCGAAGCGGCTTACCCGGCGCGGGGTTGGTGGGCTTGAGCACGCGAACGATCTGCTGCTGAGAACCCTGGTAGACGGAAGTTACGGGATAATACTGGACTCCGTTGGAATCAACTGTCGGCGTACCGACAACCAGCTGGGCGTGTGCGCCTGGCAGGGTCGCAGTGAGGCAGAGCAGCGTCAGGATGGGAGCAAGGGCAGAGAGTCCTGGCAGGCGCCGGAATGGCCGGCAAGGCGCAAAAATCGGCGGTGTGGGCATCTCTATGGGTGTCCATTCTGTCCTGGTTTTTGGGGACCTGGTGAGTGAGCGTAGCAGAATGGCGCGAGTTCCTGCTTTAGGTTTTAGGTACCCACAAAAACCCGTACCAACGGTAACTGCCGAATGATCACCATGTTGGCAGGTCCTTCGCGGAGAAGCAGATATCGTCACGCTGGCAGGGCGGAAAATCCCCTGGAATTTTGGCTGGGTGTTGAAAACCTGGCCGTTTGCGAAACCAGCA
Organism: Bryobacterales bacterium; assembly: GCA_003135055.1. GTDB lineage: Bacteria > Acidobacteriota > Terriglobia > Bryobacterales > Bryobacteraceae > PALSA-243. The sequence goes on along the minus strand of PLDF01000423.1, from coordinate 1,511 downwards.
GAGCCGACGTAACGCAGGAGCGACGCATTCGACGCGGCGAGCAGCAGACGCATCGGCTGCGGTGGTAGACTGCCGCGTGCAATCGGGGGTGGAAGCGAGCAGCGCGAAAAGATTCCCTCGGCGGCTAAAGGCAGATTTATTTTGCGGTTCTTACGGCACGGCTGGAAGCCGTGCCCCTTCAAAGCAGACACCACACAGGGGCTGAAGCCCGGTCCTCTCCCGGCTGTTTCGGCACGAGTAAACTCGTGCCCTGATACAAAAGCGCGTTTTTTCCGTGGCCGTGTCCCTTCCCGGCTCTTCTCCTTCGGAAATACAAAGGGGACCGTCTGCGTGAGCGGACGATCCCCTAGTATTTCAAGTTTAGGAGCCGGGGGATTTGTAGCGCAAGGAGAATCGGCGGGGCGGACGGTACGGAGGTACTGCTCACGAGAGATTTCGCCGGGTTGGAGAAATGCGAGCGCTGCGCGCTATCCCAGGTCTCAAAATCGAGACCCGGGCCAGCCAAACGGTTGGCTGATATTGTTGCTTGGGAGCAAAACGATATGGATGGATCATACGGCGTCGTCAATCAGTTGCTGTCCCAACATGGAGAAAGCGGTTCACCGCTCCGAGTGCAGATGTTTTGTCCCAAACCTTGAGGATGGGGAGCCAGCGGAGACGTTTGTGCTGCTGGAGGGCGATAAGCAGGCCCTATCCTTCCTTGGCAATTTGATTCTCAAGCATTTGGAAACAGACGTCTGCAATCTTTCTCTTTCACCCCTGGGGGCGGGAAGCTCACATTTCAGCACCGATTCTAACGTGGGGATTTATCTACACCGTGTTCCTTGCGAGCACGGCTCCATCACAGTTCCAAGTGAGTAGCGAGGATTTCGCATCGGTCGGCTGCCTCGGCGCGGAAGCCTTGGCCAGTAATCTGTTTGTCACCTTGGGGCAAGGAGGTATTTCAGGATGGGCGCACAGGAGCGGGTGGCGGTGGTTACGGGTGGGGCTCAGGGGATTGGGCGGCGGACTGCGGAGTTGCTGGGGGAGCGCGGGTTTTCGATTGCGATTATCGATCTGCATTCGCTACACGCTACGGTGGCCGCGATTGAGGCTCGCGGCGCTTCGGCATTTGGGTTCGCGGGGGACATTACGCGGGATGCGGTTGTCGAGGAGTTTGCGCGGCGGGTGTTCGAGCGGTTTGGGCGCGTGGATGTGCTGGTGAACAACGCCGGGATCAGTTTGATTCGAGCGGCCGAGGAGACGACGGCGGCGGAGTATCGGCGGGTGATGGAGGTGAACTTGGTAGCTCCCTTTTTGCTGGCGCGGGTGTTTGGGCGGAAGATGCTGGAGGCGCGGAGCGGGTCCGTTGTGAATGTGGCGTCGATTGCGGGGCTGGTGGCGGTGTCGGATCGGGCGGCTTACAACGCTTCAAAACATGGCTTAGTAGGATTGACGCGTACGCTGGCTGCGGAGTGGGGTGGACGCGGGGTGCGAGTGAACGCCGTTTGTCCGGGATGGGTGAAGACGGA
>PLDF01000483.1 GCA_003135055.1 Bryobacterales bacterium | reverse complement strand
AGCACTTTACCGGACACTTGTGCTGCGATATAAAGACGACGCGTATCGGAACGCGCTGCAAAACGGCATTGTCTATAACATGCAGCAGCCGGTCAAGAAGCCCGGCGCGTACCATTTACGCATGGCGCTACGCGACGCTGACACGGAACAGCTAGGGTCGGCCAACGAGTTCATTGAAATCCCGGACGTGAGCAAAGGCAAGTTGCTGCTCTCGTCGTTAATATTGCATCCATACCAGCCGCCGGCCGACGCGGCGCATCCTGAGTCTGCGGAAGCGCCGGAGGGCCACACCAGCGCCAGCCCGGCAATGCGCGTATTTGCGCCGGGAGAGGATATTCTCTACGGCTACCAGATTCTGAACCCGCAGGTGGATTCGAATCAAAAGGCGCAGATCGAAGCCTTTACCCGCGTCTTCCGGGACGGGGCGGAGATTTTTGCGGGCACGCCGCAGCCCATGAATACCGACGTCCAAACCGATACGAAGAAAATGGTAGGCGGCGGAGTGTTGAAGCTGGGCGGCAACATGCAGCCAGGCGATTATGTGCTGCAGGTTGTGGTCACAGACAAGATTGCCAAGACGACAGCGACGCAGTGGTCGGATTTTGAGGTGAAAGATCCGGCGGCTCTACAGTAGCGCCAGTTAGAACGTGGCGCACGCATTCGTGCGTCGCATGAGTGCTCGCGTTTACCGAGTCTCGCCGATACCGTGACGGCGCAGGATGGCAACCGCCGCGCAGGGGGGCCAACCTGCCCCACATCGGCTGTCACTCAATTACGGGAAGATCTATAATGTAGGACCAGGTGGTGACTTGTGACAAGCAGACGAAAATGCACCAGGACGAGAACCGGGCTTTCTACTACGACGGGCGGGAGAGATCGCAAACTTCCAAAAATAAGGATGCTGCATCTTGCGTCCGGCGCTTTATTTCTGTTGCTGCTGGGAGGGACGGCGCCGCCATCTGCCTGGGCGCAACCGGGACGCGGCGCCGGCCCTCAGGGCGCTCCTCAAGCACAGGGGCAGAACCCCAGCGGCATGAATATATACATCTGGGCGGGTCTCAAATCCCATGGCGCGGGTCAGCACGACTACCCGCAGTTTCTGGCCGACTGGAGCAAGATTCTGACCGAGCACGGAGCCGTCGTCGATGGCGCCCTACATCCGCCCAGCGGCGCCGACCTTGAACATGCCGACGCCATCGTGATTTACAAAGGCGACGCCGCCTTTCTGAGCGATAGCGAAAAGAGCACGCTTGAGACGTTCGTCAAACGGGGCGGCGGCCTGGTTAGTTTTCACGACTCTTTGTGCGGTCCGGATCCGGCCTATTTTGCGACGCTCGTGGGTGGCGCAAAGAAGCATGGCGAGGTGAACTTCACCCTGGACGCGCCAATCCCTTACACCGTCGTGGACAAAGCGAGCCCCATTATGAAGGACATGTCCGATATGACGATTTTCGACGAAGCCTTCTTCCTGATGACGTGGGCGAAGAATCCCGGCATCCACGTGCTGGCAACCGCGGAGATCGCGCCCACTCGCAGCGCCGGCGACCACAAGGGCGAAGTGGTGCCGCAGATCTGGACCTACGAACACGCACTCCCCGGTGGTCAGCCCGCTCGAGCGTTCGTATGGATGCAGGGCCACACCTACGCCGACTTCGCCAATTACCAGATTCAGCGGACCTTGCTCCGTGGCATCGCTTGGGCCGGCAAGAGGCCAGTCGATGAGCTGGTGAACTACGTGGCTCCCGCCCGTCCCGCCGGCAGGGGAGCGGCAGCCGGCAGAGGTCAATAAGCGGCAAAAGAAAATGCTCGGCGGCTCCGAAAAAGGTGTGAAGGTCTATCGCGCATTCGAGGCCCTCGCCACCTCACGCACCGCCGCGATCACCGATCCGCTGTCTTTTAGCGTCGCCTGACGTCCCCGTGTTGAGAGCCTTGCCGGGCGCTCTTGCAGTTCGAGTCTGGCGATCTGCCGCTCGCCCTCAATATTGCGTTCCGATGTCAGCACGATCAGTGGACGGTCGCCCAGCCCACCGGCGGCATGCGCCTCCCGCGGGCCTGAAGAGAAGGCCTGCTCCGCCAGAAACGCCGCGCGCATGCCCGGCTCACTCGCCAGGCCTGCGAGAGTGGCGCGTTCCGCCGGCGTCAGGCCGTCCACGTCCATTTCGCGGCGGTTTCCGGGCGCCGCCAGACGCATCAACCCCGCCGCGCTCATCGCGCGCAGCACCACATCCGGAGGATAGCCGAGACCGAAGGGCACGCGGCTCATACCGCCCCGTTCCTGGTTCCATTGGTCTTCGTGAAGAGCGTCCACCAGCACCAATCCCGCCACGTCATCGGGATAAAGCCCGCAGTACACGCGCACGTTGAACGCTCCGAAGCCCGCGCCCGCCAACACGTAAGGCGGCGCCACTCCGGCAGCTTTCAACAATGCGTGCAGGTCGTGCGCGCTGGCTGTACTGGGGTGCGGCGACGGAGCCGGATCGCTCCAACCGTAACCGGCGCGGTCATACCAGCAGGCGCGCGTGAACTTCGCAAGCTCGCGCTGCACGGCCACCCAGGCGAATCCCGGAGCGAGCGCGTCGCTTTCCAGCACCACCGCGGGACCACCCTCGCCGGAACAGTAGATGTTAAGCGAGCGGCCGCCGATATTCACCGAGTGCCCTACCTGCGGAAAGCGCGCCCGGTCGCGCCGCCGCTCCACCTGCTCGTACCCCATACCGGCGGCGATCAGGATTGCCAGCGCCAGCACAGCCCATAGCCCGCGCGCCATCATACTCGGAATTCGTTATATCGGATTCCGAGTGCCATGTCAAGACTGCCATCCACGCGGCTCGACGATGCTCCATTGCCTCGCGGCGCCGGTCAAGGCTCGAGGGACCGCATCAGCAACTTTCGGAACTGCACAACGCTGCCGTCATTGTGCTGTTGCAGCGCGAGATAGCCGTTAGTGTAAGTGTTCTTCCGGTCGATATAGTCGACCACCACTTTGTCATTCACTGCGATCGTTATGTGGTTACCGTGGGCGATTACCTGCTGCGTGTACCAGGTATCGTCGGGAATCAGTTGTTCGAGGACTTTCGAAAAACCGTATAGGCTGCCCGTCTTTTGCGGGTCCGGCGAAGTGTTCTCCACCTGCGCCTCATACCCTTTCGGAAAGCCCGGCCCAAAAGCCGCGCGGATATACATGCCTGAGTTGCCGCTGTGATTGAGCTTCACCTCGGCGCGGAATTCACAGTCGCCGCACTCCCGCACCATCCAGAAAAGATGACTGCGCGGGCCGTTACCAACGATCGCGCCATCCACCACCTTCCAGCTATCCGGACTGTCATTGGCCTTCCAGCCATCGAGTGTCTTTCCGTCGAACATGCCGATCCATCCGTCTTTGCCCGCTTCGGGGTTGTTTTGAGCAGCATCGACTGCGTTGAGAGATAACAATGCGGCAGCGAGTAACATCGCGCCAAAAAACAGACAAGGTTTCATTGTGAGTGCCATTTTAGTACAGCGAAGATTACACCGAACACTACGCCAAGTTTCGGGAATTCAAGGGAACGCAATCCCTCGCCAAGACGCAAGGCACGCCAAGAAACAGGTGAGTTTTCTTTGCGAGCTTTGCGCCTTTGCGAGAGAAAGGTTCTTTTCACAGCTCCCGACCTGACGGTCGCAACTCCGTTTCGGATTAACTACACCGATTCCACCGTGGGATGCACCCATGGGCTGCGGTACTGGCGGCGCAGCAGCCGGTTGGCCTCGTCGTCTCCAATCACGCGCTGCGTCTTTGGGTCCCAGGCAAGGGTGCGGCCGAGTTTCATCGAGAGATTCGCCAGGATGCAACTGGCCGTCGACATATAACCCTGCTCGATATCGGCTACCGGCTTGCCGCGCGATGCTATAGCCGCCAGAAAATCCATCATATGATGCCGGATCGCCGGCGCACAGTGCTTCTCCAGATCCTTTTCGGTCTTGTCTTCGGGGTACTGCTCCAATTCGTAAGTGACGTCCTGGTGGATCGGCGCTTCGTTCTTACTCGAGGGCTTGAAGTCATAACCGTAGACATCCGCCTTGAGCGTACCCCGGTCGCCGTAGAAGGTCGCGGCCCACTGATACTTGGGGTCGGGCGGATCGCCCCAGGTGCGGTGCTGCCATACGATTTTCAAGTCGTCGTATTCGAACGTGGCAAGCTGCGTATCGGTTATGTTGGCCTTACTGCTTTTCTGCACCAGAATTCCGCCCGCGGAGCTGACGCGCTTCGGCCAACCTAGATTTAGCATCCAGCGAGTCATGTCGAACATGTGGATGCACATGTCGCCAATGATGCCGTTGCCGTATTCCATGAACGCGCGCCAGCTTCTGGGGTGAACCAGCGCGTTGTAAGGCCGCATGGGGGCGGGGCCGGTCCACATCTCATAGTCGAAATAATCGGGCGGCGCGGTATCGGGCGGATTGCTGTCCGCGCGCATGTGGTAATAACAGCAAATCTCCACCATCGCGATCTTACCGAGCTTGCCCGTGCTGATGATTTTGTCGCGGGCATCCACTAAGTGGGGCGTACTGCGGCGCTGCGTCCCCACCTGTACCACGCGCTGATGCTTCCGCGCTGCGGCCAGCATGGCCTGGCCCTCGATAACATCGACGCTGATTGGCTTCTGGCAGTATACGTCGGCGCCGGCCTGGACCGCCGCGATCATGGCGAGCGCGTGCCAATGGTCGGGAGTGCCGACGAGGACGATGTCGAGATCTTTCTCCGCAAGCATCTTCCGGTAATCGGCATAAGTCCGCGGCCTCCGCTTCGACGCTTGCCGCAGCGCTACCATGTCTGCGGCATCGGAGAGCATATGCTTATCCACGTCGCAGAGCGACACTACCTCCACGGGAGAGACTTGGATCAACCGGAAGAGATCGGTTTTGCCATACCAGCCGGGGCCAATAAGGCCCACGCGCTTCGGTTTCTGGTCCGCGGCCTGTTCGGCGTAAGCGGCGGCCGATACGCTTAGACCGGCGGCGCTGGTGCGGATAAATTGACGGCGATTCATGGCATCTGCTCCTTAGTGCTCGTCACGCGGCAAACCAGGAAAGCTAAGCGCGTTCACACGAGTGTGAACGCTGCACGCATGAGTGCGTACGCCACCACGGCAACTAACTTCGCAACGGTCGCTCATAATAACTTCCGAGTGTACTCGATACTGGCTTCGAGATCCTCGCGTTCCTTCTGCCGCGCCGCCTCCGGACTTGCGGCGCGCGGCTCGGCGGGACGAGGCTTCCCGCGTGCGACGATTTCGAGAAAACGTTCGAACTCCCATGCGGGATCGTTGCGATAGGCGTCCCAAAACTTGGAATTGCGAAAGGGAAAAATACGCGGCCCGGTCACAATGCATTCCATGGACAAGGCCCGGCCGGGACAAAGCTCGGCATACTTGCGCACGTAGCCGTCGATATCTACGTCGCCTTCGCCCATACGCACCCATGCTACCGCGGCGCCTTCCGGAACCGGCCAGACTGCGCTGTCGCGAACATGGCTGGTCAGTACGTAAGGATAGAGCGTGTCCAAGGTGAGGTGCGGGTCTTCGATCGTCCACAACGGATTGCCGGAATCGAGACACACGCCCACAAAATCGCGCCCAGCCCCTTCGATCAGAGTCTTGAGCTCGCGCGCCTGCATGTCGCCGGCGTGGTTCTCGATAGCGATCTTAATGTTGGCGTCGGTGGCTTGCGATCGAACGTTGCGGAGCACTTGCACGGTGCTCGCGATGTGGCGTTCGATGGGTCCAGGCAGGCGGTCGTCGGAGCTGCCCAGAACGGCGCGGACGATGCGCGAGCCGACCGTCTTCGCGGCGGCGATCATGCGGGTGAGCTGGTCCTCGGCTGTGCCCTCTTTCGGATCGAACATCTTCGAAGTGGGGCAGATGGACTTCATCCCGATCTCGACTTCGATGCCCAGTTTTTCGGCGTACTGCCGGACCTGGCGGAGGTTGGCGGGATCGAGACTACCGATAAAGCGGACCTCGGAAAAGTGAACGACCTTGGCGCCGTGGGCCGCGCAGTAGTCCAGGTTCTGGAACGGCGTCCAGTTCTGCGAACGCAGGCTGAAGATGTCGATTCCGGGTTTGACGGCAGGGGCCGGGGAGGCCATGGCGGCCAATGGGGCGACGGCGGTAAATGCGAGTAGCTTGCGTCTGGTCATGGCAGAGCCGATGTAAGCGGAAACGCTCTTAGGATCGAAGTATACACCCGGAGGGTTGGAGATTCAGCAGGCAGGACAGGCTTCCTAGCCTGTCCTCTTGTCAAGCAGCCGACAGGCCAGGAGTCCTGTCCCACTTTACCGGTTCCAGCCGGCCGATCGCGAAGACGAAAATCGCCGAGCCGGTAAGCGCCATTGCTGCACCTTCACTTCACCTTGTAGGCTGGTCATATGGAAAACATCCTCGTCACGGGAGCCACCGGCAACGTCGGCCGCCAAGTAGTTTCTCAACTGCTCGCCACAGGCGCCCGAGTCCGCGCAATGGCTCGCAGTCCGGAGTCCGCCGGTCTGCCGCGCCAGGTCGAAGTGGTGCGGGGCGACCTCACTGCCCCCACTACCCTCGACCGATGTCTGGACGGTGTTGATGCGGTGTTCCTGGTGTGGTGCGCCCCCGTAACAGCCGTCGCTCCCGCCCTGGCGCGGATTGCCAAGCACGCCCGGCGGATCGTCTTCCTCTCGAATCTAACCGTGCGCGACGGCATCGAAGAGCAGGCCTATCCGGTCACGACGCTGCACGCCGGAATTGAGCGCCTGATTGAGGCGTCGGGCGTCCGCTGGACCTTCCTGCGGCCCGGTGCGTTCGCTGCAAATGCCCGGATCTGGTGGGCGCCACAGGTCCGTGCAGGCAATGTCGTTCGCTGGCCCTACCCTGGCGCCGTCACATCGCCGATCCACGAGCGTGATATCGCAGCGGTCGCAGTCCGCGCACTGTGCGACGACGGACATGCCGGAGCGAAATACATCCTCACCGGCCCTCAGTCACTGACTCAGCGGGACCAGGTTCGTATCATCGGCGATGCGATTGGCCGCCCGCTGCGCTTCGAGGAGATCCCGCCGGAAACGGCGCGGCGTGAAATGGCGATTATGATGCCGGCTTCCATTGCGGACATGCTGCTCGACGCATGGCAAAACGTAGAGTATGCCGGTTCCGCCGCGGTCGGGAGACCCGCGCCCGTTACGTCCACAGTTGCAGAGATCACCGGAGCGCCGGCACGTTCCTTCCACGACTGGGCGATCGATCATGCGGCCGAGTTTCAAATGTAGGACAGGCCTCCTGGCCTGTCCTCTTGTCATGCAGCGGACAGGCCGCGAGGCCTGTCCCACTTTATCGGCTCCAGCCGGCCGATCGCGAAGACGAAAATCGCCGCGCCCGTAAGCACCACCGCCGCCGCGACTGCGAAGGCCCAAAAGTATTCGCCGGTACGCTGCACGATGAACCCCGTAAGCCATGGCGCGGTGACGCCCGCCAGATTGGCGAAGCCGTTCTGCAGGCTGGTCCACTTTCCCGCGGCGCGCGGTCCGGCCAGCGTCTGCGTAATGGCGAACACGTTGGCCGTGTAGATGCCGAAACAGAAGCAGGCCAGCAAAAGAAAGACGGTCGCCGTACCCGCATCGCGGACCACCGCCACCGGAAGTATGATCGTCGATAGCGTAAGACCGACGCCGGCGAAAGTCTTGCGCACGCGGTTAGCCGAGGCGCCGCGCGCGATCAGGCGGTCGGAAAAATACCCCGCCATCACCGCGGAGAATGCGATCAGGAAGTAGGCGGACGCCGCCGTGGTAGCCATTCTGCCGGCGCTGAAATGCCGCGCGTTCTGCAGATAGTATGGCAGCCACGTAAGCAGGAAGTACCAGTAGTAGTTCGAGCAGAATAGCCCGAGCGCGCTGAAAATGGCGGCCCGCTGGCGCAGGATCTGACCGGCCGTGGGCATCGCTTCCGGATGTCCCTGCGTCTCGGCGCCCTGGCCGCGCGGCATCTACAAACGCAAGCCGTTAAGGCTGCAATGGAGCGCGCTCGCGCGTTCCTGGCCGCCAGGCTTGGGCACAATCTCGCGAGCGCGGTATAATTCCTCTCTGTAGCAATGTTCTTCCATGGCAAAGGCTCAAACACAGGAGCAGCTTCGAATGACGTTTGAGACCTTTATCTCGTACAGTAGGCGTAACCGTATTCCGGTCTACCGGGTCGTGAAGAAGTTGCAGGCCGACGGTATCCACCTTTGGATTGACAAATCGCTCGAACCGGGGGAAATATGGTTACAGGAATTGGAAACGGCGCTCGCATCGTCCTCTACCTGCGTAGTCTTCCTTGGACCGGGGCAACCCACGCCTTGGCAGCTCGCTGAGATCCAAGTTGCAGTTGTAAGGCGGACTGAGGAATCAGAGCATTTTCGCATTATTCCAACGCTACTGCCCAACGTCAGCAATATCAAGGACATACCAGGCCTTCTATTCCTTAAGGGTAGTCAATGTATTCATATTCGTCACGCCAATGACCACAATTCAGTGCGAAAGCTTGCTTGTGCTATTCGCGGCTCTACGCCTGAGGACGACATCGAGCTGGAACAATTGAGATACACCGTTGTATTTACGGGCCAAGTCGACGAATTGCGGCGGCATGAGGTAGAGGCCATAGTTGCCCATCTTCGCAAGTTGACAGAAGACGCCACAATCACTTTCGTAAAGCAAACCCCAGGCTCAATCTGCTTGCATCTGCGGGGCACTCGCAGAGGCTTCGAGAAGCTATGGGCCATGCAGTTCAATGGGGCTCTGCTTGAGATAGAAGGCCAAGCAGTTAGGGCAGTGCTTTTGCAGTCCGATCAAGATTCAGCCTTTTGCTTATTCGGGCGAATCTATGAGTGGATCGAGTGCTTGTTTGTTCGGATGGTTGAATATCTAAGGCATGGCGGGTTGCCCCTCATGTTGATTGCGCCGCTCGCGGTCGCTGCTGGTTTCACGGCCCACCAGGCGTTACATCCACGCAAGCCAGCTGGAACCGACGATGCACATAAGCTTCAAGACGCATTGCGGCAGGCCGCGGCAAACGAAGCGTTAGCACGTGTTGAGGTCCTTGCGGAAGCCGCCACCTCCAGCCTGGACAATGACGTTCAGCGCAGTCTTCTGCTGTCGCTTTATGCGATTTCACTCGCACAACGCGCTGGCGTGACCGTCCGCGATGCTGAACGGTCCCTACGCGCTTCTGTTCTCAACGCTGAACGCCAAGAGCACATTGCCTCTTTTAACGCCGTCGCAAGCGAGCATCCGGTAGCCTTCTCCCCCTCGCTCGATGCACTAGCGCTTGGTTTGCAAGATTGGATTACTGTGAGGTACTTCGCGTCCGACCGCCATCCACCTTCACCTCGTAGGGTGGAACAAACAGGCCCTGGAATAACACTCATTCTCCCTGGCATTCAGGCAGACGCAAAGCTACACCTTGACTCGGAGCCCTACCTTCTTCAGTGGAGCCCTACCGCCAAGTTGATAGCCGTCAAAATGGACTCCAAGGGGCTTATTTTGTCGCTGACGCGGAACCACGATGGCGAACTTCAGATGGAAATCGAGCTCACTCTTCCTCAGCTTGGTGCTTTAGAATGGAGTCCAAATGGGGCGCGATTTGCGACGGCGTCAGCTGATCCTAAGGGGCCTTTGATCATCTGGGACAGCACGACTCTTAAGGAGATCAAGCGCTTTGACGGGATGGGGGGCACTACAATGGCCTGGAGTCCTGACGGTTCGCGCCTAGCCGTTCCACCAAGGTTCTTGGGCCCACTCCGAATTATCGATGTAGGGCATTGGACGGACTTCAAAATTAGCGGTGAGAGGTCGGGGGGTATGATTGGTCTCGAATGGATTTCAAACCTTGAGCTCTTCGGGGCATCTGGTCCTCGTCTCGACCTCTGTGAAATAGCAGCCGATCCGAATGGGGGATATCGTTTCGTACGCCTCCCCTCGCTGAAAGTCTCTGATTCGTTCCGCGCAAATCGTGGTGGTGGGTACCTTGCGGTTCCACGCCAAAACAATATTGTGGAATTCTGGGATTTGCAGAATGCCCGCAGGCCCGCTTTCGTAACGGTCGGAACAGAAGTCGATTGGAGTCCAGATGGCAAGTATGCCGCTGTACCCTCTGATGACAGGAATGTGCGGATCTGGGACCGAGATAGTAGCGAGATATTCCAGCTTGCTGGACAGAGGCGCAAAACCACCGCTACGGCGTGGAGCGCCAATGGTGCGCTGGTTGGAACCGCAGACGGGGACGGGAACGCGATAGTGTTTCCGACCCGAAGTCTCCCACTCCATGTGAACGAACTAACGGCACGCGCAAAGAGTTTGCTCACACGCCCGTTGACGCCGGCAGACTGTGTAGAGTTCTTTAGTACCCAGACCTGCCCGGAACTAATGCCTTCGAAATGACTGGTGTGGCACTCGCCTGCATGGCCTATGCCGAGCCTACCCTTGGAGTCTTGGAGTGCTGCCGCCCGGTGAAACCCCGGGCCCACCTTACCGGTTCCAGCCGGCCGATCGCGAAGACGAAAATCGCCGCGCCCGTAAGCACCACCGCCGCCGCCACCGCGAAGGCCCAAAAGTATTCGCCGGTGCGCTGCACGATGAACCCCGTGAGCCATGGCGCAGTGACTCCCGCCAGATTGGCGAAGCCGTTCTGCAGGCTGGTCCACTTTCCCGCGGCGCGCGGTCCGGCCAGCGTCTGCGTGATGGCGAAGACGTTGGCTGTGTAGATGCCAAAACAGAAGCAGGCCAGCATGAGAAAGACTGTCGCCGTGCCCGCGTCGCGGACCACCGCCACCGGAAGTATGATCGTCGACAACGTAAGACCGACTCCGGCGAAAGTCTTGCGCACGCGGTTAGCCGAGGCGCCGCGCGCTATCAAGCGGTCGGAAAGATACCCCGCCATCACCGCGGAGAATGCGATCAGGAAGTAGGCGGACGCCGCCGTGGTAGCCATTCTGCCGGCGCTGAAATGCCGCGCGCTCTGCAGATAGTATGGCAGCCACGTAAGCAGGAAGTACCAGTAGTAGTTCGAGCAAAACAGCCCGAGCGCGCTGAAAATGGCGGCCCTTTGGCGCAGGATCTGACCGGCGGTCGGCATCGCTTCCGGATGTTCCTGCGTCCCGGCGCCTTCGCCGCGCGGCATCCACCAGATCCAGGGAACCAGCCAGATCAAGCTACCGGCGCCCAGACCTACGAAGAACGCGCGCCACCCATATTTCGCCATCAGCAATCCGCCGAGCAGCGTGCCCCCCGCCGGTCCGAGTTTAGTGCCGGCGTCGATCAGCGCATTGGCCATGCCGCGGTGATGCTCCGGAAAATAATTGGCCAGGATTCGCGAATAGGAAGGATACGCGATGGATTCGCCAACTCCCAGCACCAGCCGCAATGCGAACATCATCGCGAACGTGCGCGTGGCCCCGGTTACCGCCGTTGCGCCGGACCAGAGGAAGAATCCGGCGGCCAGAATCCAGCAGACGTTGAACCGGTCGGCAAGCCATCCGGCGATCAGGAACAATTGCATCAAGGCGTAACTCCAGAAGAACGCCGAGAGCAGGAGACCGAGTTGATAACTGGTGAGGTGAAGCTCGGATTGGACCTGCGCCGCGCCCACCGAGAGATTGGCGCGGTCGAAGTAGTTGAGAAAGCCGGAGACCGCCAAAAGCACAAGAGCGCCCCACGTGAGACTGGGCGCTCTGGGCGCTTTGCTCATGGGAAGCTCACTACGCCAAAACTTCGGCGGGCTGGGGCGCTACGGCTTCCGGCGGCGCCTCTTGCTTATGCTTGCACTCGGCGTTGGGGCACTGCCAGAAAGTCCCGGCCTTGAGCCATTTCTCGATCATGTATGGGCTGCCGCATTCCGGGCATTTTTCGGGAACGGGCTTGCCCCATGCCACGAAATTGCAATCGGGATAGCGGTTGCAGCCGTAGAAGGTCTTGCCGCGCTTGGACCGGCGCTCCACCACTTCGCCCTCCGAGCACTCCGGGCATTTCACGCCGATAGTCTTCTGCTTGACGTACTTGCACGCGGGGTAGTTGCTGCACGCCGTAAACTCGCCGAAGCGGCCGTGCTTCATCACCAGATTGCTCTGGCACTGCGGACACTTTTCGTCGAGCGGCTGATCCTTCCTTTGCGCGCCGCCGATTTGCTTGGTGGTCTTGCAATCGGGATAACCGGAGCAAGCGAAGAAGCTGCCGAAGCGCCCTTTCTTGAGCACCATGGGGCGCCCGCAATTCTCGCAATACTCTTCGTCGCCCTGGTCTGAGAGATCGACCTTATCGACATCCGCCAGGTCGACAGTCAACTCTCGCGTGTAAGTACACTCCGGATAACCGGTGCAGGCGATGAAGCTGCCGTGCTTGCCCCACTTGATCACCAGAGGCTTGCCGCACTTTTCGCAAATCAAGCCGGTGGGTTTCTCCATCCGCTTGATATCGGTCATGTGCTCTTCGGCGTGCTTCAAATCCTTCTCGAAGCGCTCGTAGAATTCGCCCATGGCCTGACGCCAGTCGAGCTTGCCCTCTTCGATCTCGTCGAGCTCCTCCTCCATGCGGGCCGTATACTTCACATCGAAGATGTCGTCGAACGATTCGAGCAGAAGGTCGGTCACCACCATTCCCAGTTCGGTGGGAATGAAGCGGTTGGTCTCTTTCTTGACGTACTCGCGTTCCTGAATGGTCGAAATGATCGACGCATAAGTCGACGGCCGTCCCACCCCGTCGGCTTCGAGGCGCTTCACCAGCGTGGCCTCGTTGTACCGCGGCGGCGGTTCGGTGAAATGCTGCTCGGGGCGAATCGCCTTGAAACCGAGAACCTCGCCTTCGGTTACCTTCGGCAGGCGATGCTTCACCTCCTCATCTTCTTCGTCGCTCTGATCCTTGCTCTCCTGATAGACTTTCAGGAAGCCTTCAAATTTAAGGACCGACCCGGTGGCGCGGAACATATAATCGGCGCCGTCCTTGCCCTTGGCGGAGACGTCGATGGTGGTCTGGTCGTAGAGCGCCGGCATCATCTGGCACGCGACGAAGCGATTCCAGATCAGGCGGTACAGCTTCATTTCGTCTTCCGCCAGATACTTGTCCACCACCTCCGGCGCGAAGGCCATGGACGTGGGACGTATGGCCTCGTGCGCGTCCTGCGCGTCCTTTTTGGATTTGTAGACGTTGGCGCCGGCGGGCACGAACTCGCTGCCGAAATGCTCGGTGATATAGTCGCGGACGTCGCGAATGGCGTCGTCGGAAACGCGCGTGGAATCGGTACGCATGTAGGTGATGAGACCCACCGCGCCCTCCTTGCCGATTTCGATGCCCTCATACAGCCGCTGGGCCAGCACCATGGTGCGCTTGACGCTGAAGCGCAGCTTGCGCGAGGACTCCTGTTGCAGCGTCGAGGTGATGAACGGCGCGACCGGGTTGCGCTTTTTCTCACGCGTGCCCACCGACTTGACGATATAATCCGACCCATCGAGCGCCGCCACGATCGCGTCGGACGCTTCCTGGTTGCCGATCTCGGCGTTGACGTCGTCGATCTTGGCGAGCCGCGGCGAAAGCACCGGCGTCTTCTTGGCGAGAAGATCGGCGTCGATGGTCCAGTATTCTTTGGGAATGAAGGCGCGGATTTCGCGTTCCCGCTCGACGATGACGCGCAACGCGACGGTTTGCACGCGGCCCGCGGAGAGCCCGCGGCGGACTTTGTCCCAAAGCAGCGGAGAAATCTTGTAGCCCACCAGCCGGTCGAGCACGCGGCGCGCCTGCTGCGCTTCCACTAAAGCGATATTGACCTGACCGGGTTTTTCAAATGCCTTTTCAATCGCCTTTTTCGTGATTTCATTGAACATCACGCGGAAAAAGGCCGGCCCTGCCTTCTTCGTGCCCTGCAATTCCTCCTGGAGGTGATAGCAAATAGCCTCGCCTTCGCGATCCGGATCGGCCGCCAGGTAGATGCTCTCGACGCCTTTGGCGGATGCCTTAAGCTCGGCGATGAGCTTCTTCTTGCCTTCGATTACTTCATAGTGCGGCTCGAAGCCGTTTTCGACATCGACCGCGAGGTCCTTCTTGGGTAGATCTTTGATATGACCGAGGGAAGCTTTAACAATGTATTGCTTGCCCAGGTATTTGTTGATGGTTTTCGCCTTTGCCGGCGATTCCACGATTACCAGAGCTTTTGCCATATTTTAACGATTCAATGCCGCGGCCAACGCCGCTGGAGTCTGTACTGCCCTTTTCCCGTTTGACCTTACCACACTTTCAAAAAGCTCACGTCCGCAACAACTCACTGTTCCAGCCTCTGCGCCTCGGGAATTGCGGCATAAAGTGAGGGAACGCACCGGTTCGGAACAGGGGCGTTTGGGCGCGTCCAGGAGTAGAACGTATCTGCCGCTGGGCGAATCCGTTCGTCGATGCCGCGATCCCTACTGTAATCCTCGAGTTCATCGACCGCTTGGCCATCCAAGCAAAGAATCCACGTTTCTACGTTCCTCTTTGGTATCAGGTGAGCAATGCGTTCTTCCTCGGTTCGAGCCACATCCAGCGCCTCTTCCAACTGATGCTGGCGCCTCATGGGCTCGTGATCGTCGGCATCGATCACTACGAGCAAAGCCGTGGCCGCCCTGGCCGATCTGCGACGGTAGTCACGCACAGCGCGTCCGTAATTGTCGCGCACCCATTTCTCGCCGGACCCGGCGCCATTCGGAACTCGTTCCTGAAAAATCTGATGTTGCCCATAGCCAAGTCTTTTCAAAAAGCGTTCCGCAAAAAGTTGGTGATTCTCATCCTCCGCAAGGACGGTTACCCGGGATACCTTAATCATCGTCCCAACCGCGCGCAACCAACCCCGCTGCGGAAAGCGAACTCTCCGAATCACCCACCCACGGCTTGATCTTCACCGGTCCCGCGCCGTCACGGAGGAATCGCATGCCGTGGCGGGGCGCCCACTGATCGATCAATTCCGGATGATGAGATATCAGGATCAACTGCGCATGCGAATCCGTAACCAGCTCGGAGGCGGTCATCAGCCACGGCTGGATCTCGCGAAGGGAGACGAAGTTTTCGGGTTCGTCGATTATCACGGTTCTCCCTTCAGCGATCACAAAATGGAGGATTGTATACAGGCAGATAAGGCAGCGTTGGCCCTCCGACAATTCATTAAAGCGAAACGAGACGGGCTTCTCCCCATCGCGTTGGAATAATACGTTGAGCAGACGCACGCCTTCAGCCGCGTCTTGCAAGGCGATGGAATCAAAACCATCCAGCGTCTCTTCTAGGCTCTTAAACAGGGCATGCGCCCGCTTCGGATGCGATTGATACAAACTGCGATACCACTCCGCAAAATTCGAGAGATCCCGTTTGGGATCGGCATCCTCACCTTCCGCTCGGCTGGCCATCTGAAAGGGATTTAATCGAAAACAAGACACCTTGCCTAGCCAACGCCGGAATCGGTCGGCATGAGCGCTGGTATCGGTATTGCCCCCCACCACGCTCGAAATTGCGGAACGGCCGCCGCCGATTCTGTACAAAGCCTCAGGTTCATCGGGATGGCCGATTCTGACAATGCCCTGTTCAAAACTCAGCCGGAAAGCGCCGTTGTCACAATCCAACGTCTCCGATTGAACAAACGGCTTAATCGGATCGCCAGCGGCTCCGATAACTAGTCTGTAGCAATAAGAGACGCCGTCGATCTCCGCGTGCAGAGAGAACTTCTGTTCCGCCCGATCCAACCACCGTGTCCGTTCCCGCAGCGGGAACAGCTCGTCCACCTTCGCATCCCCCGACACAAACCGACGCAAATTCGACAACGCATCCATCATCGACGACTTCCCACAACCGTTCGCCCCCAATATGAGCTGCTTGCTCGCAGGTTCCCACACAAACCCCTCAAAGCACCGGAAGTTGTCGATCTCGAGTCGAGTCAGCATTTTCGCTACCACACTTTAACAAAGTTCTTGCCGGGGAGCTGCTTCACCAGCCCCTGCATTTCCAGTTCGAAAAGCGCTGCAATCAGCTCGGATGCCGACGTATTCTCCATCTTTTCAATCAGATCGTCCAGATGGATGGGGGCGTCAACCTTGAGCGCTTCCAAGGTGCGGCGGGCCGTAGGGTCGAGTTCGGGACCTCGACTGTTAGATAAGGATGCGCTTTCGCCGCCGGAAGTTGCAACCGCCTCTCCAGCCTGCTCGCCCAGCAGCCTTTGCCGCCCCTGTTCTATTAGATGCCGGCGGGATTCAACGGGCAGCTCAGATACCACGTCGTTCCAGTCCTGTACCAGCCGCGCGCCCTGTTTAATCAACAAGTTAGGCGCCCAGCTCAACTTCGAAGTAATATTGCCGGGAACGGCGAAAACCTCCCTTCCCTGGTCCATGGCGAGCTTGGCGGTGATCGCCGAGCCGCTGTATTGCGCGCCTTCCACCACCAGCACGCCCACGCTCATCCCCGAGATGATGCGGTTGCGAATCGGGAAGTTCTGCGGGAACGCGACCGACCCCATCGGGAACTCGGAAACAATCAGACCCTTGGTGGCAATTTCGCCCGCAAGCTTCTTGTTCTCCGACGGATAAACCACATCGACGCCGCAACCGAGAACGGCGATCGTATCCCCGCCGGCGGCCAACGCGCCTCTATGCGCGGCGGTATCGATGCCTCGCGCCATCCCGCTCGCGATGGCAAGCCCGGCGTGCGAAAGGTCGGCCGAGAGGCGTTCGGCAACCGCGAGACCATAGGGCGTCGGCCGGCGCGTCCCAACCACCCCGAGCGTGAAAGAGTGCATCAACTCCACCCGGCCGCGGGCGAACAGCAGAATCGGCGGATCGAAGATCTCGCGCAGAGGCGGCGGATAGCGCGGGTCGCCAATGGTAATCAGGGTGGCGCCCGTTTCGATCATTTTCTCCTGCTGCGCGGCCGCGTCGTCGAAGGTACATCCGCTGGCGATCGACTGGGCGACGGCGCCCGAAACACCCGCGCCTTCCAGTTCCGTACGCGAGGCGCGGAAGATCGCTTGCGGCGAGCGGAAGCGGTCGAGCAGCTTATTCGAGGTGCGAGTTCCCAAGCCTGGGACGAGTTTCAATGCCAGCCAGTGGAGTTCCTCTTCCCGGCTCAGCAGGGCGGTAGACATGTGCTTCTGACGAACTCGACTCTAACAGCGGGCGCCGTTGAACGCAAGGGCCGAGCGGAAGGCGCTTAACCGTTTCTGGGATTTCGGGGCTTAGCCGCACTTGGCGCAGGTCCCAAGAACAGGCCGGGAGGCCTGTCTTACGCCTTATTCAGCTTGCTGTGCGACCTGCTATACAGGAAGTAGATCGCTAGCCCGAGCACCATCCATCCCAACGCCGTAAGTTGCGTCCGCGGCTCGAGGTTCCCGATCATGAGGCCGCAGACAAGAACACCTAGAATCGGCACTAATGGCACCAGAGGCGTTCTGAAAGGACGCGTCACATTTGGCTGGAGCTTCCGCATGATGATCACGCCGACACAGACCAGCACGAATGCGAACAGCGTGCCGATCGACGTCAAATCACCCGCTACCGACTCCGGAAGAAACGCTCCGAAAGCGCCTACAAAGAAGAACAGCAGGATATTGGACTTGTAGGGCGTGCGGAACTTGGGGTGTACGTCGGAGAAGAGTTTGGGCAGAAGGCCGTCTTCCGACATGGTGTAAAACACGCGGCTTTGGCCCAACAACATGACCAGCATCACGGAAGAGAATCCGAACAGAATCGCGACGGTGACGCCCTTTGCCAGCCAATCGAAGCCTGGCATGCCGTGTTCAATGGCGTATGCGACGGAAGCTTCCTTGCCAACCGTTGCGAACTCGCGCCAATTGGCCACGCCGGTCAGCACCCACCCGAACACGATATAAAGCACGGTACAGATCGCCAGAGAGCCCAGAATGCCGCGCGGCATATCCCGGCCGGGATTGACCGTTTCCTGCGCCGCCGTCGAAACCGCGTCGAAACCGATAAAGGCGAAGAATACGATGCCCGCGCCCCCCAGAACGCCGCCCCATCCGTGGTGATTGAAGGCGCCATGCCCCGGTTCAGTCGCCGGAATCAGGAGTGGCGTATGGTTCGCCGGAACGATGAAGTGCCAGCCGACCGCGATGAACACGACTACGATGGCAAGCTTGACTGTCACGATAATCGTGTTGAAAGTCGCGGATTCCTGGGTACCCTTTATCAGCACCATGGAGAGCAGCAGCAGAATCACCACCGCGGGAATATTCATGATGCCGCTCACATGAGTGAGAGCGTCCGTCTGCATGGGAGAATGGCACCACTCGAAGGGAACCGCGCTGTATCCGTTCTGGGTCAACAGTTTATTGAGATACTCGGACCAGGAAATGGAGAGCGTGGCCGCGCCCAGCGCATACTCCAGAACGAGGGCCCAGCCGATAATCCACGCCACCAACTCGCCCATGGTGGTGTAGGCGTACGTGTATGCGCTGCCCGCGATGGGGATCATGGCGGCGAACTCCGCATAGCACAACCCGGCGAACGTGCAGCCGATGGCCGCGAAGATAAACGAGAGGATGACCCCCGAACCGGCATCCTGCGCGGCGGCGTCGGCGGTCCGGACAAAGAGGCCGGCTCCGATGATGGCGCCAATGCCAAGCGCAACCAGACTCCTCGCCGTCAGCGTGCGCTTCAGGTCGCTGTGCTTCGCCCGCTCAAAGAGCGATTCGAGAGACTTCCTTCGCGTAAGGCTCATAGGTATCCCGATAGATTACCAAACCCGGCAGGCGTTGGGGCTGACCATTGGCTGGGCGACCTTGCACGCGTACGCCTTCTGGAATTCCGGCATGTTCTGCAGCGTGCCGTTGACGCGGAAGCGGCCCGGCGAATGCGGATCGGTGACGGCGCGATTGCGGGCTTCCTGCGGCGCGGTGTTTTCGCACCACACCTGCGCCCAGCCGAGGAAGAAGCGCTGCTCGGGCGTGAAGCCATCCATCTTTTCCGCATTGCCGTTCAGGGTGTCTTCAAGCGCCATGTAGGCGATGCGCAGGCCGCCGTTATCGGCGGTGTTCTCGCCCAGCGTCAGGCGTCCGTTCAGCTTCACGTCGTCCACCGCGGTGAAGCCGGAGTATTCGTCGGCCACGCAAGCGGCGCGCTTTTCGAATTCGGCGCCATCGACAGCGGTCCACCAATCGCGCAGATTGCCGTCGCCATCGAACTTGCGGCCCTGGTCGTCGAAGCCGTGCGTCATCTCGTGGCCAATCACCGCGCCCACGGCGCCGTAGTTGATGGACATGTCGCGCCGGGGGTCGAAGAACGGAGATTGCAGAATGCCCGCGGGGAAGTTGATGCTGTTATTCTGCGGGCTGTAGAAGGCGTTGACCGTGGGCGTCGACATGCTCCACTCGGTTTTGTCGGTGGGCGTGCCGATCTTTCCGATGTTATCCCGATAGCGGAACTCCGCCACGCGCTCGGCGTTGCCCAGGAAATCGTCGGGCGCGATCTTCACCTTGCGGTAATCGCGCCACGTCTTCGGATAACCGACGTTATTCGTGATGGCATTCAGCTTGGCGATGGCCGCGCGCTTGGTGCCGGCGCTCATCCAGTCGAGCGCTTGAATATCCTTGGCGAGCGCCTTCTCTAAAGCCGTCACCAACTGCGTGATCTGCGCCTTGGCGGCGGGGCCGAACGTCAGCTCGATGTACTTCTGGCCGAGGAGGTCGCCCAGCTCGCGATCCACCACGCGCACGCAACGGTATTGGCGCGGGCGTTGCTCCTGGGCGCCGGTCAGGTAGCGCTGCCAGAAGTCGAAAGCCTCGCCCTCGAAAGCCGCGGGCAACTGCTCGGCGCTCGCGCGCAGCAGGTGGTATTCGAAATACGCCTTCCAGGCGTCCAGGGATTGATTGGGCAGGTCGGCGGCCAGCCCCTTGGCGAATGCCGGCTGGCTCACGTTGAGGGTCTGGAACGCCGGCGCCCCGATCTGCTTCCAGTATTCATTCCAATTGAAGAAGCCGGACGTGAGAGCCTGCAATTCCTGGCGCGTCATGATGTGGTAGGTGGCGTTGGGGTCGCGCATGGCCACGCGGTCCACCGAATCGTTAGCGAGAGCGGTTTCGAAATCGAGCGTCAGCCTAGCGTTCTTCGCGGCGGCCTCGGGGGAATCGCCGGCCAGTTTGAACATGTTGGCCATATGCTCCACGAAGCGCTGGCGCGTTTCCACGGACTTGGCGTCGGTCTTCAGATAGTAGGAACGGTCGGGCAGGGAAAGGCCGCCTTGACGGAAATTGGCGATCGTCTGGTTGGAATCCTTCGCGTCGGGGCCCGCGCCGAAAACGAATAGGACGGGCACGCCCATGCCGTGAAGGCGCGCCACCTCATCCACCATGCCGGCGATCGTCAGCGCCTTGATTCGGGCCAACTCGGGCTCGATGGCGCCAAGGCCGTTCTTCTCGATGGCGGCCGTATCCATGCACGCCGCGTAATCGTCGCCAATCTTCTGCTGGATCTCGTTTCGGCCGGCGGTCTTAGCCGCAGCGCCTTGAATGATATCGAGCAGGATATGCTCGTTGTGGTCGCTCAACTCATTGAATCGGCCCCACCGTGAGCGGTCGGCGGGAAGCGGGTTGTGCGCGACCCAATTGCCGCAAGCGTATTGGTAGAAGTCCGTACAGGGGTCGATGGATTTGTTCATAGCGGCTGTGTCGAGTCCCGACGCGGCTGGGGGATCCGCGGCGAGTGCGGCTAACGGAAGCAGCAGGGATGCAAAGAGGGAGTGAAACTTCATAGGAGTAGCTCTTAGGTTACCGCGATGGTGGGGCTTACTTTAGCTGCCTATCCCCGGCGTGGTATGCTTGAGAAGCGGGTCGAGAGCTTTCGCGCGATAACTGCCGGCTGGACTGGCGAAGAAGCAGCGTCAGCTGGGGTTCTGCCTGCGGATTAACTCGCCGATAGCGCTCACAAGCTTATCGATGCGCTCATCGATCTGCCGGGAGCGCGCATCGGTCTGTTGGAAGCGCTTCTCGGTCTCCTGGAACCGCCTCTCGGTCTCAAGCTGGGCTTCGGCAAGCTTTGCATGGGCTTCGGCAATCACTACGAGTACTTCATCCAGCTTCTGTTGTTTATCCGACAAGGCTTCGATGGCCGCCCAGGCGCGGCGCTCGCTTTCCTCGAGCCGTTCGACGCGGGCGTTCAGTTCATCTGGCATGAGGGTTTACGAACTTGAGAGTAGCATAAATGGGGCGGGGTTGGTCCGCGAAAGGTGCGCTCGGCATCGCTCGTGAAGGTCACGGCGCTACCCTCACTGCCGGGCTTTGCCGCCCCACCGAAAAAAACTCTTGACATCCGCCTCGTTTAGTACTAATAAATTAGTATGCGACGACGGAGTCCAACCCTTACCGGCCAGGAACTCGAAATCATGAAGATCGTGTGGGAACGCGAATCGGCCACGGTGCGCGACGTTTATGAAGCGCTGCTCGAAAAGCGTAAGGTGGCGTACACCACGGTCATGACCATGATGAAGATTCTGGAGCAGAAGAAATACCTCAAGAAGACGCAGAACGAACGCGCGCATGTCTACCGGCCGGCGCAGCCGCAACGGCAGGTGATCGGCGCCATGGTGCGGGAATTCGTGAACCGCGTCTTCAACGGGTCGGCCGAGCCGTTGCTGGCCCACCTGGTGGAAGATCATGACTTGTCGCGCGAAGATCTGGATGAGATCGCCCGGCTACGGAGGCAGTCATGAGCGGCGCCCTTTTGTGGAATAACTTCATCGCGTATTGCCTGCAGGTCGGGCTGCTGATCGG
The DNA here is from genome assembly GCA_003135055.1 of Bryobacterales bacterium. Lineage (GTDB taxonomy): Bacteria > Acidobacteriota > Terriglobia > Bryobacterales > Bryobacteraceae > PALSA-243. The sequence continues at coordinate 15,547 of PLDF01000483.1, read as the reverse complement.
AGCGGCGGGCTGGCTCCCGGCGGCGTTGCGGATGCGGTCGGCGAAGGCGCGGCTGCTGTTCTGGCACGCGCTGCTGGCGGCCTGCCTGTCGATTCCGCTGGTTCAGCCGTGGAGAAGCGAAGCGATTACCGCCACCGTGCAGGTCTCCGCCGGCGCCACGGTTCTGGTTGCGCCCGCGGCCGCGCGGCGGAGTTGGCACATATCCCCTGGCGAAATCGCGCTGGCCATCCTGATGGCCGGAGTCATGGCGCGCTTGGGCCTGCTAGCCACCGGTTTCTGGCGGCTGCGGCGGTACCGGCGGAATTCGATTCCGCTCGAGCCCGCTCCCGCGTGGGCGGTGGAAGCGGACTTGCGGATCAGCAGCGAAATCGCCAGCCCCGTCACGTTTGGGCTTTGGAAGCCCGTGGTTCTGCTGCCGGCGAACTTTCCGGAATTCGACCGCGGATTGCAGGACGCCATTCTCTGCCACGAAATTCTGCATGTGCGGCGGCGCGACTGGCTGGCGATGCTGGCGGAAGAACTGGTGCGAGCGGGCCTGTGGTTCCATCCCGCCATCTGGTGGCTGCTGGGTGAGATTCAACTGGCGCGCGAGCAGACCGTGGACCGAGCGGTGATCGACATGACCAAGGCGCGCGAGCAATACGTGGATGCGCTGCTGACCGTGGCTGGCGCGGCCCTGCAACTGGATTTGGCGCCGGCGCCGCTGTTTCTGCGCAAGCGGCACTTGAAGCTTAGGGTGGTTTCGATTTTGAAGGAGACGAAAATGTCAAAGACGAGAACTGTTTCCACGCTGGCCGCGGGGCTGGCAATACTGGCGGGAGCGTGCTGGTTCGTGACGGCCGCTTTTCCGCTGTGGGCCGCGCCGCAAAGCGTCACCGACGCAGCGGGCGTGTCGGTAGACGCGCAAGGCGCGCATTTCATGCATCGCGCGCCCGTAACGTATCCGCGCGACGCCCAGATGGCGGGGAGTGAAGGAACTGTGCTGGCGCAAGTCAAAGTGGATGCGGACGGGAACGTCAGCGACGCGACGATTCTGAGCGGGCCGGAACAATTGCGGAAGCCCGTGTTGCAATCGGTGCTGAGCTGGCACTTCACCAAGGATGCCGCGGGCAGTTCGCGGCAGATTGGCGTCACTTTCCATCTGCCCGCCCCAGAGGCGCCAGGCACGCTCAATTTACAGCGGGAAGCCGCAATTGCCGCTACCCAAGTGCTTGCAGTTGCTCCAAGCGGTGGCGTGGCCAACGGGAAGCGAAGCTCGGCGCCTTCAGTGGTCGCCGGTGTTCTGGGTTCAACGCCTTCCGATGGCAGCGACCTCGTCACTATTCAAGCGATCCAACTGCAAGGGCTAGGGATCCCGGACGACGAGTTTCTGGCGAAACTGCCGCCATTGCACGTCAACGACCGGGTGACGCGCCAAACGCTGTCAACATTCCTCCAGGCGGTGCATCAACTCGATGAGCATTTGATGCCGTCCTTTAGTTCTGCGTCTACGGCGCCAAACAACGTTACCTTGCGAATCGCGGCTCCTTATGCCGAGGGTCAGCGAATCACGGCGGATGTGGCTAATTCCGCTCCCACGTTCCCGGGGGCGATCCCCGTAGGCGGCCGGGTGCAGAACAACAAGCTCGTCTCCAAAACCGATCCGGTCTATCCCGAGCTGGCCAAGAGCGCGCGGATATCAGGCACAGTCGAGTTGGCGGCGCTCATCGGGCCCGATGGGCAGATGAAACAGCTCAGCGTAATCTCCGGCCATCCGTTGCTCCGTCAGGCGGCCCTCGATGCAGTCAAGAATTGGGTCTACGCGCCGACGCTACTGAACGGCAGCCCGGTGTCGGTGTCGACGACTATCGATGTCATCTTTACGCTGAGCCAGTAGTCAATTCCCGGTGGGGATCTTCTCAACATGCTCTATGACGAGCATCTCCACCGGACCTTTGCGCCCTTCCAGTTTGAGCCCAAGTCGTTCCTGAACGGCTGTAAAGACAGAGGCGCCGGGCGCGCTATCGGTTATGGCTCCGGCCTCGCCCGGCCGCGAGTCCGGCGCCCATTCGAGGGTGAAGTCGAAGAATCCCTTCATTCCAGTCATGTCCGTCACGGGGCTGCCCAGTTGACCCGATAGAAAGTCGGCCAACTTCGCAATGGGCATCTTCTGGGCAGTCAAGTGGCCCGGCGATCCTGAAGTGCTGCTACGGCCGAACTCACCTTCCTTGATCTTCAACCCGGTCTTTCCCACTACCAGCGCATACATCGGGACTTCTTTCGTTTCGCGGTGAAGCTTGAGCTGGAACCGTTCCGCCAGCAGACTCTGCAGCATCAGTAAAACCTGATCCGTGGAGGTGGCTGGCGGCTGGTAGCGGCAATATCGTATATCTGGGAGTTCAGCCATTCCGTACCGGAGAGTTGGAAATCCTTTACGCTGTAAGCCAGCATGATGAGTTTTCCCAAAGTGACATTCGAGCAGGTAAGCCGCTCGGGGCTGAGATTCATCGAAGACCGGACGCCGCCCGGCGGAGGCGGCAACCGCTTAACCGACGCCACGTCGAATGCCGCCGGCGTTGGCACTCCATTCGGGATCGGTTCAACGCGTTTCAGGACAACCTTCAGCGTGTCTTCCCCGTTCTTCATTTCGCCGCGGATCTCATCCCCGTCGACTCGAAGGTCAACTTGCAGCGAGCCTGCCTTGAACGCGATTCGGTCACCCTCAACTACGCCGTTCTCGAACGACACGATCTGTTCCTTCTCGCTTGGTTTTCCGGAGCCGCTGAGCTTGTTCCCGTCTTGTTTGAAGATGAAGAAAAAGGGCGCGCCCGACCACTTGCCGGAAATGTCGGTTGCGCCGGGCGCGATGCTGCACACTAGCAGACTTGCGAGAGACGCGAGGACGAGGTTTTTCACGGTGCGATCCTTTCCGCGGAAGCGATTCTAGCGTTCCTACGATTGCAGCGTGGGGAATTGTTCCCTGGATTGCGTCAGTGTCCGGCCATGCGGGAGAGTCGAAAGTAAGGCGCAAGAGCGCGACCAGAGGGTAACCAGGGGGGCGCGCGCGGACGGGTTGCGTCAGCCCCACTGCCGGTCAAACTGAGGTTGCTGGCGGCGCTAGAATTCGAGGCGCGCTTGAAACGCGACCATACGTGGGGAGCTATCGCCGCCCAGACCAACCCCAAGCAGTCCCGTCGGCGGAGCCGTCGTGTAAGTCAGCGCTCCGAATCCCGTCTGCGTGGCGCGATTCCCCGGGATGCCCGCATATCCCAACACCGGCAGACCGAAATTCGGATGATTGAATACGTTGAAGAACTGCCCGTCGACGCGCATCTTCAGGTGCTCGCGGAGCGTGAACCACTTCGTGATGTAAAAATCGCTCCAGGCAAAATCGGGACCGCGCAATGAGTTTCTGCCGAGATTGCCAAACTGGCAGTTCTTCGCAACATCGCCGCCTACGCACGCACCCGTGCTCGGATCCACCGTAGAAACGAAAGCATCGGGGTTGAGCCACTGCATGGTTCCGGGCTGCGTCACGCCGGCTATGGGTCCACGTGCGTATAGCGGCGCTCCGGAAACCACACTGGCGTACTGAGGGCCGCCGCCCTGCACGATGCCGTTTCCGTTGGCGGTAAAAGGCGCGCTCAGAACCGAGAAAGGAATCCCGCTGTGCCAAAACGCCGTGCCGGACACCTGCCAGCCGTTGATCGCGTAGCCTAACATCCGGTTGCGGGTCTTGACTGGCAACTCATAGACATACTGCGCCGTGAGATTGTGCCGGACATCGTAGTCGCACGGGCCGTATTGTCGCCCTAACTCTCCGGGCAGCGGCGAGATAATGCCTCCCGCCGAGAACGGCAGAAACCCGCCGTTCGAGACTGTATCCATGCAACGGCTCCAAGTGTAGTTCGCTTGTAACTGTAGCCCGTGAGTGAGCCGCTTTTCCGCTGTCAGTTGCAGGGCATTGTAGTGGCTGTTCGCCCCCGTGCTCAGTTGCGTGACGGCGCCAAATCGCGGATCCATCGGCTGGCCGTAAGGAAACGGCGCAAAACAGCCGTTGCACACGGTCTGGTAACCGTTCACCTGGGTCTGGTAAGGCTGGTTCACCGCGCGGGTGCCCACATACTGCGCGCGAAGATTGACGGCCGACCCGACCTGCCGTTCCAGGCCCAGGCTCCATTGCATGAAGTATGGCGCATGCAGCTTGCCATCCGGAACGGCGGTGATGGCTACCGGTTGCAGACAAGTATTCGGATTGGTATTCGAGGCGGCACACGATAGTTGACCCTGAGCGAAGCCGGAGCTGAACGTCTGATTGGCCGCGATGGTTGCATCCACGGCGCTGTTCGGAACTCCCGGGGCGATTTCCGCGCCACCCACATTGCCCAGCAGACCGCCCTGAAATGTCTTCGAGTAAGGGGGGTTGACGCCAATAAGATCGGCCACGCTTCCAGGCAGAATGTCGCTGAATAACCCGAATCCGGTACGCAGCACGGTTTTCGGCGCCAACTGCCAGGCGAGCGCAGTTCTGGGTTGCAAGATGGCAAGCGGCGTGGAAGCGAAAATGTTCCCGAGATGCGTCTCAATCAACGCATCCAATGGCTGATTGACGTCGTGAGCGATCGCGTCGAACGAGCCGGGAAGGCGCGCTACCGCGTCGTGCGGATTGACCGGGTTTGAGTTATGCGTTGCGCGTAGTCCAACCGTCCAGGTCAGCTTTCGAGTCGCTTGCCATGTGTCTTGAATATATAAGTCCACGTTGTTGAAGTTATAAGGTTGTGAATTGGCGAGAGAAAACGTCTTGGATGCGGTGGACGCGACTCCATAAATGAATTGTGGCAGAGTGGTATAACTCACTAGTGGAACCGCTCCTTCGCCGAAATCGTAGTCGTTCAGCCGCAGGATTCTGATGTTAGTCCCAAACCGCAATTCGTGGGCGCCGCGACTCCATGCCAGATTGTCGCTGATGAAGAATCTGGCGGCGCGCCGGCCCTGCACCCAGGTGTTATCGAGGCCGCCAAGGGTAGTAAAGGGCGCATTGGCGCCGCTGCCTTGCAATACGATGGGGAACGCGCCAAGTGTTTTCTGCAAATCGCCGGGGCCGAACAGGCTTTCATACCAGGAAAACGCGGGGTTGAAGTAGTTCACCAGATTCTGCGAGAAGACATGAGTATAGCCCGACGCGAACGAGTAGAGAGGCTGGGGCGAAGTCGCGTTGAAGACCGGATTAATGGGGTCGGTGTAGGCGGCCTGCATACCGGTGTCGGCCTGAAGGCGGAACCACGTAATGTTCATCGCGTCGATGTCGTAATCGGCGCGGGCCGTTTGCACCTGTTCGCTGTCGTCGCTCGAATGCGAAACGCTTTGCCGGACGGCGCAGCCATTCCCGTTGGGCGGATTGCCGCCCGCGGGACCGCCGCCGCTATCGAACGGGCACCCGAGAATCGCCAGAGGCGCGCCGGACGTGTTCCCGTAAAGCGAAAACAGTTTCTGGTAAAGCGGGACCGATTGCGGCGAAGGCCGATAGGTGGATCCGGTGACGGAATCGGTTCCGCCCAATGGAAGCTGTTGCAGCACGTAGCTTTGAAATGCAGCAGTGGGAACGGTTGCGGCCGAGACGATGGGCAGAGCGATGCGTACCCACTCGCTGTCGAAGAAGAAGAACAGCTTGTTGCGTTCCATAGGTCCGCCCAGACTGCCTCCGAAATGGTTCACCGTGGAACGGGGCTTGTGATTGCCGGGCGTTGAGTTGGTGAAGAAATCCGCCGCGTTGAGTCTCGATCCGTTCCAAAGCTCATACAGGTTGCCGTGAAACTGATTCGTGCCCGACTTAGTCACATAGTTCACCTGGGAGGCGCCATACCGCCCCTGATCGGCCGCGTAGGATAGAGTGTTGACAGTGACCTCGGCGATGGAATTGAGGCCAAGAACCAGGTTGGTGGAGAGGCCGCTGTTCAGATTCGTCAGCGGATCGTTGGTTTCCAGGCCATCCACGATATAGCCGTTTGAGAGAGAGGGAAGACCGTTGAACTGCACGTTGCCGTAGCCGTTCGTACCGCCCACGAAATCGTTCCCGCTGCCCGCCGTGTTGATCAGCGCGCCCGCGGCGAACTGCAATGGGTAGGTCATGTCGCCCCCAGGGTTCGGAAGGTTTTCCAGCGCGCGGGCGGTCAGCGTCGTCGATGTATTCGGGTTCTGTGGATTGACTAACGGCGCGCGCTCCGTCACTACGACGCTCTGGCTCGAGGTTGCGATGCTCAGGGTGAAACCGACCGCCTGCTTTTGGCCCAGTCCGGCCGACACGGAGTTATTCTGCTGGGATTCAAACCGTTCCGCATCCACCTTCAGCGAATAGGGACCCGGCTTGAGCTGGGGAAAGTTGAACCGTCCTGCATCATCTGTCAGCACCGACCGGGTGAGGCCGGTATCGGTGCTGGTAATGGTCACCTTTGCGCCGGGAATCGCGGCGCCGGTTGGATCGCTCACCGAACCCGCGATGGCGCTGGTGGTTTCGCCCTGCGCCCAAAGGGAAGCGGCCAGGATAGGCAACGCGAGGATGATCTTCGATAAAGGCATTATTTAGGTATACCTAAAATATAATGTTTCAGCTTACAACACATCCGTGGCGGAACACAAGCGGGCTTTTGCGGGGCCAAGCTCCGATTATGCGTCTGGTTATGGTTCCGCCTTTCTCAAAAGCTGTGAAGGAATCGCTGGGATCGTTGGTTTGACAGATGAAAGCGCCTGCCCCACGTTGGCGCGCATAGGTTTGCGTTTTTGTGGTGGCAGGCGCTTTCGCCTGCGCCTTCGTCTGACAACCGATGGTTTCGAGGCTTCCCCAGATCGGTTAGCATAAGATTTAGTGAGTACTAAACCACACGGGCCGTCCACCACCGAGGCGGTCGACGATTACCTCAAGGCGATCCTCGAATTGAGCGGCCTTGCGGAGCAACGGGTGAGCAGTAACGCTCTCGCCGGCCATCTGGAGATCCGCGCCGCTTCCGTCACCGGAATGCTGCAAAAGCTTGCCAACCAGCGGCCCTCGTTCGTCAAATACGAGAAGCACTACGGCGTGCGCCTGACGGAAATGGGGAAGCGCCGGGCTTTAGAGATTTTGCGCCACCATCGTTTGCTGGAGAGATTTCTTCACGACGTGCTCGATTTTTCCTGGGATGAAGTCCACGACGAGGCGGAGCGCCTGGAGCACTATATCTCGGAACGCCTGGAAGACCGGATTGCCGCCAAACTCGGCGATCCGGATGTCGATCCGCACGGGCACGTAATTCCGGAAAAGGACGGAGCGGTTGCGGCTCGCGATGAGGTCGCTCTTTCGAAGTGGCCATGCGGCGTCCCCGCCCTGATCAGCAGCGTTTCGGACCGTAACGCTACAGCCCTCCGGGAAATGAAACGCTTGGGACTGACGCCAGGCGCGGGCTTGATGGTGCAACCCGGAAGGCGGAATGCATCGCTGTTAGTGAGCGTTGGCGGAAAACCGGCATTCCGGGTTAGCCATGAGCTCGCTTCCGAAATTTTGGTGCTTGCCGGCTCGCCGGCCGGTCCGCAATAATTCCGCTACTACCGCGACCGCGAGCTTGATGAGTCTGAGGCTGAGAAACTGTCAAAGAATCGCTGAGATCGCGGGGTTGACAGACGAAAGCGTCTGTCCCACGTTGGGTCGCGGCGCTACCGCACCTCAAACACGCCAAACGAGAACCCCAGTTCGCGCCCGTCTTCCGGCGGCCGGTAGGTCCGGCTCGCTTCCACGGCCACCAGCATCTCGCTCTTTCCCACTACCGAATCGGGCAGCGGAAAGACCGCTTCGAACGGACCCGGACGCACCGGCTGGGGCGGCAGCGGCGCGCCATCCACAGTTACGGTGACTTGCACGGCGCCCAAAGCATCCGGCAAGTAGCCGCTCAGGTGCAGCTTTTTCCCCGGCTCCGCGGGCGCGCCAATGCGCAGGGTGGCGCGCTTGGGCATCCAGCGGTGATCCACGTCGAGTGCGTACCATTCGGGACCGAGCAGATAGGCGGTCAAGGGATCGCCGGCGGAAATGCGCAGGGGCAGCCCGCTTTCGGAGAAGGTGTCACTATAATCGGTGGTGATGTTTCGCAGGACGCCGCCGTGAACATCGTACACCTGGAGCTCATCGAGGTCGAGCGCCCGGGCCACGATGTCCGGCGCCAGGATATAGTCTTCCACGCGGCCCCAGCCTGCCGGTTCCGGGATCTGTTTCTCACTGCCCGGCACCAGATACACATTGTTCATGCCAAGCAGGGAAAATGCCTTTTGGTGAATGGCATTCAGGAATTGCTCGTCATCGGCGCCATAGAGCAAAATCGCCTCGCCGGGATGCAACTCGCGTGCCCGCGCCACCCCTTCCACCAGATCGCGAGCCTTGATGGTAAGACGGTGGTTCCATTCCGATGAGGTCACCGTCCGCGGCAACACCATCGCCGCATACAGCGCCGCCATGGCAACGGCCGTGGCGCGTCCACCGGAACCGCTGCGCCATGCCTCAACCAATCCCCAGCCGCCAAGCCACGCGAGCCCGATCACCGGTATGTACGGATAGTATTCCGTCACGTGGTCGCGCAACGGCAGCATCGGCGCGAATGTGACCAGATACCAGACCAGGCAGAATAGCGCCGCACGCCGGCCCGCGCGCCATCGGCGTGCGGCGAATACGAGCAGCCCAACGGAAACGACCGCGACGCCGGCCAGCAGCATCCACAGCCGGATGTGCCGTGAGGTTGGGAGAAACACCGGCCCGATGGACCATGTCCAGTAGACCGCCAGCGTGCGCAGCATAGACGGGCGGAAATGCATGGCGTAGACGCCGGTAGCGGGGGGCGGGGCAGCCAGCGTGTGCACGATGGTGTAACCAATGGATACGGCCAGCATCGGCAGCGTGCCGCGAAAGAATTTGCGCGCGCATAGCAGCGTGTAAGCCGCGGCCAGCACTGGATAGACCACGTTCAATTCGAGCGCGCCGAAACCCAGCAGGAAGACCACCCATTCACAGATCTTGTAGCGACTGTTGTAACGACTCCCGTAATGACTCTCGTGGCCCTTCTCGTCAAGACGGGCTGCTGGATTTTCATCGCCGGCTTCGATATGGCGCAGCAGGAAGTAGAACGCCAGCAGCAGGAAGAACGCGCACATCACCTGGTTGTAGACGCAAGCCCAGGACAGCGGTTGGACGGTGGTGCTGTTGACGGTCCACAGCAGGGCGGCGCAGAAGCCCGCGGCGCGGCTGCCGGTCAGCTTGGCCCCCACTAACGCAGCCAGCGCCAGCGCGGCAAACTGCGTCGCGAAGATCGCGATGCGGAAGGGCAGTGCATCCAGGCCAAACAAGCCGTAGCCGATCACGAAAAACGCCCGCTCACTGAAGGGGCGAATGGTGCCTTGCGCCTGCGGACCGAACAGTATTGCCAGCAGATCGTGAAAGCCATGAATCCGGTTGAAATTGGAAAGCCAGGCGAAATCGTCGGCGCGGAACCAGGCGGTGAAGCCCTGCCAGTGAATCAGCAGGCAGACCAGCGAAGGGACCGTCCACCAGGCCACGGTCCGGGCGCGCGTCATTTCGATTCGAGCCCTACGCTTCGCGCCACCACGCCCAACTCGCGCGCATCGCCGCCGGCCGGCGGCATGGATTTATCCAGATGGAACTCCACGCGGACGGCGCGCCCCTTCAGCACGTTGGGCGGTACGCCGCGCTTGTATTCGTACTGGCCGGCGCGAGCGTAGGTTTCCGGCGCGAGCGCGGTTCCATTGACGAAGGCCGAGAGCGTGACGCTCTTCAATCGATCGACGGTCGCTTGCGGGATGGAAAGCGCGAAGATCAGCGTGGCGCCTTGCGCGGCCGAGCCGGCGGGCGGCCGCAGGGAAACGGTGAAGTCCTTGGCCGTCCAACGCCAGGAGTTGGACTCGATGGCGTAGAAGCCGCTGACGAGCTGCCTTTCCTGCTTGGGATCGCCCATGTCGATCACCATGGCGGTTCCGATCGTGCCCGGCGCCTCTTCCACGGTCTCTTTTATCGTGACTTTGTGTTCCCGGTTGCACCCCGCGGGCGCAAGCGCCATGGCCGCGAGCATGGCGGCGAGCGGCAATCGTGCGTGACCCATCAGTCTCCGATTCTCTCCACTTGAACGAGGCAGCTATAGAAGGCAGGTCCGCCGCCCGCGTCGGTGAGGCGTTCGGACGTCAACGCGTTCACGCCGCGCTTGCCCGGCGCACGCTTGCCCCATCGCACGGACGGCGCGCACACCACGCCCGGGCGTACGGCGGAATCGATGGAAGCATTGGCGATGGAGGCAATCAGCACGCACGATCCGCGGCCGTTGTACACCCGCACCTGATCTTCGGCGTGGATACCCAGGCGGGCCGCGTCTTCGCCGTTCAGATGGAGCGTGGCGGTCTCGCGGTCCACGGCGTCGCGGTGGCCGAAGGTGGAGTTCATGCTGTCGTCGTTCTTGGGCGAAATCAGCTCGAAGGGATATTTGCGGCGCAGCTCGGCGTCGCCATGGCGCGATTCGACGGGCGGCGCATAGTCCAGCGTTTCGGCGTTGAAGTGGCACTTTCCGTCGGCGGGTTGACCAGGATACGCCCCGAAATTGCCTTCGGCGAAAGGGCGGAACGGATCGGGCATGCGCAAGCGCACGAAATGCTCGCGGTCGAGCTCTTCGATGGTGATGCCTTTGATAAACGGATGCGACGAATCGAGCAGCGTGCGGATCATGTCGTCTACGGAATCGCCGAAGCACGGGTCGCGGAAGCCCATGCGCTGCGCGATCAGGCGGAAAACTTCCACGTTCGATTTGGTTTCGCCCGGCGCCGGAAGCGCGGGGCGCGCGAGCTGCAGGTAATAGTGGCCGTATGCGTAGTAGAGGTCGGTATGTTCCAGAAACGTGGTGGCGGGCAGCAGGATGTCGGCGTAATCGGCGGTATCGTTCTGAAACTGCTCGAGCACTACGGTGAACAGGTCGTCGCGGCGCAGCCCCGCCAGCACGGCGTTCTGATTGGGCGCGATGGCGGCGGGGTTCGAGTTGTAGACCACCAGCGCTTTCACCGGAGGGTTGCCCAGCGTCGAGAGCGCGCCGCCGAGCTCCGTCATATTGACGATGCGCGCCTCGCGGCCGAGCGGTATCTGTTGCAGGTCCTCGCGCTCCAGGCCGCGCTTGTTCAAGTGGAACGCCTGCGAGGTGGAAAGCTGCACGCCGCCGCCGATCTCCTTCCACGATCCGACGATCGCCGGCAACAGCGCGATGGTGCGCACCGCCATGGCGCCGCGCTCGCTACGCTGGATGCCGTAGTTGAGGCGGATGACCGCGGGCCGCGTCGTGGCATATTCGCGCGCCAGGGCCGCGATTTCCTCGGCGGCGATGCCCGTGAGCTCCGCCGCGCGTTGCGGCATCCACTCGCGCACGCGTTCGCGCAGTGCGTCGAATCCCTCGGTGTAGCGCGCCACGTAGTCGGCGTCGTGCAGATTCTCGCCCACAATGACGTGCATCATGGCCAGCGCCAGAGCCGTATCGCTGCCGGGATTGATGAAGATATGCTTGTCCGCGGCGGCGCCGGTGCGGTTGCGGTACGGATCGATCACGTAAAACTTGGCGCCGTTGCGCCGCGCTTCCACGATGAACGGCCACAAGTGGACGTTAGTGCCCAACACGTTTGCGCCCCAGGCGATAATGAGCCGCGCGTGCCGGAACTGCTCGGGCTCGGTTCCGTAACGGATGCCCAGCGCTTCGGTCATACCGGCCATGCCGGCGGTGGAGCAGATGGTGCGGTCGAGCCGCGACGCGCCCAGGCGATGGAAAAAGCGGCGGTCCATTCCGCCGAAGTTCAGCAGCCCCATGGTGCCGGCGTAGCTGTAGGGCAGAACGGATTCCGGTCCGAATTCAGCGGCGGTGGATTGGAGACGCGTGGCGATGGCGTCGAGAGCCTCGTCCCAGCAGATACGCGCGAAGCGCCCTTCGCCTTTGGCGCCGATGCGGCGCTGCGGGTAGAGCAGACGGCCGGGATGATATTCGCGTTCGAGATACTGGGCCACTTTGCCGCAGAGGAAGCCGCGCGTAACCGGATGCGCCGGGTTGCCGCGGAGCTTGGCGCCTCGGCCGTCCTCGACGTTGATCAGAAGCGAGCAGCAGTCGGGACAATCGAGCGCGCACACGGAGTGGCGGACTTCAGGCATTTGTCACGATTATAGCGGCTTGCAGCGAGTTATTGCCGGGGAGGTTGCGTAGGGATGCGGAGCTCGACGGCGAGGAGACGCTCTTCCACCAAGCCGAGCCTGGTGTTGACGTCGGCCTGAGTTGTTTCGACGGTGTGGAAGCGGCTGAAATTGCCGCGGGAAAATCGTTCCAGGCCGCGCAGCATCTCGGTCTGCATGTCGCGCACCGCTTCGACGATCTCATCCTTCATCGCGTGGAGGGCGTGTTGCATCTCATCCTTCGTCGGGAGGGATTCGAGAGCCTTTTCGAGAGCCTGAATCTCTTCTTTGACAATAGCGCGAACTTCGTTGCGATCTTCAACCGTCATGGCAACTCGCCTCTGTCATATCCCATTTACAATTCCACCATTCCCGCAATCTCCGTGTGCTTAAGCGGATTCGGGAAGGAGTAGCCAGCACAGGTTCCGTTCGGATGTCCGGATTAATTGTAGGGCGGACCCCCTGGTCACTCCCCTGGTCCGCGGCCGGCCCCCCGGTCGGCCTCTCCGGCGATCGCATGGGGCTGATTTAGCTAAGCGAGAGCGGGTCCAGGGGGAGCCGCGCGGACCAAGGGGTCCGCCCTACGGGCTTTTGCGCAGTTCCCGGTTTGGGCAAAGGATGCGCGGCATTGGGTTGCCAACCTGCCCGCGAATGCGGTTCACCCGGCTTTTCCCGAATCCCGTTAAGCACCCGCAATCCCCGCTCCAATCGCGGGGCTCGGCGCATTCGGCGCTTCGGTGGATATGGAGGGCTGGCGGTTCGCCGCGCAGTTATCGCAACCGGCCGGAGTGCCATCGACGCAACGGGAAATCTCTCCGCCGCCGCAGCGCGAGCCGAATCCGCAAGGTGTCGCCCGCGCCTCGCGGAGGCCCACGGGTTAGCGCGCGAGCTACAAGCTCGTCGTCATCGCGGTGGAAGTCCCCGTCGGATTCACCAGCGTCACCGTCACCGACGCGATCGACTGCACATTGCCTGTCACCGTGAATGGCAGAGTGAAGCTGAACTGACTGCCGAATGCGGTCGACGCGGAGCTCTGATACCAGCTGGTGAATAGCGATGCCGCCGATATGGTTACCGACGATGCCTGTAGCGTAGAACCCGCCGCGGCCGCGAACGTGAACACCACTTGTGTGACCGCGCGCGTCGGGTCGAAGCCGTCGATAGTGACGGTAAAGCCGGTGCTATTGACCGCGGCCGTCACACTGGTAACCGACGGAGACGCCGGGCCGATCACGAGAGTCTTCGTTGGCGCCGGGACGGGCGTAATGTCCTGCCCTGCCGCCAGCAATTGGGAGGTGATGGTGATCGTTCCCGCCACGGTTCCCGTTTGCACGCCAATGCTCGCGGTGGAGGTCGTCGCTCCGGCCTTAACCGTTAGCGTCGCGGTTCGCCCGCCCGTAGAGAATTGAATGTTCGGGTCGTCCGCGCCCGAGAGCGGCGCGAAAGTCAGCGTCAGATTCACGGTTACATCCACCGGATACGCCGCATTGAACGTCACCGAAGCGGTGGATTGCGTCCCCGGATTCGCCGTCGACGGCAAGCCGGTGATACTGACGGCCGGCGCCGCGGGCAGACCAACAGTCAGATTCAAGGTTTCGCTGGCCGTCAGCCCGTTGCTGTCCGTGACGGTCACCGTAATCGGCGATGCACCCACCGCCGCCGGCGTGCCGCTCAACGTGCCGGTGGAATTAATCGTCACGCCCGTTGGCAATCCCGTGGCGCTCCAGGTATAGGGCGGCGCTCCGCCGGTCGCGCCGAAGGCCACTGAGAAGGAAGCCCCCAGGGTAGGCGGTGAGATTCCCGTGGTGGTGATCTTCAGCGGAGCCGGCAAAATTGTCAGGCCCAGGCTGGCGGACGCCGAAACGCCCGCCGAATCCTTCACCGTCACGGTCACCGTGAACGGTCCCGGCGAGGTTGGAGTTCCGCTCAAGGTTCCACTGGACGACGCCGTGATGCCGGCAGGCAACCCGCTGGCCGACCACGTATAGGGCGGTGTTCCGCCAGTCGCGCTCAAGCTCGCGGAATATGCCGAAGTCAGCGCGCCGTTGGGCAAACTCGATGTCGTCACCGCCAGACTCGACGGATTGACGGTCACAGAAAAGCTTCCACTGGCCTTCACGCCCAAGCTGTCCGTGACCGTCACCGTCACTGTAAACGTCCCCACGGCTGGCGGCGTGCCCGACACCGCGCCGCTCGAAGAGACGCTCAACCCGCCTCCGGCCGAACCCGACCACGTATAGGGCGGCGTTCCGCCCGCCGCGGCGAACTGTCCCGCATAGGCCACTCCAGCCTGCCCATTGGGAAGCGACGCCGTGGCGATGGTCAGCGGCGCCGGCGTCACCACCAGCGTGAAGCCCTTGGACGCGGTGCTCTTGACGCTGTCCGTCACGGTGACACTGAATGAGTACGATCCCACTGTGGTCGCAGTCCCGCTCAGCGTACCGTTTGAGCTGAGACTGGCGCCCGGGGGCGCGGTTCCGCTCAGGCTGAATACCAATGGCGGCACGCCGCCGGTTGCCGTGAACGCGATACCGAATGAGGAACCCGCTTGTACATTGCTCAAGGCTCCCGTGGTGATGACCAGGGGCGCGGCAACAATGGTGATCGAAATGGTTGCCGACGCGCTGTTGTTCGCCGAATCCGACGCAGTCACGCCAAAAGAAAAAGGGCCGGGCGCGGTGGGCGTTCCTTGCACCTGCCCACTATTCGATACTTGCAAGCCAGGGGGCAAACCGCCCGCCGCACTAAACGTATAAGGCCCGCCATTTCCGCCGGTCACGCCAATCTGTGCGGCGTAAAAGACGCCCACCGTTCCGTTCGGTACCGACGTGGTGGTGATTTGCACCGGCGGTAGCGGAGCGGGCGCTATCGTCAAGCCGAAGGTTGCCATCTTCGTCTGCCCGCTGTTATCCGTCAGTGTGACATTGACGTTATAACTCCCGCTCAGGCTCGGACTTCCGGAAACGAGTCCCGAGCTCGCATTCAGGCCCAAGCCCGGCGGCAAACCCGTGGCAGCCCACAAGTAGGGTGGAGTGCCACCAGTAGCCGAAAACGTCGTGAAGTATCCTGTACCCGCCGTGCCCGATGGCATCCCGGTGGTCAGAATCACCAGAGTGGGCACTATGTTCAGCGAGAGCGAGGCGTTGGCTGTTTGGGCGCTGTTATCCGTCAGAGTGACGTTTACGGTAAAGAGTCCGCTCTGTGTGGGAGTTCCCGAGAGCACGCCCGTGACTGGGTTGACGCTCAGGCCGGTTGGCACACCCGTGGCTGTCCAGTTATAGGGCGTGACTCCGCCAGTCCCCGCAAGCGTCGTAGTAGTGTAGGCTGTATTGATCCTGCCATTGGGCAAGCTGG
>PLDF01000191.1 GCA_003135055.1 Bryobacterales bacterium | reverse complement strand
CGCCACGCAGGAAGGCGAAATCTCTTTCTGCGCATATAACACGGGCATTGGCTGGCGCAATATCATCGAGAAGATGCACATGACGGCCACGCTCACCAAGTGGTACGAAGAGAAAGGCCGCCACGAAATCTTCGCCGGCAACAAGACTGTGCCGCTCAACAGCAAGGATCACTCGCTGATGCTGCGCGAAGGGATTGTCACTCAGGAAGTACAGCACGATCTGGATAAGCTGGGCATCGCTAAGAACGCCGGGGAAGAAAAGATCCGCGCCCGCGACGCTAAGCTCAAGCAGTCTCAGGAAGACGCGCGCATGGCTAAGCTCTATCGCGAGCACGTGCTGAAGGAGCAGGCCGGTCCGGAACTGGTGCAGATTGGGGCTGTTGCGCCGGCTCCGGCTGTGAAGGCTAAGGCGGCCGTGGAAGAGAGGGAAGAGGTCGGCAGCTTCGGCGATTAGTAAGACAGGCCTCTGGCCTGTCGGGACAGGCCGGGAGGCCTGTCCTACGCGTCGAGTCAAAGGCACCGGCGGCAAGACCGCCGGCGTTACCACTGGCTGGCGGCAAGACCGCCCGCGTCACCCGATCACTAGCAGTAAGTCTTTGGATTCTACGTGCTGGCCGGGCTGCGTCAGCAACTGTTTGACGGCGCCTGCCAAGGGTGAGTAAACGGTGCTCTGCATTTTCATCGCTTCCAGCACTAATAGCGGGTCGCCCTTCTTGACTTTCTGATTCAGCTCTACCGCTACGCTTGAGACTACACCGGGAATCGGCGCGCCGATCTCGCCCGGCTTGGTCACGTCCGCCTTCACTCGCGCCGGTTGCTTCACCTCCAGACTGCGGTCGCGGACGGTTACCTCGCGAGGCTGGCCGTTGAGCTCGAAGAATACCGTGCGCGTGCCGTCCGGATGCGGCTCGCCGATGGTTTGAAACTTGATCGCCAGAGACTTGCCCGGTTCCAGCTCCACCGTGATGTCCGCGCCGCGTTCCATGCCATAGTAAAACTGCGGCGTCGGCAACACGTCCACATCGCCCCATGTCTGGCGATTGCGGGCAAACTTCACGAATACGTCGGGATACATCAGGTAACTCAGTGTCTCGTCCTTTGACGGACGCCGGCCGATCTTCTTCTCCACCGCCGCCGCGGTCGCATCCAAATCGACCTTCGGGAGATGCGCGCCCGGACGTCCGCGGCGCGGCTTCTGTCCGCGCAGAATGATCTTCTGCAGCTTCTTCGGCCATCCGCTATCCGGCTCGCCGAGAGACCCCATGAACATGTCGATCACCGAACTGGGCAGCGTCAGATTGTGATCCGGCGTCGACTGTTCGAACTGTTCCATGGTCATGTTGTGGTTCACCAGGAAGATGGCCATGTCTCCCACCACTTTGCTCGACGGAGTCACCTTGACGATATCGCCGAACGCCATGTTGACATCGGCGTAAGTCCGCGCGATCTGGCGCCAGCGCGCGCCCAGACCCATCGACTCGGCCTGTTCCTTCAGATTGGTGTACTGACCGCCCGGCATCTCATGTAAGTAGACGTCCGCCGTGCCCGCTTTCGGGCCGGTGTCGAACGGCGCATAGTAATCTCGCACTGTCTCCCAATAATCGGCGTACTGATTCAATGCGTCCAGGTCGAGACCGGTCGCGCGCTTCGTGTGGTCGAGCGCCGCTACGATCGAGTTCATATTCGGCTGGCTGGTCTGCCCGCTCATCGACGCCACGGCGCCATCGGCTATGTGTACGCCGGCTTCCGCCGCTTTCAAAACCGAGGCAGCGTTGATGCCGCTGGTATCGTGAGTGTGGAAATGGATCGGAATGCCGATCTGGTCGCGCAGCGTCTTTACCAGCTTCTCCGCGGCGTAGGGACGGCACAAGCCCGCCATATCCTTGATAGCCAGCATGTGCGCACCCATGCGCTCCAGCTCCTTAGCCATGTTTACGTAGTAAGCTAGCGGATACTTATCGCGCTTTGGGTCGAGAATATCGCCCGTATAACAGATAGCCGCCTCGCATACCGACTTAGTCTTCCGCACGGCTTCCATGGACGCCTTCATGTTAGGCAGCCAGTTCAGCGAGTCGAAGATACGGAAGATATCCATGCCCTGCGCGGAAGCTTCGTAGATGAACTCGGCGACGACGTTATCGGGATATGCCGTGTACCCGACCGCGTTCGAAGCGCGCAGCAGCATTTGGAAACAGATGTTCGGAATCGCCTGACGGAGCCGCCGCAGGCGAGAGAACGGGTCTTCGTAGAGGAAGCGCATGGTCACGTCGAACGTGGCGCCGCCCCACATTTCCAGGCTGAAGAGGTTGGGCAGCCGGTGCGACACGAAGTTCGCAATGGCCATCATGTCGTAAGTGCGCACGCGCGTCGCGAGAAGCGATTGGTGCGCGTCGCGGAAGGTGGTATCGGTAAGCAGCAGCCGTTTCTGCGCCAGCACCCAAGCTACCAGCCCCGCGGCGCCGTCCCGTTCCAATATCTGTCTCGTGCCTTCCGGCGGCGCACTGAGATCGTTCGGAGGGATGGGCGGCTTGCGCAGCCGCAGCGGCGCAGGCTTGCCGGCTACTGTGGGGTTCCCATTGACAATCACGTCGCCGAGATAGGTCAGCAGCTTGGTGGCGCGGTCCTTCTTGACTACGAACTTGAACAGCGCCGGAGTCTCTTCGAGCCAGCGAGTGGTCACTCGCCCGGCCTGAAAATCCGGATGGTTGACCACGTTTTCAAGGAACGGGATATTGGTCTTTACGCCGCGCACGCGAAACTCGCGGAGACTGCGGTCCATGCGCTGGCAGGCGTGCGCGAACTCGCGGCCCCAGGCGGTGGTCTTCACCAGCAGCGAATCGTAATAGGGAGTGATCACCGCGCCGCTGTAGGCCGAACCGCCGTCCAGGCGAATGCCGAAGCCGGCGGGCGAGCGATAGGTGGAGAGCTTCCCGTAATCCGGCACAAAATTGTTCGCGGGATCTTCGGTGGTGATGCGGCATTGCAGCGCGTAACCATAGAGCGGAATGCTATCCTGCGGCGGCAGATTGATCTCAGGCCCGTGCAGGCTGTGCCCTTGGGCCACTTGAATCTGGCAGCGGACCAGGTCGATGCCCGTCACCATTTCGGTGACCGTGTGCTCCACCTGAATGCGCGGGTTCACTTCGATGAAGTACCACTCGCCGGAATCGGCGTCCACCAGAAACTCCACCGTGCCGGCGTTGTAGTAGCCCGCGGCCGTGGCGAGCTTCACCGCGGCATGGGCCAGCGCGGAGCGGATGGCGGCCGCGAGCCCCACGGCCGGGGCAACTTCCACGACTTTCTGATGGCGCCGCTGCACGGAGCAATCGCGCTCATAGAGGTGCAGAAGGTGCCCGTGGCGGTCGCCGAGAATCTGCACCTCCACGTGGCGCGCGCGCCGCACGAACCGCTCCAGAAATACGGCGTCGTTGCCGAAGGCCGCCTTGGCCTCGCGGCGCGCCTCTTGCAGCTTGCCGGCGAAATCGGCGGCCTTTTCCACGACGCGCATGCCACGCCCGCCGCCGCCGAATGCGGCTTTGACGATGAGCGGGAACCCGATGCCGGCCGCGATCTTCTCGGCCTGGTGCGGATTGGCGACCGCCTTGCCGGTGCCCGGAACCACCGGCACGCCGGCCTGCTGCGCCAATTTGCGCGCGGCGGTTTTGTCCCCAAGCAGCTCGAGCAAGCCGGCGCTGGGCCCGATGAAGACGATGCCCGCGCGCTCGCAGGCGAGGGGCAGTGCGGGATTTTCGGCGAGGAACCCGTAGCCCGGATGGATGGCGTCGACGCCTTTTTCCTTGGCCAGCGCGACGATGCCTTCCACGTCGAGGTAGGCTTCCACCGGGCCCTTGCCGGCGCCGATCAGGTAAGCTTCGTCCGCCTTGAAACGATGCAGCGCCAACCGGTCTTCCTGCGAGTAGATGGCCACGGTGCGCAGGCCGAGCTCGTTGGCGGCGCGCAGAATGCGGATGGCGATTTCGCCGCGATTGAGAGCGAGCAGTTTTTTCATTTGGGAAGCGCGACGGACGGGGCGCTAATTCCGAGGATAACAGGGTGTGGCGGAGGCCGACTTGTTCGCCTGAGGGCCGCTGTCTTCGGAATTGGGTAGCGCCTGGCGTGAGAATCGAGTGGAAAGGGTCTTCATGCGGCTTCCGGCGGCTCCGGATCGGAATTTACGGCGGATGGTTGGGTTTCCGCAGGGCTTGCGGGGGCGGCTGGGCTGGCGGATGGCGGGGCGGCGGGCGGGGTTTTCGGATTATTGCAGACCGAACCCAAATTCGCGGAACTGGGCTTGGATTGTTCGGGTTGCGGGGCTGGGGTAGGGGTGGCTTCGGGTTGCGGGGCGGCTTCGGGGGTTTCGGAATGAGGGGTTCGCAGGGCATGGCCCCGCACCACTTGGGCTTGGAGCTCCTTTAGCGCGCGGTGATAGGCGCGCTCGCAGGAATTGACGACCCGTTGGAGGCGCTCGAAGGTGGGGGCGGCGGTGGCGAAGGCGTCGCCGGAGGAGCAAGCCTGGACTTCGATATTTTCTGCCAGGAAGGCGTTGGTGGCGTGCTCCCAGAGCTCGGCTTCGACGCGGCGCAGGCGGCGGAGGCGCCATTCGTTGTTAATGAGAGTATCGACGAGGAAACGCTGGCCGGGATCGGCGGGGCTGTGATGTTCGTGGTATTCGGCGGCGAGCTCGGCGAGATCTTCGGCGGATTCGTCGAACATGATCTGGTGTTGGGGTATAGATGCCGTGCTTCAGGGCGTTGTAGCGGGATGCGGCTTTTCCCTCGGTGGTGATGGGGCCGGTAGATTTTTGTGAATTCATGCGGTTAGCTGCGCGTTGTTTATCGGTAGACATAAAAACCTCGATTAGAGACTAGCAGGCGCTTTTGAGGCTGGACGGCGCGGTGGGGCCTAAGTGCTTGAAAATAGGCGAAACAAATAGTTGGATGTCGTGTGAACGTGTTTTGGGGGAGGGTGGAATTGGTAGGTAAGATGGCTGGCCGCGCGTGGACGCGGAGACGGATCGCGGGCTCTGGCGGAACATGCTGGGCAACGGGCTGATGGGCAAACTGATGCCCTATCATAGGGATATGGCAGAATTGGTGTTCGAAGTCGTCCAGGAGGCCGATGGCGGCTTTTGCGCGGAGTGCCTGACTGAAAACATCTTCACTGAGGCGAATACTTGGCAGCAGTTGCGCGAGAATGTGCTTGAGGCCACGACGGCGTTCTTCTTCGACCGGCCCCGGCCCGAACGGGTTCGCCTCCATCTGGTCCGCGACGAGATCTTGTCCGTCGCATGAAGATCCCACGCGACGTCTCGGGTACGCATCTCGCGAATGTTCTGTGCCGGCGCTGGCAATACGCCAAGGTGCACCAGGCCGGCAGCCACATTATTCTAGAGTTTCATGAACGCACAAGAACGTCATGGCCACACGTGGAACTTCTCTTTCTTTGGGGGAGTTGCCTGTATTTTTATCACCCGACAACGCCGGCATTTAAAATCCTAGAAGAATCCTAAAGAACGCCTTGCATTTTCAACGCAGTTTGTGTCACAATCTCATCAGGTAGCCTTGTTTAAGGTTGCCGTTGTCTTATCCGATACGCCCGTAGGCGGGCACTATACAGGCCCAAGGAGGCAACTCCTTGGGCCTTCATCATTTATACCGGTATGGAAAAGAAAATTGCTGTGCTCATCGACGGTGGGCATCTCCGAGTATACACTCGCAAAGCCCACAAGAATTTCGTTCCAGACTACATCGAAAAAATTGCCCATGCGTGTGCGCTGGCGGACGAGGAAATTCACCGCGTACTTTTCTATGATTGCCCTCCCTACAACGGAAGCGCAATCCAGCCCGTCAGCGGTACCCCGCGAACTTTCACGGGGTCCGATACATGGCTCCACGAACTCTCCCGCAAAGACCTCTTTGCCGTTCGCATCGGCGTATTGAAGTTCAGAGGGTTTATCCTTAAGCAGTCGCGCATCCCTTTCACGCCCGGGGCACCCCCACTCACCGATGCCGATTTTGAACCGAAATTTGAGCAGAAGGGCGTTGATATGCGGATCGGTCTCGATATGGCGACGATATCCTCAAATCGATCTGTTGAGCTTATTGGCCTCGTGACCAACGACACCGATTGCATTCCGGCCATGAAAAACGCTAGGCGCGCTGGACTTCAGGTGGCCCTCATCGCCGTTCCGGGCTATAACCCAGCGCCGGAACTCCTCGCTCACTCCGACTTCCGTCGCAATATCGCTTGGCCCGTTTGATACCCTAGAACCACACTGTCACTTTTTTTGACCTACCCAAATGCCTACCCAATTGACGCCGAATGGGCCGAAATGAGGCCCCCGAGCCAATTCCAACCTATTGAAAAGTAAGAGACTGACGTTCTCACAGTTGCCTCCGGACCAAAAAGTCAGTGGTTCGAATCCACTCGGGCGTACCAGGTTTTCATAGACTTACGGGTACTCCCCTCAAACTCTTGTGTGCAGTTGTGTAGCAGAATTATTCACCGGACAAGGCCTGAGTCTTATTTTCGGCGCTACGCTGCTGGGTGAGTATCCGGTCAAGCAATTCTAGAGACGTCGGAACCGACTCACCAACGGATCGCAACTCCAGAATACGACCCTGTGGCCCTGTGAGGCTCGGGACGCTCGTTGCAATTCTCCGAGTTGTCGCCCGGCACAATTTCCCTGTAACGTGTAGCTGCTGCCGCTTGATTGCGGCATATGCAATGAAAACAATTTCGAAACAATACACACTGGCGATGATGCTAGATTCTCTCAACGAAGCTCCTTAAGTCTTCGCCCGTCCGCGAAGGATGTTCATATAGGATTTCTTGGGGTCGCGATTCTCCCAAGCGCCCTTGATGAAGTCGCGCAGATTCGGCATATCCTTCTCCACAGTTGTCTGCCACAGATTTGGGCTGTACTCAAAGACGCGGAGCATATTGTCGACGTCGAACAGTGGCCCGGTACCCTCGGCCTTCATCAGTACCACGGGCTTGTCCTGGACCATTCTCACACCGAGCTCAAACATAACGTTGGGGTTGTGCTCTGTGAGATCGGCGATTACCAGATCTGCCTCGATAAGGTCGTTAATGATCGTGGATTGAATCATGTCGCTGCCCTGCCGGTTGGCGGTCTTAACTTTGAAGTCTTTCGCGGCTGGCGTGATGATACTGCGGAGACCTCGGCAAAGAATCCCTTCGGGTGTTTTGGATCGCGCTCGACGAAAGGCAAGATCACGAACGCTGTAAGCTCGGAATTGGCCGCTCCCTCACTCAGCGTGACTGTGCCGGGCGATCATGCCTCACTCTCTTCTTCCTCGTCGCCCGGCGCGGACGGTACCCCGGAAGTGATCCCAAGATACTGACAGTTTTCACGGAATATCTTAGCGAACTCTTCGTGAGTTTCTGGATCGAGCCCAAACTCCTTGGTGAGTGTGTTGCCGAGGTACTTCATGTCGGGAAGGTTACTTCCCTTGTAGTATTCGAGGACTCGCTTGAAAATGTCGATGTTCAGGAATGCTTGCTTCTTAAGCGTCAGCTCAGTTTCCGGATTGGGCGCGTAGACTATCTCTCGGCCAAGCTCTGCAAGGGTGATCTTCGGCGTATCGCGCGTGCCGATCGTAAGGCCATAGTCGCGAGAGGCTGCGCTTAAGTAGAACCATGGATTGCCCGCACTAGCTCCCACAGCCTTGCGCACTTCGTCGGTCTCCCAGGGGTTTCCGCCGTTGTGTTCTTTTAGAGCGTACGGAACCTTGAGAGCTTGCTCCAGAGTTGCGCGGGGAAATGGCCACTTGACCTTGGGTTTCGGAGCCTTGGCGGCTGGCTGTTTTGCGCCGTCACCTGCGACCTTCTTCGTTGGCGGCATAGTCTGCCCTCCTTTGGTGATACCCTTGGACTAAAGTGCTCACATTTTCCGGGGAACATAACATTTTACCGCTCTTCCGTTCTTGGCGGTGTGCGGCGTAATGTGGTCATAGTAAAACCACACTACCGCGTGCGGAGCATTCGGGTACCGCAGAGCACCCCAGGAGCCGCCAGCCGCCAGCCGGAAGTAACACCACTGAAACGTCGGCCCGGAAGTTCGAATGACTGAATTTCGAATCACTCCAGATAAACGCTATGACTCAATCGGAAGTGCCCCGGTGCGTGAGGCCCCAGGCGCAGCCGAGAGATTCGGGCCGGGGCACTTTCGATTGGGGCGTTTGAACGAGGCCGCTGGCGTTTAGGGCAGACGCCGACCATTATGGAATTTGAATCGATATTCCACTGGAAGTAATAAACTACAAGGCTCTACTGTGAGCATTCCAAATATGGAGCATCGCTCAAGAGGTTACCCCTTCTTAATCGCGAACGCAAACGGGTCGAAGAGAAAGCCTCGACAAACAAGCACGCGCAGCGTCCGCCGCCCTGCGGCTTCGTTCAAACGCGCTTGCGGCCGTTGATGGCGTCCAGATCGCCAACCCCTGGAAATGCAGTCGGCCTGAAGTCGCCCTGGGCCGGCTTTTGGAGCAAGCCGCTGGGCTCGTACCCGTAACACAGTTAAGACATTTCCCTCCCGAAATAACCGAGCATCATTTCCAAATTTTGGCAAAATATGCTACATTACATAACGGATGCCACATGCCAGACTACCGTACTCAAGTCGCCGTCGGAGCCCCTGCTGGGATCGCCTGCGCATTTTTTAACTCATTGAATCAAAGACGCTTCGATGTTGCAGAGGCCTTCGGAGGTTGGTGGGGTGAAACCGCGGGCGCTGTCCTGCCCGATGTTTTCGATCCGCCGACTCACCCCGGACATCGCGCGATGGGACACGGGCTCGTTCCGGTTGGCGCAGCGTCCCTGTTCTGGGCTGGCAACCTGCCGTCGTGGCAGGACAGTCTTCGCCGGCAAGCGGATCAACATTACGTTCAGCAAGTCTCGGCGGAGAACCCTTTCGCTGCCTTGGGACACGTGCTGGCGGAATGGTTCTTCCGATTCCTCGCGGGGTTCGTAGCGGGATTTGGCGCGGGATATATTTCGCATATCATTTTAGACTTCGGATCTCCACGCTGCGTCCCGTTGGTAGCGTGAGCAAAACCATGGCGATCGATCAGGTCGAACTCGGGAAGCGGCTGAAGCAGGCACGCGAAGCCTGCGCAATGACGCAAGACCAGGTTGCGCAAGAGATGGAGATGGCGCGTGCAACGGTTGCGCAAGTCGAGTTAGGAAACCGTTCTGTGTCCGGCTTGGAGTTATCGCGCTTCTCGTATCTCTATGCCCGCGACATCCGCGAGTTCTTATCGGATGAATTCAGCCCCGACAGTCTGATAGCGGTGCTGCTACGAGCCGACGACGGCGCAGGCGACGGCGTTCAGCAGGCGCTTCGAGACTGTGTCGCTCTTGGCCATCAACTCCGCGACCTGGAAACCAGCCTCGGGATGAGCCGAACGACGGCGAGCGTGCCCTGGTACCCATCCGTCACGCTGGGCTCCAAATGGGACGCGATTCAAAGCGGGACCTTGGCGGCGCAGGACGAGCGCCGCCGCCTCGGTTTGGGGACGTCGGCTTTAGGGGACGTTCCTTCTATTCTCGAAGCTCAGGGAATTCGAACCGGCTTGATCCCGATGCCGGCCGGGATCTCGGGCCTAATGATAAGCCACCCGGATGCGGGCTTGTTCGTGGTTGTCAATCGAGAGCATCCTGCCGTCCGCCAGCGTTTCTCCTGGTGTCACGAGTATGCGCATCTGTTGCTCGACCGTGCGCAGAAGGGACACGTCAGCAAAGAATCGGAGCGCGCCAGCTTTGTGGAGGTGCGCGCCAATGTATTCGCCGCCTGCTTCCTGATGCCGGAGGACGGCGTAAGGCATTTCGTCGCCGGACTTGGCAAAGGGAGCGCCAGCCGATTGCACGCAGATGTTTTTGACGAGTCTGGCGTGGTACCGATCGACAGTCGAACCGCGGGTGGCAGTCAGGACCTGCAACTCTACGATGTGGTGAAGCTTGCTCATCACTTCGGAGTCAGTTTGCTATCGGCGCTGTACCGGCTTCTCAATCTTCGGCTTTTGACGGAAAATCAGTTCGAGGAGATGAAACGGATGGACCAGGAAGGCCTCGGCCAGGAGATTGCCGGAGTCCTCGGCCTTCCGCAGCCGTCTGCCTCGGAAAATATCACCGAGTTCTATCGGCGCTATTTGGTTCTCGCCCTGGAAGCCTACCGGCGGGACAAGATCAGCCGGCGAAAGCTCTTTGAGATCGCAAATCAACTCGGCGTGACGACAGCGGAAATCGAGCGGGTGATCCGAAGGCTCGGACTTGACCGGGACGAGCCTGCCGATGCCCTGCTCCCATCGGGGTTCTAGTGTCGGTTGCGACGCTGCGGACAGCCGTCGCAACTGATACGAGCATTTTGATCAATCTTCTCCACACTGGCCATCTGTCGTTGCTCGGCCGCCTGCCCGGGTTCCGGTTCGTCATACCGGACGAGGCGATCGCGGAGATTCTGCACGCCGACCAGCGGCAAATCATGAGTGAAGCGATCGCCGCCGGGCATGTTCAACGCGAGTCCATCTCAAGTCCGGAAGAGCTGGGCCTTTTTGCGGAATTGCGTCAGGTTCTCGGCGCCGGCGAGTCCTCCTGCCTCGCGCTTGCGGAGAAGCGTGGCTGGATCGTGGCCTGCGACGAGAAGAGAGTATTTCTTAGAGAAGCCAGGCGCCGCCTTGGAGAAGGCCGAATCCTAAATACGCCC
Source organism: Bryobacterales bacterium (assembly GCA_003135055.1). Lineage (GTDB taxonomy): Bacteria > Acidobacteriota > Terriglobia > Bryobacterales > Bryobacteraceae > PALSA-243. The sequence goes on along the minus strand of PLDF01000191.1, from coordinate 31,463 downwards.
GGCATTTACTTGTTGAGCATTCGGGCTGGGTTGATCACCGTCGCGGTTGCGGATGAGGCCAAGACGACGCTCGAAAACCATCGCTTTCAAATGGCGTTCCGCTCGTTCTCCGATTTGCTGCCTCGGTAAAGTGGGTTGCGAAGCGCTAACGCCGGCTGCATCGTTACCCGAACCAAACATCTGCGGGCCTCACTACGTCAGCCTTTTGGCGGGGTTAGTGTCCTGGACGTGTGTCCCGAATGAGAACGAGTCGTCGCGCTCGTTCAGAAACGGTCCGGTAACGACAAAGCGCGCTTGCGAATCGTTGATGGCGTCCACATGGCCGGTACTTTTGCCGTCCCGTAGAAGTGCGGGCGGCCTGGAGATCCAAACGGCCTTGGAGGAAGCCGCGGTCTCGGTCCTCAGAAGGCAGCCTGTGTCCCGCGACCGCGGCCTCAGCCTCGTTTCCCGGAACGGCTCCGGCTCGCGTCGTCCGCCCATCTACGGGTCGCCGAGTGGCGGATTTCCGGCGTGAGGCGGACTACCGGAGACGCGGCTCCCTTTCAACGCACGTTTCCGGCGCTACGCGGAGTTGCGGGTGCGCCCGTTTACAAAATGAGGAAGGCTTCGAGCCGAACGGCTCTCAGCCGGAGCCTGGCAAATCGAATAGGAGCGCGTGGGAAATGAAGACGTATACCGCGGTGGTCGAGCAGTGCCCTGACACCGGTCTCTATGTGGGCTATGTCCCGGGCTTCCCCGGGGCCCACAGTCCGGTTGGGGGCCCTTTGCCGGCCCAGCCCGTACTGGGAGGCGTTTCCTGGACCATTTCTCCGCAAACTTTTCCGCATCTCCGTCGTCTTCTTAAGATACAGCGTCAACGATACAACGGAGTTGCGCGTCATCCTATGAGAATCATGCCCGCCCGAACCTTGTTGGCTTTTCTTCTTCTCGCTTCCTGCGCCTTCGCGCAATTGACCTCGTTTCCGAAGCCGCATTATTTTGCCGAAACCTTCCGCCGCGCCCAGACCAGGGTGGAATTGCAACCGCCGGTCAAGCTCAAGGACTTCGTCATCGACGGCAAACTCACGCTATCCCTCAAGGCTTACCTGGAGCTGGTGATGGCCAACAACACCGATATCGCGATCCAGATGCTCAGCGTGGAAACGCCCAAGAACGCCATCATGCGCGCCTTCGCCACGTGGGACCCGCAGGCGCAGGCCAGCTTCACCGACCAGAAATCCACCACGCCCTCCACCGGCGCGCTGGCTGGCGCCAGTACGGTAGTCGGCATCAATCAACCGGCCAACTTCAGCTACTCGCAGGTGCTGCCCACTGGTATGCAATACTCCGTTTCCTTCGGCGCGAGCAAAATCACCACCAACAGTTCGTTCGCTACCCTAAACCCGGCGCTTAGCTCCAACCTCAGCGTCACCATCACCCAGCCGCTCATCCGCAACCGCGGCGACTACGTCAACCGCCTCAACCTGATGATGGCCCGCAGCCGCCTGAAGGGCGCCGAATACTCGCTAAGAGCCAATCTGCTGCAGTCGTTGAACACCGCCGAAAACGCCTATTGGGATGTAGTGCAGGCGCGCGAGAATCTGCGCGTGCAAGAGAGCGCCCGCAAGCTGGCGGATGAATCGCTGAAGCTTTCGCAAAAGCAATTGGAGCTCGGCGCCATCTCGCCGCTCGATATCTACAACCCCGAGCAGCAGCTTGCCACCGCTGAATTGGGCGTGTCGCAGGCGCGCTATGCGCTGGCGCTGGTCGAGGACACGCTGCGCCGCCAGATGGGCGTCGATCTCGATCCCGTCGCCCGCAAGTTGCCCATTGAGGTGACGGAGTCTGTCGATCTGCCCCTCGATGCCATCAGCTACGACGCCGAGCAGGAAGTCAACAAGGCCATTGCCGGCCGGCCGGAGTTGAAAGCCGCCGGCGTGAATCTCGACATTGACGATATGAGCATCGCGCAGGCCAAGAACGAGATTCTGCCCAATTTGTCGTTGGTTGGCCAATACACCACTCAGGGCGTAGGGGGCACCTTCTATGAGCGGACCAACGTATTCGACAACTCCGGCGCGGCCTCGACGATCGTAACGAAGATTCCCGGCGGCTTCGGCGACACTCTCTCGCAGATGTTCGGATTCGGCTACCCGGTTTACTCCTTGGGCGCTACCCTGACGCTGCCCATCAAATCGCACGCCGCGGTGGCCGATATGGCGGACGCGGTGGTAAGCAAGAAGCGCGACGCCTTGACGCTGCGCACCACGCAGCAACAGGTGCGGCTCGACGTCTTGACCGCCATGACCAATCTGGAAATGAGCAAAGAGTCCGTTAAGCTGGCATCGGTGGCGCGCGGCTTCGCGCAGAAAAACCTGGACGCGGAAAACCAGAAATATCAACTGGGCACAGACCCCGTACTTTTCGTGCTGCAAGCGCAGAATACGCTGGTTCAAGCCGAATCGTCCGTAGTGACGAACCAGGTCAACATGCGCCGCAGCCTCTTGAATCTTCTCACGCGCACCGGCGAGCTGCTGGACGAACGCGGCATAGTGATTCAGTGATCGAATGAGCGGCCAATGGAGGCTTTGAATTTGACGCTGAGACGCCGAGACGCTGAGAAAACTTAAAGTGGTTTTTTTCTCTGCGCCTCCGCGTCTCTGCGTCGAATTCCCTGCACAGGCCACAATGGATACATGCCGGAAGAACCTACCCGAAAGGCCGAGCCCCGATGGCCGGCCGCGCTCGCGATGCTGTCCATCGGCGGTCTCTACTACGCGCTGCCGTCGCAACTCTCGGTCGGTCCCGACTGGCTGGTGCTGGTGCTGGTCGCCGTGCTGACCATTCCAGCGATGATCTCTTATCGCTATGGCAACTGGCGCTTGAGCCAGTTATTGGGCTACGCCGCGAGTGGGGTGGTCACTCTTTCGGTCGTCATTTCCTTGGCGTTGCTGATCTCGCGTCTTCCCGCCCACAAGGAAACCCCGGCACAGTTGTTACGCGCGGCGGCCGCTCTCTGGATGTGCAACCTGCTGGTATTCGCCTGCTGGTATTGGCGGCTGGACGCGGGCGGTCCCAATCAGCGCGACTTGCGCCGCTCCCACACCGATGGCGCATTCCTGTTTCCGCAGATGGTATTGGACCCGGATCTTCGCGCTGAAATGGGCGAAGATCAATGGAGCCCCGGATTCGTCGACTATCTGTTTCTCGCCTTCAACACCAGCACCGCTTTCTCGCCCACCGACGTTCCCGTGCTCTCGCGCTGGGCCAAAATCCTGATGATGCTGCAAGCCGCCATCTCGCTCGCCACCATCGCAATCCTCGCGGCACGGGCCGTGAACATACTGTAGGCGGGCAGGCAATCGTGTCTGATGCCGCTTACCTTTCCGGCCTCTCTCAAGCTATTGATTTTGCCGCCGGAAAACATGGCGCGCGCACTTGTGCGGCACACGTCCGACATGGCAAAGGCGGCATTTTACCGGAAACTGAACCGAGCGTTCTATGACGGCTTCGTCGCCAAAATCAGCGGCGACGGGCCGGGGCTATCGAGTTGCCGCACATCCACGAATCCGGCCTCGCGCAGCCAACCGGCGATCTCTTCGAACGTGAATGTGTCGCCGTCGTCCGTGGCCACAAGCATGTTCACCGCGAAGATCAATCCCATGGTGTTCTTTGCCCGCTGCTCGTCCACCAGGAATTCCTGAATGGCGATGGTCCCGCCGGCCGCCAGCGCGGCGAACGTCTTCTTGAGCAGTTCCCGGCTGCGCGCTTCGCCCTCGCTGTGCAGTATGTGGCCGAGCGTCGCGACGTGGTGTCCATGCCCGAAATCGGCCAGCCCCAGGTCTTCCGCGACGAACTTGTACCGGTCCGCGACGCCGAAGCGCGCCGTCATCCGCTCCGTCACTTCGAGCACGCCGGGCCAATCCACCGCGGTGACGGACACGTTCGGCGATGCCTGCGCCAATGCGATGCTCCACACGCCGGAGCCGGCCGCGAGGTCGAGCACGCTTACCGGCGATGCCGCCCCGGCCACTCTCAACTCGGCCGCCAGCGCTTGCGCCGCAGGATAGCTTAGTGGAAACAGGTCTTCCACAAACTGTTGGAAGAATTCCACTCCGCCTTCCTGATGGTTCACGCCGCCCGCCGGCTTGCCATGCTCCACCGCCTCCGCCAATTTGGTCCAACGCGGCAGAATCTGCACCGTGGTATGCCAGATCAGCCGGCCCAGGAACGACGGTTTTCCACTCACTAAGAACGCCGCGCTCTCCGGCGTCAGGCTGTAGCGTCCGTCCGCGCCTTTGGCCAATAGGTCGATGCCCACCAGCGCATTCGCAATCGCGCGCACGCCGCGCAGTGGAACTCCGGCGGCGACGGCCAGTTCTTGCGCGGTCTTCGCGCCCTTGTCGAGATTGTCGAAAATGCCGTGCTCGACAGCGGCTTTGACGATCATGGGAGGCGCGTACGCCCAGGCGAGCTGCATCAGCCTTTCGGGTGTAACTTGTGGTTGTGCGGACGTGGCCATTCGATTATTCTACATCGCCATGGATGCGGGGCGCCAGGATCGCAGACGTGCTTAGGACGTGCGTCTACTACTTCTTCTTGGCAGTTCCACCCGGGATTCCGTAAACCCACAGACTGAACAGGTTGTCCAGAGTCTTCGCGCTGTTCTTGAGGGCGGCAGGCTTTTTGCCGGTGCGCGGATTGCCCCCGCCTATGGCTGAGAAAGCCTTCTGAAAATCTTCGCTGGCCGCCGCCTGACCCCAATGCTCGCTGGTGTACGATCGCAACTCTTCCCAAAAAACGCTGTCTCCCGCCATCTCATGCACCAGGTCCAGGAAACATGCTCCCTTGTGAGCCAGAATTTCGCCCTCAGCGTCCTGACGCGTCGTCCAGTTAGTGTAGGAAAGCGGCCGATCCTTGCCCTGACTGCGCAGCAGATTGTAGATCTGCCGGGAGTGCTCGATCTCCCTTGCATAACTTTCCCTGCCGAGCCGCTGTCCCAGGAACGCGTCCGCCAAATACGCCGAGACTCCCTCGCTCAGCCAGAGATCCGACCAGTCCTGCGATGCGATCCCAAGTCCATACCACTGATGCGCCAGCTCACTCGTCACAAGCCACAGAGCGTCCGGTTGCTTCCCCAATCCTTGCGCGCTCCGTTCCGGCAGCAGCGTCAAACCCGCGGCCATCGAACGAGTCGCGTCGCCGTTGACGAAGACCTGGGTGTAGGTTTGGCCCGGATAATGCTTGCCGGAGCGCTCGCTCAAGAATCGCATCGCCGCGGCGGTAGGCTCGAAAAGCTCCGTGCCCGCTCCTAAGACACGCAGCTTCACACCCTCGGCTTCGGATGTGTTTTCGGCAAAACGGCCGACCGCGAATCCGAACCAGGAGGGCCCGGCTGCGGAATCGAGCTGCCATTCCGTGATGTTTTGTCCCTCACTGGCGCGCGTGGCCGTCAATTGGCCGCTGCCCGCTACCTTGGCATCTTGCGGCGCGGCAATGGTCAGATGCAGCGTCGCCCGCTCGCCGGGGCGTTCGTCGCACGCCATCCAATCGCTGGTAACGGAAGTGTAGATCTGATCGGGAAAGAACTTCAGGCCCGGCGCGGGTCCGGCTTGATACCGTACGGTGATGGTGCGGTGCTCATCCGGGCGCAGTGGATTCGTCAGTATGACCACCAGCGTGCTGCCTTTTCGCTCGAACCACTGTGGGGCCTGTCCTTCCACGACGCTCGCGATTTCGAGCGGACCCGCATCCAGCTCCAAGGCGGAAATGGCGGTCTCCACCTGGCTGTGAAACCGGATTTTCACCTCTCCGCTCAGGCGTTGTTTCACCAGGTCCGCTTGGATGCTTACTTCGTAGTTCTCCACCGTGTACGGGCGCGGAAGCGGCGCCGCCGCTAGCGGAATGATCCGGAGCCAAGCGAGGCAGCTCGCGACGCGCACCAGCCGACTGATCGTTTCCCAAGCTTGCGCGCGCATTACGTTGAACCTGTCCTGATTCCATCGGGAACCTTCTGTCCCGATTCCAGCGGGCGGAAATTGGCCGGCTATTGCTTTTTATCGGCCTTCGGCGTCAGCACCAGATCCGGCAGCTTCATATCCTTGCCGATGGTGAATTCCCCCAGATTGACGATGGATGAATCGAATCCTTTCATCGACGCCACGAGCACGCAAGGGCCGGTGTACGACGTACCGCTGTCGCTGCTCATGGCCATGGCGCTGGTAGGCAGCGCGCGCGCGATGTGGTTGAAGTCGTCGCGCTCGGCTTTCAAATTGAAAACGCCCTTTTTGTCCGCGGTCACCATGCGCACCGGGTCCGCGCCCTTGCAGCCCATTTGAATATCCACGGAATGTCCCGGCGCCGACCCATCCGCCATCTTCACCAGGCCGCGCAGGTAAACAGTGTCGATAGCCGCTAGCGGTAAAACCGACAAAACCGCCGCGCCGATCGCAAGAACGGACGCTCTCATTGTTTACACCTCGATCCATCTTCAGGTTACCTCCGAACGCGGCGAAGCGGATTGGCTCAAACGAGCTACCGCTCTTTAACGCGCTTTTCGACCCGCTCTTCAACGTGTCCTTTCCACTTGCGATTCGTCCACTCGCGGGCAGCCTGAAATGCCATAGCCGCGCCCTCGCAGACCACGACCACCTCGCGGTACGCCTCCAGTAACTCCGCGGGCGGCGCCGCCATCTGTTTCACTCGAAGAATGCACGCGCGGGCTTCCTTCGCGCGGCCCGGAAACAGCGCCACGCTGCCGCCGGTCAACGCCAGGAACACTTCCTCCGCATAAGCCGGCTGCAACGCAGGGCCGCCGGATCGCGCGATGCCCGCCGCCTTCCGCAATGCCGTTCGCGCCCCCGGCCGCGCCGCACGCGGCGCCACCCGCAAACGGAGCCGGTCGAGAGCCTGTTTCCACAACCGCCCGAATACCGCCCTCCGCGCCACCGAGCGCGCCACGAACTTCAGGTAGTTCACTTCCAACACCGCTTCGAGCTGCTCCTCCGTGTAATAGCGCCGCGTGGTGGCGCGATGCCGGTGTTCCACCACCGCGCCGGCGACGAATACGGTGGGCCAGCCGCGCTGCCATGCCCGGTATCCCAGGTCCAGATCTTCGACATAGGCCGGCTCATAGGCTTCATCCACGCACCCCAGCGAGCGCAGTTTCGCCACATCGTAGAGCGAGCACCCGCCGCTGCCGTAGAGCACATAGGTTCCATCTTCGCCGGCCAGCGGTTCGTCGCATCGCACCGGAAAATCTTCGGGGCCGGCCTGTGCCATCACCGCCTTGCCAGTCTCCTCGCGGCGGGCTCCCGCGGGAAACCGGATCTGCGCCGTGGCGCAAAACAAGCTGGTTACTTCGTCGAACTTCTGCCGCAGCGCGCGAAAGAATTCCGGCTCGACCAGCATGTCGTTATTCAGCAGACAAACGTGGCTGAAGCGCGCCAGCGCGATTCCCCGGTTGACGGCGCGCGCAAACGATAGCGGCCCGGCCGATACCTCGACGCGCGCTTGCGGATACGCGGTTCGCAGCCACTCCGCCGTGCCATCGTCCGAGCCGTTATCGACCACGATTACTTCGCTCGCGAACGGATCCATCTCCCGCAGGATGCCCGGCATTTGCGCCGCCAGCAAATCGCGGCCGCTGCGCGAAGGAATCACCACGGAAATCCCCGGCTCGGCTGGACGGACGGGTGATTCCGCTCTTGACGGACGCCGTGGACGGAACCATCCAGCGAGCCGGGCTAACCAATAATGAAGTGTGACAGACAAGTCTAATTCCCTAACCGCGAGATTCGCTGTTACCGCGAAGCCACTTGCTTAGCTTAGAAGCTGCGAAAAAAGTAGGGCGGACCCCAGGTCCGCAGCCGGCCTCCTGGCCGGCTTGTTTGCCAGCAGCCGGACGAGGTTGATGCCGTTAGCGAAGAACGGGTCCAGGGGGACCCGTGCGGACCAGGGGGTCCGCTCCACGACTTTTGCGGGATTTGCTGCAATGCTTTGAAAAATGAGCGGCACTATGTCTTAGCTTGCCACGGTCGAAGCCGTGACCGAAAGGTCTCAAAGATCTAGATGATGATGCCGCGCCAATTTGCTGCGTCGCGCCTCTCCCACCACTCCAGCGCCTGCATCGCGAATACGGTCGAGACGGGGCTGATATGCGGCGCCCACTCGCCGGCCTTGCGTCCGAAGTAATACCCGCCGCCGGGCTCCTGAAACGCACGCACCCGGTCGGCCTCGGCAGCATCCGCGCCGGCTTCGCCCGCGCATAGTCGGATACGCAGCAATTGCGCCAGAACGTCGCACCGCACGAAGTCCGGCGCGATCTGTTCCACGTACTCGCTCACCCGGCGGATACCTTGCGCGAGGGCCGCGGCGCATCGCGGATCGCCGGCGCCCGGCAGCAAACCTTCCAGAAAGTAGAGGTAGGCATGTAGCCGGTCCATCACTTTGGGACGCTCCGTGTGGCCCGGCAGGAAGCCTTCGTGCGTCGCCAGTGCGTTTTCCAGCGCCGCTTGATATCGCTCTTCGAATTGCCTGTCGCCCGTGGCTTCAGCCAACTCGCGCCACGCCATCGCGGCCTTCAACTGATAACAGCCGGCACTGCGCGACCATCGCAGCGCATCCATCTCCAGAGGGCGCTTATCGGGCAGAGATAGAATCGGCCAATACCGGCCATCGTCGCGAGCGAAATCGCGCGCCATGGATTCGCCGATGGCCGACGCGGCTGTCAGCAACTCCTGTTCGCGCGTCACTCGCCACAGCGCCAACAGGCCTCGCACGATGATTCCGCAGTCGAAGAAGTAGGTGAACGCCGCCGGTTCCAGCTCGAAGGGCATGACGCCATTCCGCGGGTCCCATGCGACGCCGGTGAGGAACCGGGCCGCGGCGCGCGCACGGTTGAGATACTCCTCGTCGCCGGTCGCGCTGTGCAGAAACACGAACGCACTGAGCGCGTAACCGGTGATCTCGGTTGATACACCCGCGTAGCCTTGCACGTCGGCGCGATAATACCGCGCCACGCCGCCGTCGGGAAGCTGTATTCCGGAATGCGCCAGCCACTGCCCGGCGCGGCGAAGTTGCGATGACAAACCGCTAGTGTAACTCAGGAATTGTGGGGCGGCCAATCCTGGCTGCAGCCGGCTTTCAGCCGGCTTCTAGGCGTGGCGCACGTTCTCAACGTGCCGTGTCCCCACTCATGGGGACACGTTTTTGCCGGCGCGAACCACCAAGCCCGGGAGTTGGGACGCGGCGCTAGCCATTTACCGCTCGAATCCGGAGTCCGAATTCGCGGCGAACTCGCCGCCACTAGACTTCCGCCCGGATACGCGATATGGTGGCTACAGCGCGAAGGGCGCAACCAGTCCGCGGAAAGGGCCGTGCCCACCTTCAGCAGTTCATCTGACGTTACGAAACTTCTTTCAGCCTGACTTAACCGGCGGACTCCAGGCGTACCGTGAAAGGAGACTCGTATGTCTGACGCACTTCCGCTTCCGCCTCGTCCCAACCTCGAACAATACAAGAAACTCGCAAAAGATTTCCAATCCGCTTGCAAGTCAAGCGACCCTGGCGCCATCCGCGACTGGGCTGCGCGCTGGGCGGAAGCGATCGTCCGGCTGCAAGGCCGGGAGATAACGCCCGATGTCCGAAGATACATCGATTTCGAAGCGCAACGGACCGCACGCCGCTGGCACAAGTTCAAGAAGACGAATGAACGCGCTGCACGGTGCACGCTGGCCGATGCGCAGTTCTTCGTCGCGCGCGGTCACGGCTTTCTTAGCTGGCCGACGTTTGCCAAGCACCTGGAAGCGCTGGCGCGCGCGAATTCGCCGGTCTCGCAGTTCGAAGCGGCCGTGGACGCCATCGTCAGCGGCGACGCAGCGACGCTTGACAACCTGCTCACCGGGAATCCGGAACTGGTGCGCGCGCGTTCTGCGCGTGAGCATCGTTCGACCCTGCTCCATTACGTCTCGGCGAATGGCGTCGAGGATTTCCGCCAGAAGACGCCCAACAACATTGTCGAGATCGCCAAGCTGTTGCTGAAGGCCGGCGCCGATGTGAATGCGGAGTCGGACGCGTATGGCGGCCGGTCGACAACGCTCGGATTGACGGCGACGAGTTGTCATCCGGAGGACGCCGGCGTGCAACTCGCGCTGATGGAGCTGCTAATCGCCCATGGCGCCATCATCGACGGTCCGGATGGGGGCAGCGCGGTCAATGGCTGCCTGCATAACGGGCGGGGGCAGGCGGCCGAGTTCCTTGCGAGCCGCGGCGCGCGATTAGACCTGGAAGCAGCAGCCGGAGTGGGCCGGCTCGACGTCGTCAAGAGCTTTTTTAGCGAGGACGGCAGCCTGAAGCCGCCGGCGACGCGGCAACAAATGCAGGACGGCTTCGCCTGGGCCTGTCAATTCGGCCGAACCAGCGTTGTCGATTTCCTGGTGCAAGGAGATCTGGAATTGGACGCGAAGCTCTGGCATAACGGACAGACCGGACTGCATTGGGCCGCGTACGGTGGACACGTGGATATTCTCAAGCTGCTGATCGAGCGCGGCGCGCCGATCGACGCGAAGGATGAAAGCTATGAAGGGACACCCCTCGATTGGGCGTTATACGCTTGGGGAAACTCCTCTAAGAACGCCGGACAAGAACGCTACTACGAGGTGGTCGCGCTGCTGGTCCGCGCAGGTGCGAGACTGGAAGCCAAGTGGTATGAGGACGACGACGACCGCCGGCGAGCCGCAGTGAAAATGCGCGCCGACCCGCGCATGCTGGCGGCGCTCGGCGACTAATCCGGATGTGGGACAGGCCTCCTGGCCTGTCAGGCAGTAGGTGGGACAGACCATCGCCTTCTGTGGTCTGTTGGGATGGGCGTTCCGCCCGCGAAACTTCACGAAGAACCCGCCGAGGCGAATAAATCGGGAACAGAGGGCGAACAGAAGGCGGGGTTTTTCGACCCTGTTGGGATGGGCCTTCGGCCCGCGAAATCCCATGAAGAACTCCGCGAGGCTCGGGGGATTCCCGGATGTTCGGGATGGTTTTTCACCCCTGTCAACGCCTCGCAAAAGACAGGCGACATAAACCGATCGTCTGTCCCACCTCTGGCCTGACCGGAATGTAGAAACTCCCGAATTCAGCCGAGCAATGCGACGCCCACCGCCAATGTCAGAATGGTTATGGGCACGCCCGCCTTGGCATATTCCCAGAAGCCGATCTCGACGCGGCCGCGCGCGCGCTGCACCACGATCAAGTTCGCGACGGACCCCAGCACAGTGAGGTTCCCGGCCAGCGTGGACGACATCGCCAGCGTCAGCCAGGCGTGCGCCGCATCCGGCAGGCGCGTGACGAAGCTCCTGAACACCAGCACCGCGGGCACATTACTCACCACGTTCGAGAGCGCGGCCGAAAAGACGGTCATGGGCACGGTGCGCTCCAGGTGATAGCGCGAAGCCACGGCGAACAGATCGGCCGGGAACGGCGTTTGCTCTAACCCTGCGATAACTACGAAGAGGCCCACGAACAGCGCCAGCAGGCTCCAATCGATCTCGCGGTAGATGCGCTCGGGCTTGAGCCGCCGAGTAATCAGCAGCAGCGCGCCCGCGATCAGCGCCGTTTTCGGCGGCGGCCATCCGGCGAAGAATGCCACAAGCATTGCAGCCGCTACCGCCAGCGACTTCACCATTAGCGCGCGATTCACTCGCACCTTGGCGGGTTCGACTTGGATCGCCGCTTCCTTTTGAAACTCCGCCCGGTAAACTACGGCGATCACGGCGACCGTGATGGCGAGCCCGATAAGCGCAACCGGCGCCAGCGCCGCGGCGAAAGTGCGATAGCCGATGTGCGAGAAGCTGCCGATCATCATGTTCTGCGGATTCCCGGTGATGGTGGCCACGCTGCCGGCGTTCGACGCCATGGCCACTGCCAGCAGATAGGGAATCGGGTTGCGCCTCAGCCGCTCCGTGATATCGAGAACCAGCGGAGTGAGAACCAGACACATGGTGTCGTTCACGAAAAACGCCGACAACACTCCGGAGACGGCCACGATGCCGGCCAGCAGCAGCAGTGGCCGGTGCGCATGACGCACCACCCACGCGCTCACCAGCGCGAAGAAGCCGGAGAGGCGCAGGTTGGCAACCACGATCATCATGCCGAACAGCAGCACGATGGTGTCGTAGTCGATGGCCGCATACGCCTGCTGGACCGTTAATGCGTTGGCCGCCAACATCAGGCTGGCGCCGATGATCGCCACCCCGGTGCGGTCCGCGCGCAACCAGGGCAAGCGCCCGACGGCCAGCGCGACATAGGTCGCCGCGAAGATGAGTAGCGCGATCGGCACGTTCTTATAGTCGGGGCGCTCTTATAATGGATAAGACAATATGAAAGCTAGCCGCATCCTTATCTTCTCACTGGCCACTATGTCTTTCGCTCAAACTCGCGACGCCGATTTCGCCAAACTGGCGGACGGCTACTTCAACGATGTGCTGTTCCAGTACGATCCCGCACAGGGCACCGCCTCCGGCTTCCATCAATACGATGCGCTGATGCCCACCTTCTCGCGGGCTGAAATCCAGGCGGAAATCGCCGGCTTGCGCAAGTATGAAACCGCGGCTCAAAGCTTCGATCCGCGCGGCCTTTCCCCCACCGCTACGGCCGACCGCGAACTGGTGCTGGCGCAGATTCGCGGCCAGCTTCTGTCGCTGGAACAGATTCGCGGCTGGGAAAAGAATCCCGATAGCTACTCGTCATACGCCAGCAGTGCGGTCTTCGTGATCATGAGCCGCAGCTTCGCGCCGCCCGCGGAGCGTCTGAAAGCGGCCATCGCGCGCGAGCGCCAGATTCCGCGCCTGTTCCAATCCGCGCGCGAGAATCTCAACAATCCACCGAAGATCTATACCGATATCGCCATCGAGCAGCTTCCGGGCATTGTCAGCTTCTTCCAAAACGACGTGCCCGCGGCGTTCAAAGCGGTCACCGACCGGCAGCTTCTGGCGCAATTCAAGACCGCCAACGATGGCGCCATCGCGGCGGTCAACGCGTACCAGAGTTATCTCAAAACAGATGTTCTGCCGCGCTCAAAGGGCGATTTCCGCATCGGCGCGGATAACTACGGCAAGAAGCTGCTCTACGACGAGATGGTGGATACGCCGCTCGACAAACTGCTTGAGATCGGCTACGCGAATCTGCGCCTGAACCAGGCCGAATTCAAGCGCGTGGCGGCGAAGATCGACCCCAAGCGTACGCCGCAGCAGATTTTGGAAGAGCTGGAGCGCGATCACCCGGCCCCCGATAAGCTGCTCGATACTTTCCGCGGCACGCTGGGCGGGCTGCGCGATTACATCACGCAGCATCGCATCATGACGATTCCCTCGCTGGTGCCGCCGATTGTGGAAGAGACTCCGCCGTTTATGCGCGCCACCACTTTCGCTTCCATGGATACGCCCGGCCCGTTCGAGAAGGTGGCCAAGGAAGCGTTCTTCAACGTGACGCTGCCCGAGGCGAACTGGCCCAAGCAACAGGTGGAAGAGCACATGGCGGGCTTCAACCGCGGCACCATTATCAGCACCGCCATTCATGAGGTCTACGGCGGCCACTACGTGCAATTCCTGTGGCTCAAGGACGCGGCCAGCAAGGTCCGCAAGCTCATCGGATGCAGCAGCAACGCGGAAGGCTGGGCGCACTACAACGAGCAGATGATGCTCGACGAGGGCTACGGCAACGGCGACCTGAAGCTGCGCCTGGGCCAGTTGCAGGACGCGCTGCTGCGCAACGCGCGCTATATCGTCGGCATTCAGATGCACACCGGCAAGATGACCTATGAGCAGGCTATCGACTTCTTCGTGAAGGAAGGCTACCAGACGCACGCCAATGGCGAGCGGGAATCGAAGCGCGGCACGGGCGACCCGACGTATCTGTATTACACGCTGGGCAAGCTGGAAATTCTGAAGCTGCGCGAGGATTACAAGCAGATGAAAGGCAAGCAATTCTCGCTGGAGGAATTCCACAATTCGTTTCTGAAGCAGGGCTTTCCGCCGATCAGGATTGTGCGGCGGGCGATGCTGGGGAACGATTCGCCGGTGCTGTAGGCGCCGCGTCTTTTTCTCTTGCGATTCTCGGGCTAAAAGTCTTGACACTCATATACTGTGTGATATACAGTGCCACACGCCACCGCAACCGAAATCCAGGATATTGGGCAGTGGGTCGACGGAACCGCGGCGGTCCTGCTTCTTGCGTATGCGAGCTTCGTGCTGCGCGGCATTCAAGACATTCGGCAGTGACAGGGAAGGAACCGATTCGGCATTGGGCGATGCGGATGCTGGCAGGGGAGTAAGTAGGGTGACACGGTCGCGGCTCTCTGTGTCTATAGTTACGGAGCCGCGACCGTCAGGGAGCGGTCGTATTAGCCAGCCTTTTCCGAAACCCTGTAACACTCGCAAGGGCCGCGTTCCACCTCCGGTTCCAGGTCGCTCCCCGCCTACGGAACAGTGAGCTACAGCGAGCGGACGTCGGCCGTTGGCGCAGGTACGTCCGGCTCGCTTGCGCTCGCGGTCCTGTGACTCCCATCACCCGATGAAATCGATAGTGACAGTGTCGCTTCCAACCGCGACCTTAGTCAGCACCTTGGCGCTGGTCGTCTCGATGTTCGATGTGTCCCCCGTGCTGGGATTACCGACGGCGCCGCTCGCGCTGCAACCAATGGCCGACGTGAACTGGACCGGGGTGAATTTCGGGAGGGCGGTCACTGGTTCGCCGCCGTCCGGAGCTTCCATGATCCACTCGATTGAGTTGCCGGCGAATGTAGCTCCCGGCGGAGGGGCGAGTGTGATCGAGAAGTGTTGGCCGGTTGTCTCATTAGCGAAATAGATGTAGCCGGCGGTATTGTTATTGACATACTGCACGGAACAGTAGACCTGCTGCCCAGGCTTGACCGGGAAATTGGAAATATTGGTCTGAAAGATGTACGGAGGCGACCCCGCCTGCTGCGGCGCGAACCACTCAAACCAGGCGACGTACGAAGCTTGCCCGCCGGCGCTGACCACCTGCTGAATGCCCGCTTGCAGCACGTCGTTCGACACGATGCCGATGTCAAAGCCATCGAGGCCGATCCAGGAGGAGGAGTCCCAGCCGCCAATCTGACCCTGCGGCTCGGATGGCTTGCTCACGGTGGGGATCTTCCAGAATCCGATGACTCCGGTCCACTTTCCGCCGCGGATGCCGGCGCCGGACCAGGCCCCGTTGACAAAATTCTGGTCGGTCACCCTTGTCAGCGCCTTCCTTAGCGCGTGCGTCTTCCCGATCTGCGGCTCAAGTTGGGGAACGATCCGGTCTTTCGCGAGCCACGTGCGGGAGAAGACGGTTTTCCATGCGGTGACAAGCGCGGGATTGTCGGTCGCGGCCGGCCGGCGCCAAAGCAGACCTTGGTTGACGAGATCGACGGCGCTGGCTTTGTTCGGATCGAAACTGTCCGGCGGCGCTGGGCTGGAAAATGCTCCCGTCACGTTGGTGGAATTCAAGGAGTACGGATTTTCTGCCGGAATGCTTTTTCGTCGAGGACGAGTGCGCTCGGCGTCACTTTTGTACTGGACATTTGCGAAATGCTCCTTCTGGTTGAAATTTCAACCATGGGGTAGATGTAGCCAGGCTTGCGAGCGTTTCAAAACGGCCAGCGGGAAAACCCCTGACACAAGCCTGATCTACAATGACAATATGAGCGCGATCACACAGCTCACGGCCGAGGAATTTCTCAATCTACCTGAAACGCCGGGCAAGCAGGAACTGCTCGACGGAGAGTTGATCTCATTGCCACCTGCTCAGTACGACCATTCGGAAATTGCGAGGGCGTTTCAAAAGCTCCTGGAGACCGCTCTCGATGAATCGCGAGTCCGGTTCTTCGAGGGCTACCAATTGCGGCGAGGTTGGCTGATACCGGATGTCAGCGTGACCTGGCCCAATCAGCGGGTGTCCGGTTGGCTTCAGGGGTCCCCGATGATCGCAATCGAAATTGTGTCCCGAGGCAACACCGCCGCGGAGATCGACCGCAAGGTAAGCGCGTATCTACAGGAAGGCGCCGCCGAAGTTTGGGTGGTATACCCCGCAACCCGCAGCATGACGGTCTTCCGCAAAGACGAAACACTCCGCGTCACGGATGTCTACCGATGCGAACTTATCGGCGTCACTGTCAAACTGGACGAGCTGCTTATAGTGGCGTGATCGTTCAGGCCGCACAAGCGCACGCGGAAAAGAAAAACGACACTTGCGGGCGGTGGACCGGACGAACTGGAATACGCCTGGCGCGCAGACCGGCGCCAAATCGTAAGAACACCGAAACGAAACTCCGGAGGTAAGTCCTATGGGAATGTTTGACGACGTATACTGCGAAGCCGATCTGCCTCCTGGTAATCCCGAATCGGAACGGTCGTTCCAGACCAAATCGCTTTGCAATTGCCTGGACCGGTTCACCATCACCAAAGAAGGACGTCTGATACTCCATTCTGTCCGCTATGAGTCTACCGGGGAGCGGGGCTTCGGAATGCCTCTGATGAAATCCATACCCGTGGGCGATGTCGATACCGAATACCACGGCGATATTCAACTGCTCGGCAGGGCTGGAGATTGCCTCGTCGAGTATGTCGCCCGCTTCACTCACGGAACACTGGAATGGATTCGACCCTTGTCGGAGTTATCGGAGATCCAAAAGAAGCTTTTGACGCCTTAGGAACCGGACGAAGAAAGCGGGTCCAGGGGACCAGCGCGGACCAGGCGGACCGCCCCCGGAAATATCTACAGAAGCCTGATCGACCACGCCGAGGCCAACGCGAGCAGTGTTCCGATGGCCGCCCCGGCTATCACATCGCTCAGAAAATGCATGCCGAGCAGGATCCGCGACGCCGCCACGCTCACGGCGCAGAAGAATAACCCCGCTGCCAGTTCCGGATAGAACGCGCTCAAGGATACCGCGACGGCGAAGGCCGTGATAGTGTGTCCGGAGGGAAACGAAAACTGGTCGGGCGGCAGCAGCGTCGCCCAGCAATGCGGTTCTGTGGCGCACGGGCGCTTGCGGCCAGTCGCCTTCTTGATGCGGAGGAATAATGCCACGCCTGAGCCCGCGGCCAGCGCGGCTGCGCCCACCGCCATGAATCTTGTGTCGCCGCCGAATAGAAGCAGCGTCAAGCCCAGCGCATACCAGAGCCATCCATCGCCGCCCCGCGTCGCGCACAGCATCCAGATGCGAATCCAGCGCGGAGCCTGCCACTGGTTGACGCGCCGCATCAAGCGATGGTCGCGGTGATCGATGAAATTGAACATTGCCCCCGCTAGCGTCATGCCGCCTCCGCCATCGGTCTCGCGGCCGGGTTCGCCACCCGCGCCGCCCGCACCGTCATGCGGCGGGACATCCGACAGCGCGCGTACGCGCTCTCTACCAGAGTACACAACCAGGTACACGTGCCCAAGCGCCGCGTGCGGATGTGCAGATCGCTCCCCATATTCAGAGTCTGGCCCCTAAACGGCTACAATTCCGTGACATCGGCAAAAAACATTCGTGAACGAACCTGTTTTTACCCGGATCGCTGGTGCGGCATGGCACAATCGGATCGATGAAGCGGTTGGATTTTCTCTTCTTCGATGCCGGCGGCGGTCATCGCGCCGCAGCCACCGCGCTAAGTCAGGTTATGGAGCGGCAGGGTCTGCCGTTCGAGATCCGGCTGGTCAACCTGCAGGAATTCCTGGATTCCATGGACATATTCCGCAAGCTGACCGGCCTTCGGATGCAGGATATTTATAATCTGCTCTTGAAGAAGGGATGGACGCTCGGCTCCGCGCAAGTGCTCCGCGGAATGCATGTCCTCATCCGCCTGTTCCACTCGCAGCAAGTGCGTTTGTTCGAAGAACTCTGGCGCGCAAACCGGCCGGATATGGTGGTTTCGCTGGTCCCCAATTTCAATCGCGCGGTATGTGAGAGCCTGCGGCGCGCCTTGCCCGGAGTGCCGATGGTCACGATTCTTACGGATCTGGCCGACTATCCGCCGCACTTCTGGATCGAGCGTCAGGATCAGTACCTCATCTGCGGATCGGACAAGGCAGTCGGGCAGGCCCGTGCCCTGGGCCATCCCGAGTCGAAGATTTTTCGCGTGTCGGGCATGATTCTCAATCCACGCTTCTACGAGATCGCGCCGCTCAGCGTCGAAGACCGCGCGGCCGCGCGCGCCAAGCTGGGATTCTCAGCCGATCGGCCAGTCGGCATGGTTCTCTTCGGCGGACAAGGCGCGGCGGTGATGGAACAGATCGCACGCAGCCTGCCCTCGCGCCAGCTCTTGCTCATTTGCGGCAACAACGAAAAGCTGGCGCGGCGTCTGCGCGAGATGCCGCATGCGGCGCCGATGTTCGTGGAAGGGTTTACCAAAGAGGTGCCGCAATACATGCAGCTCGCCGATTACTTCATCGGCAAGCCCGGTCCCGGTAGCCTTAGCGAAGCCATGGCCATGCATCTGCCGGTGATTGTGGAGCGCAATGCGTGGACGTTGCCGCAGGAACGCTTCAACGCCGATTGGGTTCTGGAGCAAGAGGTGGGCATGGTGCTGCCCAATTTTCGCGGCATCGCGCAAGCCGTGGACGGGCTGCTCGATCCCGCCGCCTACGCCCGCTATCGCGCCGCCACGGAACGCCAGCGCAATCGCGCCGTATTCGAGATTCCCGGCATCTTAGAAAGGATGCTTCTCGCGCCCGTCACGAAGTAACCTTGCCAGAATCCGAAAGGCCGTCCTGGCGCACGCACTCATGCGCACTCATGCGTGCAGCGTTCACAATTGTGTGAACGCGCCTTGGTCCTCGCGCGAGTTGACACCCGAAAAACCACTGTGCAGAATGATGACGTCACCCGGCACTCCGCCCCAGCGCAGAAAGCCGCCGCCTACCGCGCCCTTCCTTCCACGCGTTCGTAGCCTTGCTTCGCCGCGGGGAATTGCGGCTGCAGATCGAGGGCCTTTCTGTATTCCTCCGCCGCGTCTTTTGCGTCGCCGGCGGATTCGAATGCCGCCGCCAGGTCGTAGTGGTTGGCGGCAACGCCGGGCTCGAGCGCGTCCACCTGTTGGAATTCCGCAATCGCACCGCGGTTGTCTTTGCCCATCAGCATGTATCCCAGCTTCTTGTGATACAGGGCCATGCCGGGGTCATAGCGGACGGCGAGGCGCTGGTGCGCGATGGCTTCATCGAACGCGTCGCGCTGGACCAGTTCTCCGGCGAGCGCATCGTGCAGCCATCCGGAATCGGGCGATTGGCGCACCGTCGCCTGGAGCATCGTGAAGTTGTCATGCCAGTCGCGATTACGCGCGACCACCGCGACGGCGCAGACCAACAGAACCGCCGCGCCCGCGGGATTCGCCCAATCGGGCTTGCGTTCGGCGCACCAGGCCCAAGCCCAGGCGGCGACGCAGCAAAATCCGGCGGAGGGAAGATACAGGTAGCGCTCGGTAAATACGTTCTGCCCGACGCCGGTGAGGTTCAGTGCGGGCGCGATGGCGGCGGCCATCCAAAAGATGCCGAACGAAACCAGCGCCGTCCGCGAGCGCAAAAAAAGCGCAGCCACGGCGGCCAATGCCGCCGCGGAGATCAGAAACCGCGGCGTGACGGCCTCGGTGGGATGAAAGACGTGGAAGTAATTGAGACCCAGCGGAAGCAGCAAGGTTCGCAGATATTGCGCGGCCGCCACTACCGCGCTCAAAGCAAAATCGCCCGGGCCCAGATGAAAGAATGCATGCTGCCGCGGCGCGAGACTGCCCAGCGCCCGGATGCGCATCGCCAGATATAGGCCGAAGACGGCGATCATGGCCGCATAGAGCGCGGCGTTGCGGCGGAATTCGCTATAGCGGCGGCCCAGGCAGAAGAATCCGAACGCGGCGTAAAGCGGCAGCATGGTAACGCCAGTCTCTTTCGTCCAGAGGGCGAGAAGGTAAAGGCCGCAGTGTCCCGGAATCCGCAGGCCGCGCGGCGCGCCATCCTGGCGGGCGAACAATAGAAGGCCGGTCAGGACGAACGCCGTGAGCATCAGATCGGGAAGCGCGGCGATCCAATCGACCGGCTCGGTGTGCACCGGATGCACCGCGAACAGCGCCGCGGCAACCCACGCGATGCGGCCGGGCGCCCAGCGCCGTACAAAGAAAAACAGCAGCACGGTGTTGCCCGCGTGCAGCAGAACCATGAAAAGATGAAACGCGGCGGCGTGGAAGCCCGCGCATTGGTAGATCAGTAAGTAGACCAGGAATTGCAGCGGCCGGTAGTAATTGCCGGTCACTCCCAGGAAGGACCACACGCCCGATCCGAAGATGCGCGGAATTCCGCCGATGTCTCTCACCAGCGGATTGCGCAGAAGCTGGAATTGGTCGTCGCCCACGAATCCGTTGGCAAGGCTGTTGGCATAGACTGCCATGGCGAGCGCGGCCAGCGCGGCCGCGGGCAACCACTGGGGGAATGCGCGGCGGGGTGGCGTTTTGGAATAGGGCGGCCGGCTCGACTTTCGTTTCGCCATGTCGCCATAGAGGGTAACAGATTGGGCGCGGCTGGCACGCTCGTGGTTTCCCGCGAAGACCCGGACCAAGAACATGTAGGACAGACCATCGCCTTCTGTGGTCTGTCATGCCTCGCGAAAGACAGACGACATAAACCGATCGTCTGTCCCACTCTGGCCTGACCGGAATGTAGAAACTCCGGATTCCGGTCAAGCAGGCGCGCATCGTGCATGCCCGATGTCCCAGCGCCGATGCAGCCGTGGCGATGCGGGCGGGCGGCGGAAGATCGCTCGATAAGAGCCTTCGATTCCTCTCCCATGGAATAGTCTTCCAAGCCCCGTTGTAGAATTGTCTACACACCCAATGAACTCGCTTTGTCTCACCGCCTGCCTCTTGCTCTCCCTTTCCGCGTTCGCCGCCGAGCCCGTGAAGTGGACCCCGGAGGCCGCCAACCTTTGGTATTCCAAACAACCCTGGATGGTGGGCGTCAATTACGTTCCCGCCAGCGCCATCAACCAGATCGAGATGTGGAATGCCGAAACCTTCGACCCCGTCATCATCGATACCGAGCTCGGCTGGGCGCAGGCCATCGGCATGAACACCGTGCGCGTGTTTCTGCACGAGATCCCCTGGCTGAAAGATCCCGGCGGCTGCGCCAAACGCATCGGAGCCTTCCTCCGCATCGCCGACAAGCACAAGATCCGCGTCCTGTTCGTGCTCTTCAACTCCCGCTGGAGCCCCTTCCCCGAGCCCGGCATCCAGCAGGACGCCCGCTCCGGCGTGCACAATTCCGCCTGGGTGCAAGACCCCGGCGCCGCCGCGCTGATGGACGAAGAGCACTGGGACCGCCACCTGCTATACGTCGAAGACGTGATCCACGAATTCCTCGCCGACAAGCGCGTCGTGGCCTGGGACCTTTGGAGCGAGCCCGATAACCGCAACGACGGCAGCTACGGCATGGCCGACCCCAAGAACAAGGCCGAGCTGGCGCAGCGCCTGTTGCCGCGTCTGTTCAAATTCGCGCGCGCCGCCTCGCCCAGCCAGCCGCTCACCAGCAGTTTGTGGCAAGGCGATTGGTCCAGCCCCGATAAGCTGAGCGCCGTCGAAAAAATTCAGCTTGAGCAATCCGACATCGTTTCTTTCCACAATTACGATAAGCCCGCGGATTTCGAAAAACGCGTTCAGTGGCTGCAACAGTACCACCGCCCCGTTCTCTGCACCGAGTTCCTGGCGCGCGACCGCGATAGTACTTTCCAGGGCATCCTGCCCATCGCCAAAAAGTACAATGTGGCGGCGTTCAGCTGGGGCCTGGTGGCCGGGAAGACTCAGACTTACCTGCCGCTCGATTCCTGGCAGCACCCCTATACCGACCGCCAGCCGGCCGTCTGGCATCAGGATATTTTTCGCGACAATGGCACCCCGTACTCTCAAGAAGAGATCGATTTTATCCGTCAGATCACTGGACGGGGTGGACCGGCCAAGGGAAAAGGGAAGTAACGCGGGTGGAGGCCGGGCCTGCTGGTAGTGTTGTGTTCGCGTGGTTTTGTGACCTTGCGGATGATCACTCCCTTACTTTACGGTCGTGGCTCTGATCGGAGCCGGGCCCATTAGGGCGCCCCGTCAGCAAGCGATTTCGGATAGCACCGAATCTCGCGGTAGGGGAACTAGTGTCCGACGGGGCGGCCCAACCACGGGAAAAGGGAAGCAACCGTGTGTTATCTCACGGAACAGCGAGCGTAAACGAGCCGGACGCTCGCCGGCGGGTACTATCCGGATAGGTCTAAGATAAACATGCGCCGCCCGGTTTTGTCATAATGAAAACCACGGAGGATGCAATGCGCTGGCTATCGCCGGTACTTGCCATATTGATTTCCATTCCCGCGACGTCCGTTGTGGATGCTCAGGACGCCGCGCCTAAATTGAACATCGTCATCGTCGAAGGCGATGGCGCCATCAACAACATCCGCCAGCGCACCGCGCGCGAGCCGATAATTCAGGTGGAGGATGAAAACCACAAGCCCGTCGCCGGGGCGGCGGTCGTCTTCACCCTGCCCGGACAGGGCGCGGGCGGTACGTTCGCCGGGGGCGCCCACAGCTTGAGCGTGGTCACCGATAGTCAGGGCCGGGCCGTGGCCCACGGCTTACATCCCAACAGCGTTCAGGGACAATATCAGATCCATGTAACCGCGTCGAGCAGCGGGCAAACCGCCAACGCCACCATCAGCCAGACGAATGCGCTGGTGGCTGGCGCAGCGGGTGGGGCCGCGGCGGCGGGAATTTCCGCAAAGCTCATCGCCGTGATCGTGATCGTGGGCGCGGCCGCTGCGGCTGGAGGAGCTTATTACGCCACCCACAACGGCGGCGGTGGCAGCGGCTCCTCTATAGCCGCTGGCGCGTCGGTGATCGTGATTACGCCCGGTAGCGGCACGGTAGGGCCTCCCAAGTGAATATCCCAGTGAAGACTATGACGAAATACATCTCGATTCTTCTCGCGCTGACCGGTTTCGCGCAGGCTCAGCAAGGCAGCGTCGCCGGACCGGTCGCCGGCTTCGTATTCGACCGCGGCGCCCAGGCGCTACGTCCGCTGCCAGGCATCGCGGGCGCGTCCACGGTCGGCGGACCGATCACCTCGGGGTACCAGCTGACCGCAGCCTATGTCGCGCCGCGCCTCGATTCTGTCTTCGGAGTCGCCGCCGATGGTTCCACGCACTACTTCACGCTCAGCTCGGCGACTTTAAGCGAGGCGTCAATCGCAGGACTGATGGCCCAGCCCGAGCGCGTCGCCTTCAGCCCATCGGGAACGGCGGCTGTGCTGTATTCAAGCGGTCAGGCACAGATGGTAGTGGGCTTGCCCGGTTCGCCTTCGCTTGCCGGCTCGCTGCCATTGAGACAGGCGGCACGGGCCATCCATCCCACTTCACTCGCGATTAGCGACGACGGCGCGTACCTGCTCTTCGCCGTGGGCGGCGCAATTCAACTGGGCAGCCAGAGCGGTGGCGTTCGCGCCGTTATGTCCGCGGGGGCCGGTGCGTCGGTGGCCTTTGCGCCCGGCGCGCACGATGCCGTCATAGCGGCGCGCGGAACCGGCGTCATGCTGGTTCACGACGTGCCCGGCTCCGCTGTGCAGCAAACGCTGGCGGCGGACGATGGGTCGTTCGAGATCGTCGCCGGCCTCGGATTTTCGCAGGATGGAACGCGGGTTTTCGTGGCCACCGCCGCCGCGCAACCGGTGATCGTGCTCGATCTTGCCGGAAACCGCACCGGCGTGGCGTGCGCTTGCTCGCCCACGGAGCTCGCGCCCATGGGCAATCTGTTCCGCTTGAACGAGCTCGGCGCCGGTCCGCTGTGGCTGGCGGACGCGGGGTTAAGCGGGCCGCGCACCGTATTCGTGCCCGCACTGGTGGCCGCACAATAGCGTGCGCTACTTACTGGTCATGGCGGGTGGCGGCGCCGGTTCGCTGGCGCGTTACATGGCAGGCATGGCCATCATGCAGCGCTTCGGCGCGCGCTTCCCGCTGGGCACCATGACCATCAACATCACGGGATCGTTCCTAATCGGCCTCGCCATGACGCTGATTACCGAGCGCCTGCCCGGCGACCTGTTCTGGCGCCCGCTGCTGGTAATCGGTTTTCTGGGTGGCTATACGACATTTTCCAGCTTCGAGTGGGAAAGCTATGCCACCATCCGGCAAGGCGGCTTTTGGATCGGCCTGGCGAACGTGGTGGGCAGCGTAGGTCTGGGTTACGCCGCCGTCTGGCTGGGCGCGGTTGTGGCCCGCAAATAAACCGCCATCGCGCCCGCCAGCATCAGCCCGGCCGCACACCCAAACGCGGCCACCGGCGAGACCATCGTCCACAGCGTCCCCGTGAGCGCGCTCGCAAACAGATCGCCGAATCCGTTCACCGCCCCCATCGCTCCATACGCAGTTCCACGCTCTGCCGGCGTCACCAGATCCGCCGGAATCGCGCCTTCGAGCGCATCCTGTATGCCCACATAGACTCCCGCCAGCGCGAACATTCCTCCCACCGCGGCCCAGCCATCGGCGCCATACGCGAAGAGCGCCGCCGCCCACAGCGCGGTCAATCCGCCCAACGCGTATCCGCCCGCCAGCAGCGCTTGCTTATTCATCCGGTCCGCCAGCGCGCCCGCCGGATAAGAGACCGCCGCATAGACCAGGTTGCGCACCGCATAGAACAGCGCCGCAATTTCGCCCGCGCGAACTATGCCGTATTTCGGCGCGAGCAATTGCGCCGCCGCCATCACCAGCAGCGCCGGCGCAAAATCGCCCGCGCCGAAGAGCGCCACGCCGGTCAGAAACCGCAAGTACGGACGCGGCAGCTCACGCAACGAAGTCCACAGCTTCTTCGTGCGATTCGCTGGCGCGCGCTTCTCCTTCACCAGAAAAACCATGGACCCGAACGCCAGCAGCCCAGGGATCAGCGAGACCAGAAAAATGGTTCGAAACGGCGCCGACGGGTTGGGCCGCGGCAGCCACGAGAGCAGCCACACGCCCAGCAGCGGCCCCACCACCGCGCCCGCCGTATCGCCCGCGCGGTGCATTCCGAACACCCGGCCGCGCGCTTCGGGCGGCGTCGAATCCGCCAGCATCGCATCGCGCAGCGGCCCGCGGATTCCCTTGCCGAACCACGCCGCCGCGCGCCCCGCCATTACCAGCGGCCACGAAACCGCCGCCGCGAAAATCGCCAGCATCGTGCCCGAGAGAAAATAGCCCAGGGCCACCAGCGGCTTGCGATGCCCGACGCGGTCCGAATACCAGCCCGAGGCCAGCTTCAGGAAGCTCGACAACGCGTCGGCCACGCCTTCAATCCACCCGAGCGCCGCGGGCGCCACGCCGATGGATGCCAGGAACCCCGGAAGCACCGCGCCCACCATCTCGTAGCCTACGTCGGCGAAGAAACTGGTGACCGTCATGCCGATAACGTTACGCGTCACCCACGCGGAATCCAGTTGACGGCCCATGCCCCTATGCTACATTGATCTTTCCGATGCGAAATGTAGTGATCATAGGCTCCGGGTGCGCCGGCAATACGGCCGCCATTTACACCGCCCGCGCCAACCTGAAGCCGCTCGTCGTCGGCGGCCACGAAGCCGGCGGCCAGCTTGCTCTCACCACTCTGGTCGAAAATTTCCCCGGATTTCCCGAAGGCATCAACGGTCCGGACCTGGTCGAGAACATGAAACTGCAGGCGCAGAACTTCGGCGCCGAGTATCTGCACGCGGCCGTTACCGATTCCGATTTTTCCAAGCGCCCCTTCCGTCTCAAGATCGACGACGAGTGGATGGAGACATGCACCGTCATCATTGCGTCCGGCGCCTCGGCGCGATGGCTGGGGCTCCCGTCGGAACAGAAGCTGATCGGCCATGGCGTGAGCTCATGCGCCACCTGCGACGGATTCTTCTACCGCGACAAGAACATCATGGTGGCGGGCGGCGGCGATTCGGCCATGGAAGAGGCCAACTTCCTGACGCGTTTCGGCAAGCAGGTCACGCTGGTGCATCGCCGCGACCAGTTCCGCGCATCGAAAATCATGCTCGACCGCGCGCGGCGCAATCCCAAGATCCGGTTCCTCACCAACACCGTCGTCGACGACGTGTTCGACGCGTCCGAGAAACTGGTGACCGGCGCGCGCCTGCGCAACGTGGTCAGCGGCGAGGCGTGGGACGAGCCGGTAGACGGCTTCTTCGTGGCCATCGGGCATATCCCGAATACGAGCGTGTTCAAGGGACAGATCGACACCGATCCCGAGGGTTACATCCTCTCAAAGGGCGGCGCGCGCACCAATATTCCCGGCGTATTTCACGCGGGCGACGTGCAAGACCGCATGTACCGGCAGGCCATCACGGCGTCCGGCGCAGGCTGCATGGCGGCGATAGAAGCGGAACGATTTCTGGAAGCGGAAGGACACTAAACATATGATCGAGCGCATCACTCCCCCTGGCGTACCCGCGCCGCGCGGGCCATATTCTCCAGCCGTTCGCGCGGGCGGCTTCATTTACGTCTCCGGCCAGGTCCCAGTGGACCCGGCGACGCATACCGTGATTTCCGGCGACATCGCCACCGAGACGCGCCAGGTGTTGAACAACATCAAAGGCGTGCTGGAAGGCTGTGGCGCCGCGATGAGCGACGTGGTGAAGTGCCACGTCTACCTGGCCGAAGGCAAAGATTTCGCGGCCATGAACGAAGTCTACGCGCAATTCTTCGGCGACGCCAAACCCGCCCGCACCACGGTGGCGGTGGCATTCGCGATTCCTGGAATCAAAGTAGAGATCGACGCCATCGCCTACAAGCCGTAAGTGGGGCAGCCAATCCTGGCTGCAAGCCGGCTTTCAGCCGGCTTCCGGAGTTTACGCACATGGCGGGGGTTCACGGCAACCAACCTCTTCAGTGCCAACTCGAAATGCACTCCTTCCGTCTTCTGTAGCGCGGTCGGAATGCTGGCAAGGTTCGTAGCCGAAGGCCTGCCCTTTGGACCCAACATGCGCACAAGACTCTCGGCCCGTTTTCATCGGAATCCGGACTTCCGCCAAACTCCGCGCCTTCCTCGGCCGCTCCCCGCCTCCGCGTTGAAATTGACAGCCTCGACGTTCCGCTCACCCCATCCGCTTCGGCAACGCCCCGCAATTTTAAATAACCGATGAAACGAAATGATTCCAATTCAGCACTATATCATTTAAACTTGACTGGCCGTGTCCATTTGAGGTGTACGCTTTCTTTTGACGCAGTTGCTGACGGAACCTCTGTGAGGGCTCGCTGAGGAGTGCAGGGAGCACAACGCCTAAGTGTCTTTTGAACGTTCGTTGAGAAGGTGAATCTTGGCTAAAAAGGAGAATTACAAATGAGTGACGCAAAACCTAGGGCATCCATCAAGCTGCCCAGTGACTTCTTATTCGGGGAAGTTCGCCCAGATCATAAGGTAGTCAGCCCCCCTGTACCGCCGCCGCCCCTTGGTCCACTCGCCGCTTTTGTTGGAGATTGGGTCGGCAACGGCTTCAACACCATCTTCCGTCCCGATAACTCGGTGACGCCAACCCCCCTGCCCGTTCCAGTTCCAGTTCCGCCCCCCCGGGACAACATTCTGGAACTGAACCTCACTTCCGAAAGCCTCTCGTTTTCACCGAGCCTCGGCTCTGTTCCGAACCGGGGGACGACGCCGCAGGGAGACATCTTCCTCAACGGAGTGCCTTACCTCCAGACCGTCAGTGACATTACGACCCATGGCGAAAGTGTCGGTATCCACGTCGAGCCCGGAATTTGGATTCATGTGCCGGCTACGGCCGTGCCGCCAATAGGCCAGGAAACCGTCGCGCGCATGGCGTCGATCCCGCACGGGACCACCATCGAGGCTCAAGGCATCTTTGTGACCAACCCCGGGCCGCCGACCATAAAACCCGTTGACATCACGCCATTCGCGACGGGGTCGAACCCGCCAAATTTGGTCCCTTTCCCAAGCCAAATCGCTGCCACTCCGAACTCGGCCCGGCTTCCGCAAGATCTGACCAGCTTTATGGCCGCCGGCACGATCACGCAAGCCATGTTGACCGATCCCAACACGGTGCTCCGCAATCACATCAGCAAACAAACGATCACGAGTACAACCAGCATCGTAATCTCCACGGCCCCGCCTCCGCCTCCGCCACTCTTCGGGGGCGGAGTCGACAATATCGCCTTCTTGATGGGCCAGGCCGCGGCTACGGCCCCCAACGCTCAGACCTTGCAGATGACGGCGATTTTCTGGATCGAAACCGTCGAAGAGGTCATTCTAGTGCCGCCCGGCACGACAGGCCAGCCCTTCGCGGTAAAAGCCAAGCCGAGCGTTCCCGGTCAGCGCGTGCCGACATTCTCCGGCACACTGCCGTTCGACCTGGATGTGCCACGCAAGCTTACGGTTACTTTCACGCAGATTCAGTACACCCAGACTGTCCTGCTGAATTTCAATACCCTCACGTGGCCGCATGTCTCGGTGAACACGCTTGTGCCAGCCGACGACATCATCGTTCCGCCCTCCGCCTGGAAATGAGCTAGTCCACTGTTTCGGGCGGCGGTCGTCTCCGTCGGGCCGAGGCGAAGTCGCAGCTTCGCCTCGGCGGAAATCTTGTGGTGGCCCTCAAACCGGATCGCGAGCGCCATCAGCCGGGCGATCCGGAGAATGGAGCCGCCATGCGGTTCGCCATTCAGGCAGTTGTCGATCGGATGAAACAGCTTTGTTCTCCCGCCGGCCCAGTCTGCCAGCGATCCGTATGCGAACTCGGTACGAGAGCATAGATCCAATAGGTGAAGTACACGGCCCGCGGCTTCCGCAACAAGCAGAACCTCATCAGCGCGATCTACTTCCACTGCGGCGACCTGGATCTCGCCCCGGCAGCCACTAAATAGCCGGAAGCGCCAGTTATATTTGCGCGATGGCTAACGTACGAACTTCATTACCGCATCGATGCGTAATGAAGAGAACTTGATATGCCGGCCCGCATGGTATTGCGGCCGGGTGGCCAGCCGGCACATCTCAATTATTTGTCCTGGGTTCCCGCAAGCGCTCTCCAGCGCTTTTTCACGGAACTCATCAAGGTCTAGGTGGCGCAGTTTGAAACGGTCGGCGGCGGATTCGAACAGTTCTTCGGCGTCCCGCTCTGGGAGCGGCGGGAGACTTAGCGCCTTCGCCGGATTCCAGAAGAGTCTGGCCAATGCTCCCAAACTGACAGCGTCCCGCGAGGCGGCGGAAAGAGCCATGCCAGGCGTATGATAGATTCGCTGCAAAAAACGGTAAGTAGGGAAGCCGGCGCCCGTAACGCCATCGAGCATCATCGGCACAGGTGACGTTTCCACCGCGTTCCACAGAAGCCCTTTGAGGCGCATACTGGTTTGAGCCGCGAGCCAGGCTTCCGGATCGCCGGGCTTGGCAAGGCTGATGAAACCCGCATGGCGCGCGGCCATTAGAGCACGCGCAATCGCTGTCAGTAAGTCATGTAAGGTCGGAGGCCAGGCAATGCATAGGACGTGGCGCTCGCCGGAGAGAGCTTCTTGAATGAGCCTGGTCTTACCGCTGCCCTGAGGACCCAGCAGTAACAGCGGGTCGCCAGCGCTCAACGCCAGACTCAGGCGACGCCTCTCGTTCGCCATCCCCACGAAAGGAACGTGCGGTTCCATCGAGGTTCCATCGAGCTGCCCCGCTACTTGACTACGAGTATGCTGCAGCGCACAGTGCTAGTCAGGTTGTGGGCCGTGCCACCCCAAATGTGCTCGTAAATCCGGGAGTGTCCCGTGAAGCCGATTATCAGCAGATCGATGCCATTTTCCCGGACGAAATCGCCAATTACCCTGACCACATGTCCGGGCGCAATCACGGTCTCGAGGTCTACCGAATGCAGCGCCGCGCGCGTCCGGCAATGTTCGGCAAGCTGCCCGAAGTAGCTATCGGCGCGGTCTTTCTCTTCGCGCAGCTCATCGATCACCTCGGCGTGGCGGGGAATCTCCTCCTCGACGCAAATCATGCGAAGACGCGCGCCAACGCGCGCTGTGAGCTCGACGGCAAAATCGAATGCCTTGCGGCCGCTATCGGAGCCATCGTGCGCGACCAGAATTTGCTCGATCATATTATTCTCCAGCGCCGGCGTCTTCGACCAACATCGGCCGGACAACCGCCTCCGCCTTCGGTAGCAGGTGTTTGGGCATGAACCAGGCGTTAGCGATCGCCGTCGGTATCACGGCGCTGGCGATCACGGTTGCCACCAGGTGCGAGTACTGCGCGTCGGTAATGATATGGTGGTTCAATCCGAACAGAGCGGAAATCGTCCCGAAGGTCAGTCCCGTCGACATCATGAGAGAGTAATAGAGTCCCTGGTGTCCCTGATGGTTGAACGCACGGACGGTGGGAACCAGCGGGACCATCTTGCTCACCATCTTGGCCGCCAATAGCACTAGAAAGACCAGCGGAGCGGCGGCCAGAGCCGGTACGGAAACCAGCGATCCCGCGCGAATGAAATAGAACGGCGTCAGCAGGCCGAACGTCAAGGTTCGCAGACGCCTGATCAGAACGTGATCCTTTCCCACCGTTCCGGCCAACACCATCCCGATGATATAAGCCGGCAGCACAGCCTCGCTGCCAGCCCAGGTCGACAGGCCGCCCATCCCGAATAACAGAAAGAGAATGTATTTGGCTTCGAGCTCCGAAACGCGTCCGCCGTATTTTCGAAAGAACCAGTGAGTGACAAACGGCAGCGCCGCGAACACAACCACGCACACGGCCACAAAGATCAGTGTCCGCACGGTGAACGGGGCAAAGATGAGGCCCAACGCGATTACGGTTCCAAGATCGTTCACAAAACAAGCCGCGAGAATGCCTTTGCCGAAATCGGTGCGGTTCAAGCCGAGTTCCAGCATGACGGCATACACGACGGCAACGGAAGTGGTGGAGAGCGCGACTCCGGCCAGCCAGCTTGAGGGAATGGACCACCCCAACACGAAGTGCGCCACGGCCGCGGCTACCAGAAATGGCGAGAAAAAGCCCACCAGTCCCACGACCATGGCTTCCTTCCACTTGGTGCGGAATATGGCGGGATCGAGCTCGGCCCCGGCGAGAAAGGTGAGCACGATGGCTCCGGTGCCGGCCAGAAAGCCGACCCAGGCAGACTTCGCTCCCAACACTTCGGTGCCGATCACGGCCCCGATGATGAGCTGCGCAACCGTGCCAACCACGATCTCGGATAGCGCCGTCGAGATCCTGAACCAAATCGATAGCAGCGTGGCGATCAACGCAAGGACGAGCCAGAGCGCCGCTGAGAACCAGACCTGTTCCATGCCGGTCTCCAATATTCGGATTTAGCTGTAAGGGATTCGGGCGGCCCTACAGCAGGTACTGCTGTAGGAGTCATTGGCCGCTTGAGAAGCGACAGTTTGGCGAACTCCACCGCCTGATCAGAGAATACAGCAAAGCGGCAGGACGGCGCAATAGCCGGGTGTGCGACATGAAAGT